>NZ_CP090983.1:910000-1222500 GCF_021513155.1 Jeotgalibaca sp. MA1X17-3
AAACTAAATGAAGAACTTGCTATGATCCAAACGATGGATTTTTTTCCAACTATGGTAAGTAATCCAAGACTATTTGGACAAATTGCGGCAACGAATGCAATGAGTGATGTTTTTGCGATGGGTGGGGAAGTTCTTACCGCTATGAATATCGTTTGTTGGCCTGAACAGAACTCTTTGGAACAATTAGGGGAAATCCTTGCAGGTGGTCAGGAGAAAGTACAAGAAGCCGGTGGGATTGTAGTAGGCGGACATTCTATTCATGATTCTCTACCCAAATATGGTTTGTCTGTCTCTGGAAAAGTTCATCCAAAAAAATCTATCGAAATAACACTTGTCAAGAAGGAGATTCTTTAATTCTTACAAAATCGTTAGGTACGGGATTAATTACTACGGCATATAGTGCAGGTGAGATGGATGAAGGTTCCTTTCAAGAAGCAGCGGATTCAATGACTTTTTTAAACCTATATGCTGCTCAAGTGTTGAAAAAATATTCGGTACATAGTTGTACAGATGTTACTGGATTTGGTTTACTCGGTCATCTCATTGAAATGTTAGCCGAACAATGGAGTGCAGATCTTGAGACAACTTCAATTCCCTTACTAAAAGGAGCTTACCAAGCAGCTGAAGAATTTTTGATGACTGCAGGAGGACAACGAAATCGCAATGCTTTCGCTTCTGAAATAGATTTTAAAATTCAAGATTTTGCATTAGAAGAAGTACTCTTTGACCCCCAAACTTCGGGAGGATTATTAATTAGTGTACCTGCATCTGAAGCAACTTCTTTATTAAAAGATTTACAAGAAGCACAGGTATCTGCTGGAATGATTGGTACAGTTACCCAAAAAGCAAAGCACAAAATTACTGTGTATTAATCAATCTGGAAGGAATGAAGACGATGCAAGAAATTAATGCCTTAGGGAAAACATGTCCCATGCCTGTTATTTTGACAAAAAAAGCTTTAAAGAAATATCCAAACGAAGCTCTAAAGATAAGTGTAGATAATAAAATCGCCACACAAAATCTAAAAAAAATGGCTGAACAGCTTCAATTATCCTATCAAATGGAAAAAATTAATGAAGGATACTATGAAGTAACTTTAAATGAAGAGGGATCTGAAAAAAAGTTACAACCAAAGACTTCAACACAGATTCACTCTGGAAAAGAGGATGCTTCTTATATTGTAGTCATTCATTCTGATAAAATTGGCCAAGGACCAGAAGAGCTAGGTGCACTTTTAATGAAGAGCTTTGTATTCTCTTTATCCGAACAAGAGCAATTACCTTCCAAAATCCTTTTTTATAACAGTGGTGCAAACTTAACGGTGGAAGGATCTCCTGTCTTAGAAGATTTACAAGCGATGGCAGTAGAAGGGGTAGAGATATTGACTTGTGGGATTTGTCTGGAATATTTTGAATATCAAGACAAGCTAGCTGTAGGTGATGTGACAAATATGTACCAAATTGTAGAACTCCAAAAAAACTATAAGATTGTTTCTCCATGATTAATCGCAACCATTATGGAATCATCACTTTTTCCAACTCACAAGCTGCTGCGCAAGCAGAAATAAAAATTCAAGCATCTGGATTTGAATGTCGCCTGATTCCTTTACCGGAGCAAATTCATTCAGGCTGCGGATTAGTATTACAATTCTCACTGGAGGACTTGAATCTATTAAGAAATAGTTTAAGTGATCTTAATAATCTAAGTATGAAGATATATGAAGTAATCCTTTCAAAGAATCGCAAAAAGACCGTACTACTACTAGAACCTAAGGAGGAATGAGCAGTTGACCTACTATTTTGACAATAGTTCCACAACTATGAAAAAACCGCCTGAAGTAGCAGAAGCTGTTTATCGAGCTCTTCGTGGAGAGGAGTTAGGTAACCCTGCTCGTGGAAGTCACGGTCCGGCACTTCAAGCCCTTCGTCAAACGGAACAGGTCCGATTAAAAGTTGCTAATTTTTTCCATCTATCAGACTCCACTCAAGTTAGTTTCACTCAGAATGCTACTTATGCTTTGAATATTCTACTAAAAAGTTTACTTTCTTCAGGAGATGAAATTATCACTAGTCGTCAAGAACATAATTCTGTTCTTCGTCCATTGTATCAGTTAGAAAAAGAGGGAGTAGAGCTACATTTTTTGGATGTAGATAAGGATGGAAATGTTCAGTTGGAACAACTGGACCTACTCGTAACGAATCATACAAAAGCAGTTATCATCAATCATATGTCGAATGTAACTGGAAATGTGATAGATTTACAAAAGGTTGGAGATTTTTGTCGACAACATCGACTACTTTTAATAGTAGATGCTGCCCAAAGTGCAGGAACGATTCCCATTGATATGGAGAAAATGGGAGTGGATGCCCTTTGTTTTACAGGTCATAAAAGTTTATACGGTCCTCAAGGAACGGGTGGAATTTGTATCAATCATCGGAATTTAGTGCTAAAACCGGTATTTTCTGGCGGAAGTGGTAGTAATTCTTATGAAAAAGAAATGCCAGTCGGGCTGCCAACAATTTTCGAACCCGGAACACTTAACGTTCCAGGTATTGTGGGGTTAGGAGCCGGATTAGATTATGTAGAAGAAAAAACAGTTCCGGAAATTCAAAAGGAATTATCTGAAATGACTCTTTACTTTTTAAGTAGCATAGAAATGATACCAGGGATCCAAATCTATGGAATGAACTCCCAACAAGTACAAAAAAACCCAAAAAGTCATGGGCCTATTGTTAGTTTGAATTTAGAAGGATGGAATTCTGGAGACCTTGCAGATGTCTTAGCTCAGGATTACGGAATAGCGGTCCGATCAGGTGCCCATTGTGCTCCATTAATCCATGAACATTTTCAAACTGTAAAACGAGGAATGGTACGTTTTAGTTTCTCCACATTTAATAATAAAGAAGAATTAGATTATACAATAAAAGCTTTAAAAGAATTGAGTGAAGAATAAAAAAGAAGTACTGATGAGCAAAAAACTCAAAAGTACTTCTTTTTTATTGATTTTCATTTCTATATTCAGGATCTTCTTCTAAAAATCGATGCTGAATGTTTCGTAATGTATTATTTGCAGGAAAGCTATCTGTTTTTTTCAAAATAGATAACTTTCCACTAGCTTCCATCACAACTGCTAAAATATCATCTGTGGATGAACACTGTTGTTGACGAAGTTCTTGTAGAAAGTCATCCTGTGTGACGCGTTGCTTTTTCATGTTTTCCCAGTCATACTGGCCCTTATAAAAAAGTAAAGAAGGTTCGGATTTAATCAACTTATTAAAAAACTGTAAGTGAACAGCTAGTTTTGCAATGATATATTGGAAGACAACCAGTAAGGTGAAAGAAAAAATTCCTGATAAAGCTGCCGTATTAGCATTGGTTATAGTAGAAGCTAAAATAGATCCTAAAGCTACGGTTACAGAGAAATCATAAACATTCATCTGAGAGAGTGTTCTTTTTCCAGAAATACGTAAAACAATAATAAACATCAGATAAGTTACGATTCCCACAATTGCAATATTTTTGATAGTTCCCCAATCTGTAAGTAACATTCGTTCCCTCCTCTTTTTATTTTTAGTGTATCATGTTTTGGATCATTATTCATAAGAAAAGCAATCACTTTGCAATAATGTACGCGATATGGAATACTAAAGAAGAATACAAAGAAAGGGTGAAGAAATGGATACAGTAGAATTAGCCAATCAGAAACAAATGCCGATTTTAGGTTATGGTACCTGGAGAAATGACAATCCCAAAGAATGTATAGAAGGTGTGAAAGACGCTATTTCAGTTGGCTTTACTCATATTGATTGTGCCAGTGCGTATGAAAATGAAGAACTAGTCGGACAGGGAATAAAAGAGAGTGGAATCGATCGAACTGACTTGTTTATTACTAGTAAATTACGGAATAGTGCACATGGGTATACTCAAGTACGTAAAGAAGTTGAGGAAACTCTCGAAAAACTTGGTACTGATTATCTAGATTTATATTTAATTCATTGGCCAGTTGTAAAAGGAAAAGATGGAGATTGGCAAACAGATAATCGAGAAACCTGGAGAGCCTTTGAAGAACTCTACGAAGAAGGTATACTGAAGTCTATTGGAGTGAGTAATTTTTCAATTAAACATTTAAAAAACTTGATTAATCATTGCAAAATTACCCCGATGGTCAATCAAATTAAAGTTCATCCAGGTATCGTTCAAAACGAGCTACATGAATTTTGTGTTGAAAATAATATTGTGATACAAGCCTATTCTCCATTAGCACCGATTAAAGATATTTCTAAAGAACCGAGAGTTAAAGAAATGATGGAAAAGTATGGAAAAACAGTGGCACAATTGTTGCTACGTTTTGATTTACAAAAAGACGTCGTACCTTTGACTAAAACGGTACATAGAAGTCGTATGGAAGAAAATATAGCTATCTTTGATTTTGAAATAGATGCTGATGATATGGACTTCTTTAATCAATGGAGTCATGCTGATTATCAAATACCGGATAATGAGAGAGAACGTGGCTAAAAATAAATGATAGTACCTTCCCTTTTCAATATTAGTTATAATAAAAGGGAAGGTTCTTTTTTTAATAAAATAGGGATTTCCAGGAGGAACACAATGAAAAAAGATATTAAAATGATTGCCGTTGACATGGATGGTACCTTTTTAAATAAAGATATGGTGTATGACAAAGAACGATTTTTCCAGTTATTTAGTAAGATGAAAGAAAAAGGAATTCAGTTTGTAGCAGCTAGTGGCAATCAATTCCCTCAATTACAAGCATATTTTAAAGAAGTTGAGCCAGAAATCACCTTCGTAGCAGAGAATGGAGCTTATGTAATTGAAAAAGGAAAGGAATTATATAGTGCTGATATGGGGAAAGAAGTAGCGAATCAAGCCATCGCATCCTTGGTTGCCTATAGTGATAATCCGTTTGTTGTCTGTGGGAAAAATACGGGCTATGTTCATGAAGATATTGATGATGCTTATTTCGAAATGTTTAAAAAATATTATCGAAAACTAGTTAAAATAGATGATTTCAACAAAATTGATGATGTCATATTTAAGTTTGCAACCACCTTTCATGAAGATGAAGTGCCGGAAGTAATGGATTATTTGACCGGTGAAATGAACGGTCACCTGTCACCGGTGTCTAGTGGATATGGATTCGTTGACTTGATTCAACCAGGAATTCATAAAGGGAGAGCAATTAAGCAACTACAAGAAAAATGGAATTTGTCCGAAGATCAGTGTGTTGCTTTTGGAGATAGCCAGAATGATACAGAAATGCTGAAACAAGTAGGTCATAGTTTTGCCATGGGGAATGCTGACGAGGTAGTAAAGAAGGCAGCTAAAAACGTCATCGGAAATAATAATACACAAAGTTTAATGGATAAGATGGAAGAATTGATTGGAATTTAAACGCTAGATGGATGAAAGAATACAAACTTTAAAAGCAGGTGAACATGATTGAAAAACCGAGATGAACGAATTAAAAAAATAATCATTGATGAGAAACGTCTATTTCTTGAAGATAGAATACCATCTGAATATAAACACGATGAATATGTAACAGATACCGGCTCTTTATATGGAGTCGCGTTGCCTCAAAATAAAGAAGAAATCCAACAGCTCGTTCAATTTGCGTCTTCCGAGAAGATTCCTATGATCGTTCAGGGTGCAGGAACAGGTTTGTCTGGGGCAACAGCTCCTCAAGGGGGAGAATTAGTCATTGATTTACATTTGATGAATCAAATTGTGGAGTTAGATGAAGACACCATGACTCTTACCGTTGAACCTGGTGTATTACTCGGAGAAATTCATAATTATGTAGAAAAGCGTGGCTATTTCTATCCGCCTGATCCTGGTTCAAAACATTCTTCTATCGGGGGAAATGTAGCGACAAATGCTGGTGGGATGCGTGCCGTTAAGTATGGCGTTACCCGAGATTATATAAGACAACTTGATGTCATTCTCCCAGATGGCCGGGAAATGAGTCTGGGTTCGTTAAATATTAAAAGTAGTTCAGGATATGATTTAAAGAATTTGTTTATTGGTTCAGAAGGTACATTGGGAGTAACCACTCTTATTAAGCTGAAACTAATCCCTTTGCCAAAAGAAAAACGTTCCATTATCGTTGCATTCGAAACTTTAGAGCATGCTACAGATGCTGTTTTAACTATTCTTCGCAATGGAATTGATCCTACAACAATGGAATTTTTCGAAAAGGAAGCAATCGCCTTAAGTGAAAAAGAAAATCAATTGGATTTTCCATCTCAAATTGGAAATGCGTATTTACTTATTACCTTAGATGGTGATAGTAGGGCTTCCATTGAATCTAGACTTCATCAATTAAATGGAAGTGTTCGACAACATCATGCTTTAGAGGTGTTACCTTTAACGGATCCGAAAATGGAGCATACAGCTTGGTTTTTACGCGATCAATTATTAACAGCCGTTGTGAACTATACAGAACAAGTGACTCTTGACGAAGTAGTCCCTGTTCCTCATGTTTCAGAACTTTATCATTATACAAAAGAGTTAGAAAAAGAAAGTGGATTAAAAATGATTAGTTTTGGCCATGCTGGAGATGGGAACTTGCATACGTGTATTACTCGAGGAGATATTCAAGATGAAAAAGAATGGCAGGAAAAAAGAGATGACGTTCTAGATAAATTATATGGTAAAATTCAAGAACTTGGGGGTTTACCTTCAGCAGAACATGGTATTGGTATCATTAAGAAAAAATACTTTCATAAAATGACGGCTCCTATAAATATAGAAATCATGCAACAAATTAAAAAAGTGTTTGATCCTGAAAATTTAATGAATCCTAATAAAGTATTGTAAAATAAAAAAGTATTCTTTCTGCATAAGATGTAGGAGAGGATACTTTTTTTAAGGGATAAATCAGTTCAAAATATTAAAGACGGTAACAAAAAATGAGGCAATAGAGATGAGTAAAAAGATAGGAAGTTTTCAAAAATTCGAATTGGATGCAAAAAGTGAATATGATGTAATCCGAACAATCGCAGCTTGTTTGTTGAGTGTAAAGAAGGGAAACGTTATTTCTCAAAAAATAACAACCTTGAAAGCTCTATGAAAGAGGAGTAAGCTTATGAGTATAGTTTTCAAGGAAGGATTGATTTTCAGATGATTAATGAAGAAACATTATCAAGTTTTAAAAAACGTTTCAATGACAACCGTGAAAATGTAGTTATAAAAAATGCGGTCGCTAAAGTAGGAATTAATGATGTGTCTTTTAATAATGAAGCACTTCGCCGTCATAATTTTGTTTTTAGTGAAGAAACTAAAAAAGGTGAAATTACAAATCAAAAAAATTCCGGCCGTTGCTGGATGTTTGCTGCTTTAAATACAGCACGGATTGATACAATGGAAAAATTAAATAAAGATACCTTTGAGTTTTCTGAAAACTATACCTTATTCTGGGATAAACTAGAAAAATCTAACTACTTTTTAGATTCTATTTTAGATACTTTGGATGAAGCACAAGATTCTCGTTTAATTGCTCATCTATTGATGGCCCCCGTACAAGATGGTGGACAGTGGGATATGTTTGCTGGAATTTTGAATAAGTATGGTGCAGTTCCCAAAGAAGCTATGCCAGAAACATTTCACTCATCTAAAACAGCAATTTTAAATGATATTTTAACTTCTAAATTACGTCAATATGCAAAAGATTTACGAATAGCCCATAAAGATGGGAAAACAATAGGTGAGTTACAGGATATGAAAGAAGATATGTTGTATTTTATTTATAATATTCTTGTAAAAGCTTTAGGAGAAATTCCAGAAACCTTTACCTATGAATACCGGGACCGGGATAACCAATTTCATCGTATTGCAGAAAGTACACCACAAGATTTCTTCAATAATTATGTAGGTTGGGATTTAGAGGACATGGTAAGTTTATTGAATGCTCCAACAAAAGACAAACCGTATGGACGTGCTTATACGGTTAAATATTTAGGAACTGTTAAAGAAGAAAAACAAATTACATATATCAATGCACCTATCGAAGCTTTGAAAAAAGCTGCTATTGAATCTATTGAAGCAGGAGAACCAGTATGGTTTGGTTGTGATGTAGGTAAAATGTCTGATCGTCAATTAGGAATTATGGACAGTAAAGCTTTTGAATATGATTTAACTTTAGGTGAGGGTATTGATTTGGATAAAGCAGAACGTCTGGATTATGGTGAAAGCCTACTGACTCATGCAATGGTTTTGATCGGAGTCGATTTGGATAACGAAGGAAAATCACTTAATTGGAAAGTAGAAAATAGTTGGGGAGATAAAGTTGGTAAAAAAGGAATCTTCTCTATGGATGATGCTTGGTTCGATGAATATACGTACCAAATCGCTGTCAATAAACGCTATATAGATGAAAAATGGATGAAAGCTCTAGATAAACCAATTATCGAATTAGAGCCATGGGACCCAATGGGCGCCTTAGCACTTGTGAAATAAAATTTTAAAAAAAGGATTCGGATAAAATTCCGAATCCTTTTTATTTGGTCGATTTTAATTTTCATCTAATTCAATAAAGTCATTACTTTCGGAAACAATTTCCCCTTGTTGATCTTGAGTCCGAATGGTTACTTGATTCACTCCATCAAAGAAATCAGAGCGAATATACATTTGTCGAATAATGGTATCCATGGTCCAACCAAAAAATGAATTTGTAAATTCAGCAAATTCTGACTGATCGGTATTTTCAATAATTATTTCAATTTCTGTATCAGTTAGCATTTTAATGGAATGTACAATCAACGTATTTTCTTCATCTGTAGAAGAATCGTTTAAAGAGGTATGAAATCGTTCAATATATTCTTTAAACTGACCTTTAGTGAGATGAACGTTTTCCCAATTAATATCTTCTGGATTTTCTTTTTCTAATTCTGCTTTTGTGGCGGCATCTAAACCGTCCAAACTTGCTTCAGAAGTCTGTTCTGGTTCATCAAGTACATGATCAGAAGAGTCTGTTGCATTCTCACCACTACAAGCACCTAATATAATTCCAGTAAGACTCATTATAAAAATCTGCTTTATTTTAAACATCGTCATTCCTCCTGTGATCATTATCAGCCTTTCGTTTAATCTAGTTTACCTGAACAGAAATAATTATACAAAAAGTTACTTATTTGACAAATAACGATTACAGATGTAAACTATACATAGAGATTACGAATGTAAACGGAGGAGAAGGCGATATGCAAATGACCAATGATTCTAAAATTACAGATGCTGAAAGAGAAGTTATGCGTGTTATTTGGGCAAATGAACCGGTAACGAGCCGATATATTAGTGAAGTACTTTCAGAAAAAATGGATTGGAAACCTGCTACAAGTAAAACACTAATAGGAAGACTAGTTGAAAAAAAATTGGTTTCAACAAAAGCAATAGGAAATAAATATTTGTATTCTGCTCGAATTACAGAAGAGGACAGTATCCGTCATGTGACAGAAAACTTACTTTCTCAAATTTGTAATAAAAAGGTTGGAGCTACGATTGCTTCTCTTCTTTCGCAAGCAACCTTAAGTAAAAAAGACGTGCAGATACTTGAAGAACTCTTACAAATAAAAAAAGCAGAAGCAGTGGAGGAAGTTCCGTGCAATTGTATACCTGGTCAATGTGAATGTAAAACTGATTGATATAAAAATGGATTGAGTAGGGAGTGAGTGAATTATGAAACAAGAAACATATGCAATAGAGGGCATGACTTGTGCAAGTTGTGCACAAACGGTAGAAAAGACAGCTTCAAAAGTTAAAGGTGTAAAGGAAGCTACGGTTAATATTGCAACTGAAAAAATAAATATAAAAATAGATGAAACTATTTTTTCTCTAGAGGAAATGAAAAAAGCCATCTCTGATGTGGGGTATGAAGTAATTATTCCAACTAAAACGAAAGAAAAGACATTTCATATAGAAGGAATGACCTGTGCGAGTTGTGCGCAAACTGTTGAGAAAACGGTACAAAAATTAGTAGGTGAGGGAAACGCTACAGTAAATTTGGCGACAGAAAAAATGTCTGTACATTATAATCCCAAAGAAGTCTCGGTTTTAGATATTACTGAAGCCGTTGCAGACGCTGGGTATACTGCAGTAGAAGAGGTTACTAGTGCTGAATCAACAGATAGTGATCGAGAGAAAAAAGAACAACATATTCAGCAGATGTGGAAACGGTTCTGGATTTCTGGATTATTTACGATTCCACTCCTATATATTTCAATGGGACATATGATGGGATTACCACTTCCAGAGTTAATCGTTCCTGAAGTCAATCCATTAAATTTTGCCTTATTGCAATTGATTTTGACGATTCCAGTAATGATTGTTGGAAGAAGCTTCTTTACCGTTGGCTTTAAAGCTCTATTCAAGGGACATCCAAATATGGACTCTCTTGTTGCATTAGGTACAAGTGCAGCTTTTGCTTATAGTCTTTATGGGACAGTAATGGTAATAGTGGGAAATGGCAGCTTTGCGATGGATTTATATTATGAATCAGCGGCAGTTATTCTCACACTCATTACACTGGGAAAATATTTTGAAGCTGTTTCAAAAGGGAAAACCTCAGAAGCAATTAAAAAATTAATGGGCCTAACTCCTAAGACGGCTCGCATTATGCAGAATGGACAAGAAAAGGAAGTTTCCATTGATGAAGTACAAGTGGACGATATTATTGTCGTTCGTCCTGGAGAAAGACTTCCAGTAGATGGAGTCGTTACCAAAGGAGTAACCTATATCGATGAAGCTATGCTTACGGGAGAAAGTATACCTGTTGAGAAAAAAATAAATGATAAAGTAGTAGGAGCAAGTATCAATAAAAATGGAAATATTCACTACCGAGCTACTAAAGTCGGAAAAGATACGGTTCTATCACAAATTATAAAATTAGTAGAAGATGCACAGGGATCAAAAGCACCCATAGCCAAAATGGCTGATAAAATTTCTGGTGTGTTTGTGCCCATTGTAATTGTGTTAGCCGTTCTTTCAGGATTAGCTTGGTATTTCTTTGGACAAGAATCTGGTGTTTTTGCTTTAACCATCACTATATCAGTTCTAGTAATTGCTTGTCCTTGTGCACTCGGTTTAGCTACTCCAACAGCTATTATGGTTGGAACAGGAAAAGGTGCAGAGAATGGCGTCTTAATTAAAAGTGGGGGTGCTTTAGAAACTACCCATAATATTAAAACGATTGTATTTGATAAAACAGGTACTTTAACCGAAGGACAACCAAAAGTGACCGATATTCTAACGATGCAAGTGGGAAAAGAAAATGAATTACTCCTGTTAGCGGCCTCTGCTGAAAAAGGATCGGAGCACCCATTAGGGGAAGCGATTGTACGAGAAGCAGAAGAGAAGCAAATCGAGTTCATTTCTGTTCATTCCTTTGAAGCAATACCAGGACATGGTATAAAAGTGATCATAAATGATAAGGAAGTTCAATTAGGGAATCAAAAATTGATGGAAGAGTATTCTATCGATCTTTCTGAATTAAAAAATGATTCTGATCGCCTTGCATCTGAAGGGAAGACCCCCATGTACATCGCTTCAGAAGGGAAACTACTAGGGATAATTGCAGTAGCGGATACACTGAAAGAACACAGTGTGGATGCGATTAAAAAATTACAAAATATGGGAATTGAAGTGGTCATGATGACCGGAGATAATAAACGAACTGCACAAGCAATAGCAAAACAAGTAGGAATTGATCGAGTATTAAGTGAAGTTTTACCTGAAGATAAAGCAAATCAAGTAAAAAAATTACAAGAAGAAGGCAAAAAAGTAGCCATGGTTGGTGATGGAATTAACGATGCTCCTGCACTGGCTCAGGCTGATATTGGAATCGCTATTGGAAATGGTACAGACGTCGCAATTGAATCGGCTGATATCGTATTAATGCATAGTGATTTGATGGATGTACCAACTTCTATTGAACTCAGTCATGCTACTATTAAGAATATTAAAGAAAATCTTTTTTGGGCATTTGCCTATAACGTAATCGGTATTCCAGTTGCGATGGGATTGCTTTACGTATTCGGTGGACCGCTTCTTAATCCAATGATTGCCGGAGCTGCCATGAGTTTTAGTTCTGTATCAGTCTTACTGAATGCACTACGACTAAAAAGATTTAAACCCTCAAAAGTTAAATAAAAGGAGAATCATATATGAAACAAGTTGTAATCATCGATGGAATGAAATGTGATGGATGTGCCCAGAATGTCAGCGAACGCTTATCAGGTATACAAGGTATTGAAAGAGTGCTCGTTGATATTAGTTCCAAAAATGCAACGATTGAAACAGAACGTGAAATTACAAAAGCTGAGTATATAGATGCTTTAGTTGATACGAAGTATGATGTAGTTGAAGTAAACTAGGTGATTTAGAAAAGATACTCTTCGGAGTATCTTTTTTTGATGGGAAAATAACTAAAATCCCTATCTATTATTGTAAAAAACACACAATGGGAGTACAATTATCTTCGTCAGTAAAAATAACGCGGGCGTAGTTTAGTGGTAAAACGAGAGCTTCCCAAGCTCTTGTCGCGAGTTCGATTCTCGTCGCCCGCTTAAAAAAGCTTTCTTTTGGACTTGAAAAGGTCCAAAAGAAAGCTTTTTATTTTAGTAACATCGCAAAAATATGTGATTGAAAACATTTGTCTTTAAAAATAGGATATTCATATGATAAAATCAGGAGTTTAAATAGAAAACCTCATATTACAAAAACAAATGTTTTGAAAGATGAGTGTAACATTTGGACCTGTACTGTAATAAAACATGTTTTTTAATACAGAGCTGTTAAGAGACCATAACAAACGTATGTAAAACCTATCTTTACCCTATATTCATGCTAAGATGACTTTGGTTTAAGAAAAGGAAATAGATTTACAAGATTATTTCCAAGCCTCTAAACGTCACTTGCAGGAGAAATCTGCGGACAAAAGAAAGGATCGAAACATACATATGAATATTAAAAATAGAATCTTAGTTACAGGTGCATCTATTGCTCTTACAGGAATGATGGCATTTTCAAATCCAACAGAAACTAAAGCAGCAGAATTAACTCCAGAAACTTGGACAGCTCGTACCGTACTTGAAGTTAAAAACGACTTAAAGCAAAATGAAAAAGGAAGCAAGTATACATTCCAATGGGGAGATACACTATCTGCTATTGCAAATGCAACTGATATTTCAGTAAATGCTCTTGTGGAAGTAAATAATATTTCTAATGCTGATTTTATTATGGCAGGAAGATCTATCTACCTTTCTACGGATAATAAAGTAGTGACACTTGGTGAAGGTGAATCAGTAAAATCTTATGATGTTAGTCAAGATGAAGTAGTTGAAGTAGAGACACCAGTTGAAACAATTGAAGAATATAATGCTATTGAAGAAGTAAAAGAAACAGAACCA
This sequence comes from Jeotgalibaca sp. MA1X17-3, assembly GCF_021513155.1. Classification (NCBI taxonomy): domain Bacteria; kingdom Bacillati; phylum Bacillota; class Bacilli; order Lactobacillales; family Carnobacteriaceae; genus Jeotgalibaca; species Jeotgalibaca sp. MA1X17-3. The sequence goes on from NZ_CP090983.1 coordinate 923,428, forward strand.
GTTGTTGAAGAGGCACCAGCTGCCAAAACTCCTGTTGTTGAAGAAACACCAGCGGCTACATCTGAAGGATATACAGTAAACGTTGAAGCAACTGCTTATTCTACTAACCAACCAGCTTTAAGCGATTATACCTTCAGTGGAATCAATTTACGTGAGAATCCAAATGTTATTGCGGTTGATCCAAACTTCATTCCATTAGGATCAACGATCATTGTTCCTGGTTATGGTACGTATATTGCTGGAGATACTGGTTCTGCTATTATTGGAAACCGTATTGATATCCACATTACAAACTTAGATACTGCATGGGCATTTGGACGTCAAAATATGTCTGTAACAGTTATTCCAAATAACTAATAAATAGTAGATGAAAACTCAAGAGTTTACTCTTGGGTTTTTTTATTGTCTTTATTTATAGACACCATCTCTATTTTATAGAATCGCTTTCTTTTGGTCTCAGTAGGACTTCTACTATAATTAAGATATAACATAAAATATAATAAGAGGAGAGATAGAATATGAAATTATCAAAAAGTAAATGGGGAGTCCTAACAGTAGCATCATCCTTGTTGTTAATGGCTTGTGGAAATACAGATACTGGTACAGATGATTCGATGATTTCCACAGAATCAAGTGTAAGCTCTATGATGTCAAGTGAGGAAATGTCTAGTAGTAGTTCTATGGATTCAGCATCAATCAGTTCGGAAGCTATTTCAGAGAGTACAGAAAGCGAAAGCCAAGTAGATATAAAAGGGATTGAAAATACAACATTTGATTTAAGCTTACAAGAAGCAGTAGATAAATTTCAAGATACTTTTCCAAATGCAAAAATCACTTCTATAGCAATTGATAATGACAGAGATAGCTATGTATATGAAGTAGAAGGGTATAATGATTCTAATTCAGTAGAAATAAAAGTTGATGCTTACTCTGGAGAAATTGTTAAACAAAAGGACACTGAAGATCGTGAGGATAACGCAGAAGATGATGTATTAGATTTAGAAGGCATTGTTTCTCCACAAGAAGCTATGAAAGCTGCTCTTGATGAAGTAGCTAGTGGATACGCGAAGGAATGGGAAATTGATAGTAAGAACGGCCAAGTATATTATGAAATAGATATTGAAGATGCAGAACAATCCAACGACGATGTCCATATTGATGCGAAGACTGGTGAATTCATTGGATACGATTAATAATAGGATGCAAAAAGAAGCTGAGAAACCAGCTTCTTTTTTATGTGTTAACCTAAATAAAAAAATAGGTTGACCTAAGGTAACTTAAATAGTAAACTAGATAAAAATATAGAAAAAGGAGAAAAGGAATGTGTCCACTAAAAAAAGAGTTTTAAAAATTTTAGAAAATAATCGAGGCCAGTCTCTATCTGGACAAAAAATTGCGGAAGAAGTGCAATTGAGTCGCACAGCAATTTGGAAAGCGATAAAGACCTTGAAAGAAGAGGGTCATCAAATTGAATCAGTGCCAAAGTCTGGTTATACGCTTCTTGAAAAATCAGATGTTTTAAATACTGAATCGATTCAAGGATTGTTAAATAAATCGCTTCCTTCTCTTACCATTCATACTTATCCAACAATCGATTCAACGAATAATGAGGCCAAAAAAAAGTTAAATGAAAAGATTAAGCAAGATACTTTAATTTTATCGGAAGAGCAGACAGAAGGAAAAGGTCGCTTGGGAAGAGTATTTGTTTCACCAGCAAGTACAGGTTTGTATATGAGTTTGATTTTACATGATGTACCTGCAGAAAAGATTCTACACTGATTACGACCGTAGCTGCAGTTGCTGTTTGTCGAGCGATTGAAAAGTTAACAGATCAAACGCCTCATATCAAATGGGTAAATGACATATTTTTAAATGGAAAAAAAATATGTGGAATTTTGACAGAAGGTATTATCAATATGGAAACCCAAACAATTGAATCGATTATTTTAGGAATCGGTATTAATGTAACTATATCTAAAGAGAATATACCCAAAAATCTCCAAGAAATTATTGGTGGAATTTTTGATTCACAAACAAGCGAACAAAATATTACACGCAATCAATTAGCAGCGGAAATTATGAATGAATTTTATCCTCTTTATCAAGAAATGGAATCCAAAGAATATCTAGATCAATATCGTGAACGATGTTTTGTTCTAGGTAAAGAAGTATCCTTCAAAAAAAATAATGAAGAGTTAGAAGGAAAAGCAATTGCGATTGATGATGAAGGTGGTTTAGTTATTGAGATGGAACATAATGAAAAACAGACACTTTCTTATGGAGAAATCAGTATAAAAATAAAACAATGAGAGGATTATTAATATGAAAATTTCAGTACAAGATACAACTCGTATTAGTTTAATGGCTGCTTTATCTTTTGTAGGAGGAATGATTGCCATACCAGTAGGGCCGGTACCTGTTACTTTACAAACTTTATTTGTGCTATTATCTGGGTTTATTCTATCAGTACCTGCAGCTTTTCTTTCTCAACTTCTTCACCTCTTGTTAGTTCTTCTCGTAAAAGGATTTCAAACGACTATGTCTCCTAGTTTTGGTTTTTTAATTGGTTTTATACTTTCGGCAACCTTGATTGCTTGGTTACGAGAAAATAAAAAAATGGAAAATCTTTCTCTTCTTGCTATTATTGGAACGGTTGTTATCTATTTAGTAGGTACTCCGTATATGGCTTTCATCTTAAATGTGGTATTAGAAAGTCATCTATCACTTTTACAAATTCTGATGTCGGGAGTGATTCTCTTTTTACCTGGAGATATTATTAAAGGGATTATTGCAGTAATGACTGTAAAGAGTTTGGTTGGAAAAAGAATTAAAGTTGCGTAGAAAAACTATATTTAAAAAATCTACTTAAAATTCTAATCTTTTTTTAACATTATCATTGACATCTCATAATGGATAACGTAATATACAGATATCAAATCGAAACGCGAGGGATTCTAATGAATATCCAAAAGAAAACACATCTTTCTTCCCATAATTTTTACTTTAGCTTTTATAGATAATGTTTGTACACATGATCTCCATGGATACAAACATATACAACATGTTTGTATCTATGATAGGCTAAAGAAATTTTGCATGGAGCAAAAGCCGCATAGATGAAAATCTGAGTGGCTATGATATGAAGAGAAGAACAGTTTTCTTTTCCAAATCGTTAGAATCACCCATTCAGATTGTTCATTCATCTGGATGGGTTTTTTGTTTGAAAAAAGTAGTTGAGGTGGATATTTTAAAAAATTCTCGTAAAATAATAGGAGGAATATAGAAATGAATATACAAAAGATAAAAAGAGCAGGTTTAGCATTAGGTGCAACGGTATTATTAGCAGCATGTGGAGGAAATGGCGCAGGGGATTCTGCTTCAGATGTAAGCAATGCTTCTTCCACAACTAGTTCTACAGCACAAGAAAATGGTACAACGGATAAAGAGACTATTAATATTGGAATTTTACAGTATTTAGAACACGATTCTTTAAGTGCCTCTCGTAAAGGGTTTATAGATGTATTAGAAGAAGCAGGGTACAAAGAGGGCGAGAACCTTAATATTGATTACCAAAATGCTCAAGGGGACCAAGCAAACTTACAAACGATGTCTGAACGAATTTCAGGTACAAGCGACTTACTGCTAGCGATTGCTACACCATCTGCACAAAGTATTGCAAATGTTGAGAGAGACCTTCCTGTACTGTTTACAGCAATCACTGACCCTGTAGATGCAGGTTTAGTAGATAGTCTAGAAGTTCCAGGAGGAAATATTACCGGAACAACGGATGCAGGTCCGATTGAAGACCAAGTAAAATTGTTACTTTCTATTGTTGACGATGCTAAAACAATTGGAATTATTTATAATTCTAGTGAACCAAACTCTGTAATCCAGTCTGATCAAGCAGAAGCAATTCTAAAAGAATCAGGAATTGATGTAAAAATTCTAACAGTAAATTCAAGTAATGACGTTCAACAAGTAATGGAGTCTCTTGCACAAGATGTTGATGGAGTATATATTCCAACGGATAATACGTTAGCAAGTACAATGGCGACTGTTTCTCAAGTAGCGATTGCCTATGAACTTCCAGTTGTTGCTGCTTCTACTGATCAAGTGTTAGCAGGTGGGCTAGCTACATACGGAATTGATTACTATGAATTAGGAAGACAAACGGGAGAAATGGCTCTTGAAATTCTAGAAAATGGTGATGAACCTGCCACGATGGCCGTGCAATCTTCAACAGCAGTTGAACTAGTTGTTAATGAAGAAATGGCAGATGCTTTAGGAATTGATCCAGCAAGTATTGTAGTTCCAGAATAAGCAATAAAACAGTGAAAATATAAAAAAGAAAGAACCGGAATCTAATAATTCTGGTTCTTTCTTTTTTTAAAAGTCATTGATATCCATAATAAAAATAATTTAAACTAGCAATAGAACATGAGTAAAAAAACTAAATTAAAAAGAATAAAAGGTGTTGGTCATAGAAGTTGGATGGAGTACACTAACATTTCTTTGCAACCAATCATTACCGGAATCGTAGTTCCTTTATTAAAAATATATGTAATGTGTATCTATATCAAGTGACTTTTTTGGAAAGACTGTTTATACTGGATACATGTTAAAAAAATGGAGGAATTATTTTGAAAAAATGGATGTCGCTCATCTCGATTGTAGCCTTGTGGGGTTGCAGTGCAAACGTAGATACAGATCAAAATGACAGTAGCAATGGAATAGAATCCACACCAGCAATTGTAGAATCATCAGAAAGTGAATCTGCAGCGATTATAGAATCAGAAGAAGAAACAGAAAATCGTGTTTCATTTATTGGAGTAGGTGACAACTTAATCCATGACTCTGTCATACAATCAGCAAAACTAGATGATGGAACCTATGATTTTACACCGATGTTTGATAATGTTGCATCGTCTATAGGAGAGGCAGATCTAGCATTTTTAAATCAAGAAACAATATTAGCTGGATCAGATTATCCATATGCTGGTTACCCATCCTTTAATACTCCAGATGAAATGGCACAAAATATGCATGATCTAGGTTTTGATTTAATTAATGGCGCAACCAATCATACGCTAGATTATGATTACACAGGTGCAATTCATGCAAAAGAAGTTTGGAATCAATTTGATGATTTAATTTACACAGGAAATTTTTAAGTGAAGAAGACCGGAATACCATACCAACGATGGAAAAAAATGGAGTGACCTTTTCATTCTTAGCTTATACATATGGTACCAACGGACTATTGCCTGATACAGATTGGCGAGTGGCTTACTTTGATGAAGAGAAAATAAGGCAAGATGTGGCTCGTGCGAAAGAAATAAGTGATGTTGTTATTGTTTCTGCTCATTGGGGAGACGAAGATACCCCAGTAGTAAATGATTTCCAAAAAAGTTATGCACAACTATTTGCTGATTTAGAAGTAGATGTTGTGATTGGAACTCATCCACATCATATTCAACCGATTGAATGGCTAACAGGAGAAAATGGAAACGAAATGCTCGTTGTCTATTCTTTAGGTAATTTTTTAGCGAATGCACTCGCAGATATCAATACCCTAGGTGGGATGATTACGTTTGACTTTGTAGTAGATGAAGAGGGTACGTCTGTAGAAAATATTAAATTTAAACCAACGATTAGCCACTTTACTGAATACAAAACAGGAATGGAAATTCCTACGAAAGATTTTAAAATATATATGTTAGATGAATATACAGATGAGTTAGCATCAGAACATGGGTTAAATCGTTTTGATGACATTGAAATTAAACCAGAACATTATCAAAAATTAGTGGATGACATAATTGCACCCGAATTTTTAGAAACAGCACCCTAATCATATTATCACTATATGTTCAGTTATAAAAGGACAAATGTTTGAATAAAAGAATTTAGTTTTTTGTTTATTTTTAAGAATGGAAATATGGAATTTAAACCTTCTGAGATAGTTGTATAGACAACCATCTCAGAAGGTTTTTTCTTATATGGAAATAAAAACATTTCATTATTATTTCAACAAAAGTTTTAAATGAGTTTGCATTTATTAGATTTTAATTGTATACTGATGGCAAGAAACACATTTTTAAGAAATTATTAATACTTTTTATTTCCACGTGCACCTATTCACATTATTCAACCCCAAAGTCACCTGCTATCTCCATTACTCTTACCTAACACAAATTCTAGAATTTACTACTATATAATTCGTAAAATATGTTTTACAATACTATTTTTATGAAACGTATTTCCTTAACCTACTATTCCCTTAATCTACGCCCCTCGCTTTACCATAGCTACTACACAGGCGGTTTTGAAGGGACACCCTCTTTAGACACAACATAACACGATTCCCCCTCATAATTTTGCATGCCATACATCCCCGGCTGCTGACGAAGAGTAAGATGTCCCTTCAATTCTTTTTTATGTTTTCATATTATGAACGTATAAAAAACTCTTTACTATCCCTTTGTGTTTTTGATTAATGCTCCTTATCATGATAAAATCAAACATATAAGAAGATCCCATACATAGGAAAGTAGAGGGGTACTGCTGATGGATAAAATTGAAATTCAAAAAATATCAGAACAAGCTTTAAAAGCTCATGAAAAAGAAGATTATGCAAAAGCTGAAAAGCTTTTTTTAGAAGCTCTTTACCTGCTAGATGATAAGGCAAATCCACTCTATCAGAGATTAGTCTATGGTTTAGGAATCAATTACGCCTTACAAGAAAATTATGAAGGTGCAAAAAGCTGCTTTCAAGAAGGCCGATTTAATGCTATAAAAGCACAAAATATGGAATTCGAGTTACAGATGATTCACGAATTGATTGTGGTTTGTAGAAAAGCTGAAGAATATCAAACAGCCGAATTACTTGTTGAAGAAGAAATTCTGTATCGAAAAACCCATACTCCTGATGATTTGATTGGTCTTGTAACTGCTTATTATGAAGGAGCTATGACCTTTCTTTCTTCGCTTCATTTTAAAAGAAGTAACCTCTATTTAAAAGAAGCGTTAGTTCAAGCAAAAAATATTCCCGATGATCGTTATACTGCTTGGATTTATATGGGAATGGGTGACTTGTATTTTGCACAGAATGAGAATGATTTAGCTAAAAAAGCATATCAAAAAAGTCTAGCTATTTATGAAAAATATGAAAACAAAAAGATATCTAATATATTATGTTTACGTTTACGTCAAACAGAGCTATAAAATATCCGTACATTTTAGTTTTGATAATCCAAGTCTAGTAGACACGAATGTATGCAATGAACACAATTGTATTTTATATTTCTGTTTATTCTTATAGATGATTATGCTATTATTAAAGATGTTAAACATTTATTGGGATAATGCCGATAATAAATATATAGAATATTATTTTGATAAGAGGAGTTTTTTTGATGGCATTGAATGAAAAGGAATCAAAAGTGTTCGCTTATATTAAAGAGGATCCTTTTATTTCACAGCAAGCGTTGGCAGATAAAATAGGACTCTCACGTCCAGCCGTCGCCAATATTATTTCTGGATTAGTTAAAAGAGGGTACTTATTAGGTAAAGCGTATGTTGTCAATGAGACTCGACCAATTATTTGTATTGGAGCAGCAGCTATCGATCGCCGTTACTTCATCGAAAATGAGTTAATTACTGGGGAATCTAACAAGGTTACTTCTCAAACATCTTGCGGTGGAGTTGCTTTAAGTGTTGCTGAGAACCTGGGACGTTTACAAGAAGATGTTGTCTTAATGTCTTTAGTAGGTGAAGATGAAGAAGCGAAAACAATAAAAGATCAAATGCGTCCTTTCATGAAGTTAAACGAGGTGGAGCAAATAAATGCGTTCCCAACAGGAACGTATATGGAAGTCTTGGATAATAAAGCTGAAATGGTTATTGGTTTAGCGGAGATGGATATTTATGATCGAATGACTCCAAATTGGCTAATGAAACGTTCTATGCTTTTAAAACAAGCGCAAGCAATTATGGTGGATACAAATACTCCAAGGGAAACCACTGAAATGGTTTTAGAAATTGCTGCTAAAAATAAAATTCCTGTAATTATGGTTACTGTTTCTGCGTTAAAGGCACATAATATTCCATCTAACTTAAAAGGAGTAAAAATGTTTGTCACTACTCAAGCTGAGGCAGAAATGTTTTTTGATATGAAAATAGAGAATGATGAAGATTTGAAAAAGGTATTAAATAGGTATCTAGACATGGGCACAGAACATGTGATTATTACTTATAAAAGTAAATGTATCCAGTATGCTAGTCATAAACACGGTACGCTAAGATTTGATTTGCGTTATACAGATTCAGATTCTTATGTTTGGGGAACGAATGAGGCTTTAGCTGCCGGATTAATATATAGGTATATGATGACGAAAAATGTTATTGATGTCCTTATGACTGGGATCGTTAATGCTGCTCAAACAACGCACTCTATCCATAAAGTTCGTCATGATCTTTCTCAGGCAACTTTAGAAAAGGATATAAAAGCATTTGGAGAATCAGACTTTGAAAAGATATAAGAAGAAAGGAGTGCATATGCATTCCTTTTTTTTCGCTTTTTTTTGTGAAGTGCTGTAAAATGAAGGAAAGGTAACGCTTTCAAAAAGTGAGGAGGAAATAAAAATGTTAGGGAAATATAATCGAATTATGGTTCCGGTAGATGGTTCATTACCTTCTATTGATGCTTTTAAGAAAGCAGTTCATATTTCAAAAAGAAACCAAGCAGAAATATATGTAGTGACAATACTTGAAAAAACTCGAGATGAAGAAGAAGCCGCTTATCAACAAAGAAGTAAGGAAGAATTGCACCATGCTCTAGAAAATTATGCGGAGAAAGAGAATGTGAGTGTTTCAAAGAATATACGTACTGGAAATGCAAAACAGTTAATAGCGGAAGGATTGGTTAAGGAATGGAATATAGATTTGATCGTTATCGGAGCTACTGGAAAAGGTAGGATTGCTAAAATGGTGTTAGGTTCGGTAACCAATCATGTAACAAGATATGCTATGTGTGATGTTCTCATTGTAAAATAGGGTAAGAAATAAGACCTCGACTGAATAGTTGAGGTCTTGTTTTTTATACAGTTATTCTTGCATGACTTCCTTCAGAAGTATGAGTGACTTCAATATGAGCTGGAATACGTGTCTTTAATTCATCTACGTGTGAAATAACTCCTACAATCCTTCCACGGGCATTTAATTCTGCTAGCGTTTGAATCGCATGGTCTAATGATTCCGAATCTAAGGTTCCGAAACCTTCATCTATGAAAAGTGTATCGATTTGGATGCCGCCACTCTGACTTTGCATCACATCACTTAATCCCAGCGCTAAAGCTAAGGATGCTTTGAAACTTTCACCACCAGACAAAGTTTTAACGGAACGTGTCTGGCCTGTGTAATGATCAAAAACATCCAATTCTAAGCCTTTAGCACCTATCCCTTTTCCTTTCTCTTCTGTACGTAATAATAAGTAACGATCAGCTGTCATTTGTTGCAGTCGAATATTAGCTGCTTTTACAATTTCCTCATAATAGATAGCTAGCACATATCGTTCAAATGACATTCTTCCCGTTTCTTTTGAAGTTCCATTTGCAATTTCAGATAAACGTTGAACACGTTGATATTTTTCTAAAACTCCGTGCATTTTTTTATAGATTTTTTTAATTGAGGTTTGACCTTTTACAATGGTCTGTAACAAACTGCGAATCATACTTATTTGTATTTCGATTGAATCTTTTTCTTCTTGAACCTGTCTACGTTCTAGCTCTAGATGATCTAAGGTCATATCGTTCCCATAACTATCTATGAGTTGTTTTTGAGTGTTTAAATTTTGAGTATTTATTTTTACCGAGTCTTGAAACTCTATCAGATCTTTTTCTTTTTGTTGGGCTGCTTGATTGGATAGTAGTTCTTCTTCAAAATTCTCCTTGAAACCAGCTTGATCTAGTTTATTCTGATACTCTATATGAAATTGTTCCACTCGTTGATCGGTAGTTTCTACCTGCTTTTCTAAAGAAGATATGGTTGATATTTGTCCAGCTAACTTTTTTTCTAATTCAGTTATTTTATTTCTCATTTCGGGATATTCTTTTTCGATGTGAGTGATTTTATTGTTCCACTCAGTGAGTTCTTTTTTAACTACCTCTAAATCTAGATTGGAAATTTCTGGTAATAAATTCTTTTTATTTGATTCTAAAACTTCTATACGATTATTTTGATGAAGAATATTTGTGTGAAGTTCTTTATTTTTTAGCTCCGCATCTCGTTCTTCTTGTGCAGTAGTTGTTATTTTTGATTGTACTTTATCAAAATGAACGATCATTTCTTGAAGAGACTGAAGTTCTTTTTCTAAAGCTTGTAGTTTTTCACTTTCTTGATCCATTCTTTTTGAAAGTTTCATTTTTTCTGAGTGAAGAGATTCAATAGTAAATCCTAATGAGTTTTCAAAGGTAGTAATTTGTTTTTTTAAGCTAGCTACGACTGCAGAATTCTTAGAATAGATGTGAGAAGCAGTTTCGCGACTTCTTTCCATCTCTTCGAGTTGTTCGTCGGAAGGAGTCTCTAATATAGGTTGAGCCAAGGAAGGGTGCTCATAGGAACCACAAACTGGACAAGGATGATCCACTTCCAAATCAGCAGCGAGAATCCCCGCTAAATTGTTATTGTAAAGCTTACGTTGTTCGGTAAGAAGATTTGTTTTTTCTTCATAATTAATTTGGCTATTTTTCATTTCTTTTATGGCATTATGCAAATCTTCGATAAGTGATTCTAACGTTTGTATATCCTTTTCTTTGTTTTGTACATTCTTTATTTGTTCTTGAATCAACTGTTTACCTTCATTTTTTTCCCATAAACTTTCTTGTGCGATACGAATTTCTAGAGATTGTGCGTTCCATTTCTCTTTGTTTTTTTTCAATTCAACTAGTTGTACCTCTATAGATTCTATGGTTTTTTTTGTATCCGTTTTTTGTTTTTCTAAGTTTAATTTTTCTTCTTCCATTTGTTCTAATTGAAGAATTTTTTCATTTTGCTTCTTTAATTCTTCTTTTTCTTTGCGCCATTGAGGAAGTTTTTTATACTCTTCTTCTATATTAAAAAATTGATCTGTTAAATCTTGAATCAATGTACCTGTTTTTTTCTTTTCTTCTTGCTCTATTATAAATTGGTTTTGGATTTGATTGTTTTCTAATTCGGCAGCTTGCCACTGTTTTTTAGCTTCTAAACAAATCTTTCCCTGTTGATAGTCAAAAAGTTCTGTTTCTATTCGCTGGTAGTCTTCTGTAACAGCTAATAATTTTTTGTTTTCAAGAAGAAGGATCTCGTATTTTTCCCATTCGGTAACTTGTCCTTGCAAAATTAATAAATGGTGATCATTTTTTTTCAAGGAATCTAAAAATGAAGCTTCCTTTTTAGAATAGTTTGTCGCTAATTTATCTAGGCGATCTAGTACACTTTCTGTATCTTGGAGTTTCATCGCATTTATTAGTTGTTCATCATCAATATCGATTAGATACTCATAAGCAGCACGCAGAGAAATTTCGGCATGTTCTGCATCTTTTTTTAATTGTGAGGCTTGCTTTTTTAAAATTTCCTGGAAAGAGAGAATGAGCTCGGTACGGAAAATGTCCCGAAAAATCTCTTCTTTATTTTTACTATCTGACTCAAGAAGTTTTTTAAATTCACCTTGAGGGAGCATAACAATTTGTTTGAATTGATTATAAGATAAAGAAAGTAATGTCGTAATTTCTTCATTAGCGTCTTTTATCTTCGTAGTGACCGTGTCACCGTTATAAAAAGCAACGGTTGATTCATAATTTTTTACAGTACCTTTCCTTTTTCCAGGTCCCGTTTGTTTCGGGGAACGAATAATTTTGTATTCTTCACCTTTTAGTTCAAATTCAAAAGTTACTTCGCAAAGATCTTGATCGGAGGCAAATTGAGATTTAAAAGTATCCTTACTTCGACTCTCACCGCTAGCATCATCATATAAAGCATAAGCAATTGCATCAAAAATAGTAGTTTTTCCTGAGCCAGTAGGACCACATACTAAAAAAAGATTTTGATTTTTTAAATCTTTAAAATCAAGTACCGTTTTTTCTTTGTAAGGTCCGAAGGCAGTTAACTCTAATCGAAGAGGTCTCATTTTGAATTCCTTTCTGCAGCTGAAAATGCATCATAAATAATAGTATCGTCTTGCTCGTCTAGAAGAGAATTTGTATGTTCGGAGTAAAACTCTTTGAATAGATCAGGTAAAGAGTATTTTTTAAGGTCTGCTTGAGTATGGGTTAGACTAGTAAATTGTTTTTCTAGATGATTGACATATTCCAGGCCCATTGCGTTTGGATAACGATGGCGTAATCGATTCATGGAATCCATGATGATTCCTGAATCCTCTAACTCAAAGAATAAATAATCATTTGAGGTACCTTTCATCAAGTCATCAAAGGCACCTCGAAGAGTACGCATATCACGTTTGGGCTGAATATAAAGAGGTGTGATTTCTAAATGATTCTTATCAATATCGACAAGAGTCACTTGTTTTTTATGTCGGCATTCTGATTTAGAATATTTTAAAATAGAACCACTATAGCGAATCGATTCCTTTTTCACCTTTTGAGGTTTATGTAAATGTCCTAACGCTACATAGTCAAAGTCTTCGAATACCTCCACTGGAATATATTCTGCAGTACCAATGCTTAAGGGACGCTCTGAATCAGAGGCTTCAACTGAATCCGCAGTTCCACTAATCACATAACTATGACCAATTAAAATGTTACATTCATCCGGATTCATATCTTTTTTAATGGAGGCGACTTGATATCGGGCGACATCCTCCATCGTACGAATGTCTGGATTTTGGTAGACTTCACGAATATATATGGGGTCGCCAAAAGGGACTAAGTAGAAGTTTGTCTGTTCAATTTGAACTTTTCTAATGGTTGGTTTAATGGTACCTTCCATGTATAATTGATTTTCTGTAAATAAACGAGAACCAAATTCCAAGCGCTCATTACTATCATGATTCCCAGCAATGGCTAATACTGGAACTTTCAATTCGGTTATCATTCGAGTCAGAATTTCATCCGCCAGTGAGACAGCTTCTTTTGGAGGTAATGAACGATCGTATAGGTCTCCTGCCATGATAATGACGTCAACATTCATTTCTTTGATAGTATCAATTAATTGGTGAAGGTAATAACGTTGATCCTCAATCATTGAGAATTCATTGACTATTTTACCTAAATGCCAGTCAGCTGTATGTAAAATACGCAAAAAAATCGCTCCTTTATGATAAGATAATACAATGTTTAAAATGAATCCCTAGATATGAAACATAAGTATTTCTTTCTTTTAAGTATAACAAAGAGAATTTTTTAAAGTCATTTTATTTGAAAAACAAATAAAAAGATTATGGAAAACAAAAACATCTTTTCTGCTTTTCGATTCTCGTTATGTAGAAGAGGTATTAAAAATATGGTAAAGTGTTTAAGAAGAGGAAAAAGAACAGGAGCGGATTAAGAAAATGAGTGGATTAAAATATCGATTAAGTCATCAAGTAAAAGGATATGAATGTGATTTTCAAGGAGAAATGACAGTACCATCACTGATTAACTTGATGATCCATGTCTCAGGTTTACAAAGTGATTCTATAGGAAATACCGAGGCCAGCATGTCTGAACAAGGATTAAGCTGGGTAATTGTTCAGTATAATATCGATATTCATCAAATTCCACGTAGGCGTGACCAAATTACAATTGAAACAGAAGCAATGAGTTATAATCGATTCTTTACCTATCGCGCTTTTCGAGCTTACGATGAAAATGAACATTTACTAGTAGAAGTTCTCTCAACCTTTTCTGTAATGAACTTAGAAACTCGTAAACTAGTTCGTGTTCAAAAAGAAATGACAGAACCATATGAAGCTGATGAAATTCGCTCGATTATCCGCCAACCTAAAGTCATACCAATAACAGAGGAGAATCCAAAAGAACAACTATTTACTGTACGCTATTTGGATATCGATTCCAATCAGCATGTTAATAATTCGAAGTACTTTGATTGGCTTATTAATACCGTTGATTTTAATTTTTTGATTTCTCATCAAATAAAAAGAATTCAAATTAAATATGAAAAAGAAGTTGGATTTGGAAATATGATTACAAGTAAAATGAGTACATCTTCTGAAATTGCAGAAGATGGGACTCGTATGACGGCTCACCAAATCTGGAATGAGAGTACAATTGCTTGTGTAGCTAACATTTTTTGGAAATCAAGAAATTGACAGAAAGGTGAAAATAGATTATACTCTATTTAAATTGAATCGAAACAAGTTGGGAATGAATGTCTCCCTAAGTTGGAAAACTTGAACCGCTTGATAAAAGCTGATGACTTCTGCATGAGATAGGTGCAGAGTTGTCAGCTTTTTTGTATTCATATAAAAAAGGAGTGTTAACATGTTAACAAGTATTGCTTTTGTTTTAGTTTTTGGTTTACTTTTAGGGTATGTATTTCGAAAGATGAAAGTTCCTGGTTTGATTGGAATGATTTTAGCTGGGGTACTATTAGGACCGTATGTTTTTAATTTTCTTGATGATTCTATATTAGGATTGTCTCCAGATTTAAGACAGATTGCTTTGGTTATTATATTAACTAGAGCGGGACTTACCTTAGATATTCGTGATCTAAAAAGAGTAGGGCGATCAGCATTGATGATGAGTTTTGTTCCTGCTACAGTTGAAATAGTAGCTGTTACTTTACTAGGACCGCTTTTGTTGGGAATGGATATCATTAGTTCTATGGTAATGGGAACGGTTTTGGCAGCTGTATCTCCTGCGGTTGTTGTACCGTTCATGTTAAAAATTATGAAAGAAGGGTACGGTAAAAAAACATTCCGTTCCCCAATTGATACTCTCTGGAGCATCCATTGATGATGTATTTGTAATTGTTGCCTTTACTTCTTTCACAGCACTTTCTTTAAGCGGAAATATGAATGTTCTAAGTTTTATTGGTATTCCAATCTCTATTCTTTTAGGAATTCTTCTAGGAGTGCTAACTGGTCTTTTACTACTTTCATTTTTTAAATATTTTCAAGTAATAAATCCGATTAAGGTCTTGTTATTTCTAAGTTTATCTTTTCTATTACTCGAAATAGAACAACAATTAGCTGGAACGGTATCGATATCTGGATTGCTAGCAATTATGGCTATGGGAATTACTTTTAACCAAAAGAATTCAGAAGTAGCTACTCAACTTTCTAATAGTTTTGATCAACTTTGGATCCCAGCTGAAGTAATTTTATTTGTTTTAGTCGGAACCAGTTTAGATATTTCTTATACGCTACAAGCTGGTTTTGCAACGGTTGCTTTAGTTATTCTTGCTGTACTTGTTAGAATGTTTGGCGTTTTCTTGTCTACTGCAGGTACTATTTTAACAACAAAAGAAAAACTTTTTACAATGGGTGCTTATACGCCCAAAGCAACGGTACAAGCTGCAATAGGTGGGGTTCCATTAGCAATGGGACTTCCATTTGGAAAGGAAATCCTGACGGTTTCTATTGTTGCAATTTTAATTACTGCCCCGATTGGAGCTTTTTTCATCGAAAATAGTTATCGGAAATTACTAGAGAAAGACTAACACTCTAAACAATAAAAATCTATTTAAATAAAAAATAAGCGTTGAGACAAAAGTCTCAACGCTTATTAAATGTTTTTATACATAAAGTGCGTCTACGCGTTTTTGAACATCTTGATCATTTAAGAATTCTTCATAAGAAGTTTCCAAACGATCTACCACACCATTTGGAGTGATTTCAATAATGCGATTTGCAGTTGTATTTGTAAACTCATAGTCATGTGATGAAAAGAGGAGAGCCCCTTTAAATGAAATCATACCATCGTTTAAAGCAGTAATAGATTCCAAATCTAAGTGGTTTGTTGGATCATCCAAAATCAAAACATTTGCTTTAGAAAGCATCATTTTTGAAAGAATAATTCTAACCTTTTCTCCACCAGAAAGTACAGAAACACCTTTCATTACATCGTCTCCAGAGAAAAGCATTCTACCTAAGAAGCTACGTAGGAACGTATTATCATCTTCTTCTTTACCGGCGAATTGACGAAGCCACTCTAAAATATTCATATTTGGATTTGGAAACTCAGAAGAATGATCTCTTGGAAGATAACTTCTAGAAGTTGTAACTCCCCATTTGAATGTTCCAGAATCAGCTTCTGTTTCCCCCATTAAGATTTGGAATAGGGTAGTCGTTGCGATATCACGGCGACTTGTAAAAGCGACTTTATCATTTCGTCCAATGGAGAAACTAATATTATCTAAAACTTTTACTCCATCAATAGACTTAGAAAGACCTTCCACAATCAGAACATCGTTTCCGATTTCACGTTCAGGTGTAAATCCAACAAATGGATATTTACGTAGAGAAGGCTGGATATCATCTAGAGTAATTTTATCGAGTGTTTTCTTACGTGAAGTTGCTTGTTTTGATTTAGAAGCATTTGCACTGAAACGCGCAATAAAATCTTGTAATTCTTTAATTTTTTCTTCTTTTTTAGAGTTTTGGTCCGCAGCTAATTTTGCAGCTAGTTGACTTGATTGTAACCAGAAATCATAATTCCCTGGGTAAAGTTTAATTTGTCCGAAATCGACATCTGCCATGTGGGTACATACCGTGTTTAAGAAATGACGGTCATGGGAAACCACAATAACTGTATTTGGAAAGTTGATCAAAAACTCAGAAAGCCACTCAATAGACTGTTTATCCAAACCATTAGTAGGCTCATCCAAAAGTAATACATCAGGTTGACCAAATAATGCTTGTGCCAATAATACTTTCACTTTTTGAGGTTCAATTAATTCGCTCATATTCTTGTAGTGAAGATCTTGGCTAATTCCCAGCCCTTGTAAGAGACTAGCAGCGTCTGCTTCTGCTTCCCATCCATTTAATTCTGCAAATTCACCTTCAAGTTCACCTGCACGAATTCCGTCTGCTTCAGAGAAGTCTTCTTTCATATAAATAGCATCTTTTTCTGCCATTACTTGATAAAGACGTTTGTTTCCCATAATAACGGTATCTAGTACTTGATGATCTTCAAAACCAAAGTGATCCTGGTTTAATACAGATAGTCGTTCGTTTGGATCGAGAATAACATCTCCAGTAGTTGGAGAAATTTCTCCTGATAAAATTTTTAAGAAAGTTGATTTACCGGCGCCGTTTGCTCCGATAACACCATAGCAATTGCCTGCGTTAAATTTAATATTTACGTTGTCAAATAATTTCCGATCGGAAAATAGAAGACTTACATTTGATACACTAATCATTTTTTGGCATTCCTCAATTCGTTTAATATTGTCATTCCACATTCTAACACAATCCTAGCAAAATAAAAGTCTTTTAGCTTATCTTTATCTAGGTTTTTACTCCATTTCATGAAATAAAAAAAGGTAATCCCTTGCTCTGAGAGAAGGTGGAAGTGATTTTGATAATTTCTTGATTTTGGATAAGTAGACCACTTTATATAATCAGTGTGTGGAACATGTAGGTACTGATCATTTTGAATCATTAAGAAGAGACCTTGCTTATTTTCTTCTATATATAGCGTATTCTCTTGTAATAATGGATGAGCAAAAAAAAGACTAGGCATTACGATTACTGGAATTTCTCGACTTTGAAATACATCTAAGGAATCAGTTTCATTTGTTTCTTCAGGAGGAAGGTATTGGAACAACGTATTCCAGTTATTAGTCTCCTCGTGGTATTGTAAATTCAAAGATTCATTGTAAAATGGAATTTGTTTTTTTAATTCTTTTTTTGGAATTTTTCTTTCTATTTGAAAAATGTTTTTGTGGATATAAAAATGAAGCAACTGAACAGGGGCTTTATTTTCATCCAATTGGAGCAAATGATGTCCATCCCATTCGGTTGAATAGGTAGGAGTCGGATCCCATTGATGAACTCCTTTTGAAATAGCGTTCTTATCCGATAGAAAATATTCAAATACTCCTGATTCTCCTCCTGAAAGAGCCACACGATTCATATCACTGAGAGATAAAGAATAAAACTTTTCTGTAGAAATTAAATCAGATTGAAGGGTTCCACTTTCAGGTGTCAAAACGAAAAAGCCGTCCTCTGTAAGATAGTAGAGGTCATGATTATATATAAAAAAGTCTCGTACTTCTTTTTCAAATAAAATTTCTTTTATAAAACAGGAATGGATATCATTTATATGAGTAGATATCTTTTGAAATGGAAAAGGATTTTGGTAGATTGGTACATCACCAAAAGGAATATGATTCATCCACCTATTCCAATCATAAAGATGAAGAGTTTTTTTGTCTTTCCAAAGATATAAGATTCCGCTGTAGAGTGCTACATCAGAAAATGATTGATCTAAAAATATACGGGTCATCAAAATATGATCTTTCTTCACGCGAACACTCCCTTTGTTAACCAGGTTCATTATTACCCTACTAGTATAACATTTCCTTATTGAATAGAGCAGGATGAATTAGGGAACGGATCTGTCATAAAAGAAATGGTATATTGATTAAAAACGTGTTAGAATATTTCAATCATCAAAAAATTAACTAGCATACGCACAAAGGAGTCGTTATGGAAAAGAAACTATCAGGAAAAGAATATGTATTTATAGGTTCATTGTTATTTGGTCTGTTTTTTGGAGCTGGTAATCTCATATTTCCGGTTCAAATGGGCCAACTTTCCGGAGCAGATATGCTTCCGGCAACATTAGGTTTTTTAACAACAGCAGTAGGATTACCATTTCTAGGTATTGTAGCAATGGGAATGTCTCGTAAAGATAGTTTATACGAGTTAGCTAGCAAGGTGAGTCCTGGATACAGTATGTTTTATACATGCGCCTTGTATCTGACAATTGGTCCATTCTTTGCCATCCCTCGTACAGCAACGGTTTCTTTTGAATCAGCCTTTGCACCATACTTACCTGCAAATCAGTTGCAGCTAGTTTTACTTATTTTCTCAGCACTCTTTTTTGGAAGTTCTTTGTGGTTTTCTTTGAAACCTACTGAAATTCTTAAATGGGTAGGGAAAGTATTGAATCCTATTTTCTTAGTTTCAGTGGCAATATTAATTGCTTTCGGAATGTTCAATCCAATGGGAGAGGTAGCAACGATTCCAGTTGCAGAAGCCTACCAACAACAAGGTTCTTTTTTCAAAGGGTTTTTAGAAGGATATAATACAATGGATGCTTTAGCATCATTGGCTTTTGGTATTATTATTGTTAGTACGATTAAAAACTTAGGTGTAACAAAGCCGGCATCGATTGCAAAAGATACTATTATTTCTGGAATTTTTAGTATGTCCTTGATGGGAATTATTTATGCTAGTTTGGTATATTTAGGTGCTACCAGTCGTGGAATCATTGAAGTGAGTCCAAATGGTGGAGTTGCATTAGCAGATATTTCTCGTCACTATTTTGGAGGACTAGGTGGAATTGTCTTAGCAGTTATTATTACTGTGGCTTGTTACAAAACCGCAGTAGGTCTGATTACAGCTATTAGTGAAATGTTCGTTACTCTTTTTCCGAATAAGCTAACGTATAATCATTATGTATATGTATTTACTGCTATTTCTTTTATTGTAGCTAACCTTGGACTCAATCAAATTATTGCTTTTTCCATTCCAGTATTGATGTTCCTCTATCCACTGGCGATTACGTTAATCGTTGTTACGATTCTTAGTCCTTTGTTCAAAGATAAAATGATTGTATATCAAATGACTACGATCTTCACTTTGCCTTTTGCATTAATTGATTTCCTTCATGCACTACCAAAAGGATTAAAGAGCAGTATTGGATTAGATCAATTATCTATCTGGGCTAAGGGATTTATTCCACTCTTTTCAGTTGGTATGGGTTGGCTTATACCAGCAATCATTGGTTTTATCATTGGATTAGTCCTAACGAAACGAAAAACTAAGTAAGATTAGCTTTTAGATTAATTATTATTTTATTACTTGAACCGTAGCAAAAGCTATTCCAAAAAAAAGTCACAACGAATGATTGCATTCGTTGTGACTTTTTTCTATAAATATTCGCCTATTTTTTTGAGCAGAGCATCATTGTTGTTTACAATGATACCATTCGTTTTTATCAACCCAACAGTATATAAATTAATATAGGAAAACTGAGACTCAGCAACTTCTTGTAAGGCTGCTATTTTCTGAGGGTGAGTAGCACCCTGTTGACGAGAATCGGTGTACAGCCCTATTATTGGAATTCCGCTTGATAAGCAACACCAATTTCAGTAGCAACTCCTACATCAATAATGGCACCATCTAAAACGGCGACCATCAAATCAGAAGAAAGCAGAGCGTCGGTATCATATTTTGCAATCTTAATAGAGTCAGCATATGCATTTTTATCGTTGATATCTCCTTGTTCTTGAGGAATATACATATCTAAATCAGGATAAGCTTCTTTAATTTTACCGGTTAAAAATTGATTGTACTGTAATTCCATTTCTGAAAAGAGGGGACTTGCGTAGTATATTTTTTTAGTCATTTTGTATCTCCTTTGTAATAATATCTTCTCTATCATAGCAAGATAAGGAGATTCCTGCAAAAAAAATTTAATGTAAATTGAATAGAATACTAATTTATTTAAAGAGTTTATGAAACATATGACGTAAAAGCGCTACCAGGTTACAAATGTGTTACAAAACGAAGTCGGGAATCGACCTTATATAACAGAATGATAAATTTGAAACCGAATCGTAAGGTCCTTGAAACCAACTGAGCATGTTTGAGAAGTATAATAGGATGGAATTCGAAAAGAAAGAGGCGAACGAATATTGGTTAAAAACAAAAAGTTTGGAAGAGTGATGATTGCTGGACTAGCTGCACAACTCCTTTTGGCTGCCACACCTATTCAAGCAGCTACGTTGGATCAACTGTCAGAACAAGAGCAAAAGCAACAACAAATAATTTCCAACTTAGAAGTTACCATCGCTGACAAATTATCCTATATAAATGAAAAAAAGTAGAAGTTGAGAATCTACAAGCAGAAGTATCCCAAACGGAAGCAGACAAACAAAAAACTACAGAAGAAATTTCAATACAAAAAGAATTGATTGCAGCAAGAAGAGAACAATTAGAAGCTAGATTGGTTGCTCTACAAGTATCTCCATCAACTACTAATCGTGTTATGATGCTTTTTGACTCAGAAAACTTTACAGATTTTGTAGGACGTTTTGTAGCCCTTGCACAAATCCAGTCTGCTGATAAAGAACAAATTGTCTCAGCAATGGAAGAAGAAGAAAAATTAAAAGAATTAGAAGAAACGTTAGCAGAACAAGTGGTAACGATCAAAGAAAAAACAACTATAGTCGAAACAGAACTTGCAGAATTTGACAAAGAATTAGAAAGTCTACAAATTCTAATGGCAGATAATCAAGAAGGTTTAAATCAAATCTTAACTAAAAAAGAGAATGAGAAAGTTCGTTTGGAAGAAGTAGCCGCAGCCGAAAAAGTAGCAGCCGCTGAGCAAGCTGCTAAAGCAGAAACTGCAACAAAAGCATCTGAAACTACTCAGTCCACTCAAACCACTCAATCAAGTTCAGTATCAACACCGGTTGTTGAAAAACAAGAACAGCCTGCTGTTGAAGCACCTGCATCAACAAACGGAAGAACTCTTTCAGTGTCAGCAACTGCGTATTCTCGTCACGAAGCAGGGTTGTCCAATTTTACTGCAACAGGAATTGATTTACGTCGAAATTCAATGGTTATTGCCGTTGATCCAAATGTTATTCCTCTAGGTAGCCTGTTGGATGTACCTGGTTATGGAATTGCAATTGCTGGAGATACAGGTGGAGCTATTAAAGGAAACAAAATTGATTTACATATGGAAGATGTTGGTCGAATGAATGCTTTCGGAAGACAACAAATGACCATTACTATTTTAAATTAAAATAAACACTTCTTGAGGAGCGAACAATCGCTCACAAGAAGTGTTTTTTTGTATTGTATTTTGAAAAAATTATAGTACTTTATTCAAGAAATCTTTTGTTCTAGGATGTTGTGTATGTTGGAATACCTCTTCAGGAGTTCCTTCTTCTACGATATAGCCACCATCCATAAAAATAACACGATCGCCTACTTCACGAGCAAATCCCATTTCATGAGTTACGACAACCATTGTCATCCCATCTTTTGCAAGTCGTTTCATAACTTCAAGTACTTCTCCTACCATCTCTGGATCTAATGCAGAGGTGGGCTCGTCAAACAACATAATGTCAGGATTCATTGCTAAAGCACGTGCAATTGCTACTCGTTGCTTTTGACCACCTGATAATGAATTTGGATAAACAAGCTCTTTTTCAGATAAACCGACTACATCTAAGAGTTCCACTGCTTTTTTCTTTGCTTCTTCTTTAGCAAGTCGTTTTAACTCTGTGGGTGCTAGTGTAATATTTTGAGAAACAGTTAGATGAGGGAAAAGATTGAAATGTTGAAAAACCATCCCAATTTCTGCTCTAACTTTATTAATATCTGTTTTAGGGTTTGTAATGTCAACGTTATCGATAAGGACGTTTCCACCCGAAATTTCTTCCAGACCATTCAAGCAGCGAAGGAATGTACTTTTCCCGGATCCAGAAGGGCCAATAATACAAACTACTTCTCCTTCAGTAACTTCTAAGTCAATCCCTTTTAAAACCTCATTGCTTCCAAAACTCTTTTTGAGGTTCGATACTTTTACTTTAGCTTCTGCCATTTTATTTCTCCTCTCAACTACTTGTTGTGCACAACAAGAGTATGATTATTTTATCAAATTATATCCTTTTAAAAAAGAAAAAGATGAATCGGGACAGCAGGGTTCATAAAAAAACCAAGCTATCCCGAGTGAGTTAACCTTTATGGATGAGGGAATGAGTATTGCTAAGCTTCTCAATAGCACTTACTAAAGCATCCACTTTCTTTTCCATGCGATTTAGCAAGTATAAAGAAATAACGATGGGGAAGCCAGTGTTACTAATCGCCTCAATATAGGAAAAAACATTCGGATCCATTTGGAACTCCTCCTTTCTCTTGTTCTAATTAGAAAGGACGATTCATCTTGAAAAAGTGTTACCTTTTTCTGTTAAAGCTCTTCATTTATACAACGCAAAATTGCTTCAGCCACTCCGTGATCTGTATTTAGAGAAGTAAGATATGTAGCATGTTTTTTTACTCCTGGTTCTGCATTTTCCATTGCAAAACTGACTCCTGCTTTTTGAAGCATAGACACATCATTAAAATTATCACCAATAGCCATGATTCGATCTAAGGGGATATTTTTTGATTTGGCATAACGCTCTAAAGCAATTCCCTTTTGAGCTTGGTAATGGTTGATTTCTATATTATTATAGAAAGAAGAAGTTACAACAAGTTGATCATCTTTTTCTACTTCGTTTCTGAGTGGATTTAATTTAGGTTGACCACCATTACTAAACACTAGTACTTTTAATACTTGCGTTTGCTCATCAGCTAATAACTCTTGAAAATCTTCTACGTAATCTATATCCAATAATTCCATTCTGGCGAGAGCAAGTACTAAAGCCATCTTGAAAGTTGTATGAGCATTTGTTTTATGTAAAAGACTAGTCATCATTTCTACTCTTTGGATTTTATCTTCAGAAAAAACACCATGTGTCATAACAACTTCGGCGTATAAGCCTTGTTCTTTTACAAGATCTAGAATCTCTCTGGTTCTTTGCTTATCAATTCCTAGGTTCTGGTCTAGTTCACCATTTTCATCAAATATTTGCCCACCATTTACTGAAATAACAGGACAACTAATGCCAGCTTCTGTCAGTGCTGGAACTGCTTCTGTATATCCTCTTCCAGTTGCGACCATAAAATCAATTCCAGCTTTTTTTGCGGTATGAATTGCTTCACGGTTTACATCTGAAATAGCCAACTTATCATTCAGTAACGTACCATCCATATCTGATACAATTAATTGAATCACTTAAAATAACCCCCTGTTAGAATAAAACAATTTTCAATGAATAGTTTACCATGATTTCACCTAAAATGGGTAAGAACTCCTACGATTGCTAGGCTTGATTAATAGGCAGAATTATTTTTTTTGATACACTAGCGTGTAGACAGCTATTAGGAAAGGAAGGTTATATGAAAAAAATCATTCATAATGATTGGCAGGAAATCCTTGAAGATGAATTTAGCTCTCCTTCCTATCAACAACTAAGAGAATTCTTAAAAAAAGAATATCAAAGTGAAACGGTTTATCCCCCTATGAATCAAATTTGGGATGCATTCGAACTGACTCCTTATCATAAAGTAAAAGTAATAATTCTAGGGCAAGATCCTTATCATGGTCCCAATCAAGCTAATGGGTTGAGTTTTTCTGTTGCGCCAGGCATAAAGATTCCTCCCTCCCTACGAAATATCTATAAGGAAATGGAATCTGACTTAGGGGCGCCACCCGCAAAACATGGAGATCTGACGAATTGGGCTAAGCAAGGTGTATTTTTACTAAACAGTGTTTTAACGGTTCGTGGTGGACAAGCTTATTCTCATCGTGGAAAAGGGTGGGAATTATTAACAGATGCGGTGATTCGTGCCTTGAATGAACGAGAAGAACCCGTAATCTTCTTACTTTGGGGAAATGCATCTATTGCTAAAAAAGCATTCATCACTAACAAAAAACATGTTGTATTTACTGCGCCACATCCAAGTCCACTTTCAGCATATCGAGGTTTTTTTGATTCCAAACCCTTTTCAAAAGTGAATGAAGTATTGAAAGATTTAGGTGAAGAACTTATAGAGTGGCGTTTACCTGAACATCCAGAGAGAGGTAAAGAATAATGGAAGAACAGTACTTGCAAACAGATAAAGGCAATATTTTTTATCGAAAAGGTGGACAAGGGGAGGCTGTCCTGTTGTTACATGGAAATGGTGAAGATTCTACTATTTTTGAAAATCAATATTCTTTTTTACTAGATTCCTTTACCGTTTTTGCAATGGATACAAGAGGACATGGTCAATCAGACTTATTTGTTGAAATTCTTACCTTTCAAAGAATTGCAGAAGATATTGTAAGTTTATTGGAAAAACACAATCTTCATCAAGTGCATATCATTGGGTATAGTGATGGTGGAAATATTGGATTGTATATAGCGGCTCATTATCCAGAAAAGGTACGCTCCTTAATAACACTAGGTGCAAATTTTGAAGTAGATGGATTAATTGAAAGTGCTCTTCAAGAAATCATGTTAGAAAAGGAAACCATTCTTCAAATCTCAAATAAAAATGAAAAAATCAGAAGACTCTGTATTATAAATTTAATGGTAGATGAATTATCTTTAACATCAAAAGACTTAAGAGCAATAAAAGCACCCGTACTAGTACTAGCTGGTGAAAATGATTTGATTAAAAAAAGTCAAACTAAAAAGATAGCCGATCACATTTCAAAAGCAGTGTATAAATTTATTCCAGGCGGCGGACATGATTTTTTTATAACGGATCCAACTAGTTTTGAAGAAGCATCGAAAGAATTTTACAAGGAAATGGGAGAGTTAAAATGAAGATAAGTATTTTGGATCAAGTTCCAGTAATGAGTGGATCAACAGCACGTGAAGCATTAAATGATGCCGTAACTTTGGCACAACATGCAGAAAAATGGGGATATGAACGGATTTGGTTTTCTGAACATCACGGCGGAGAATCTTTAGCAAGTTCTGCTCCTGAAATCATTGTGGCCCAAGTTGCGGCTAAAACAGAAAAAATTCGTGTGGGAACGGGTGGAATCATGATGATGCATTATTCCCCATTGAAGATTTCTGAAACTTTTAAAACGTTAGAAGCTTTCCATCCGGGACGGATTGATTTAGGGTTAGGAAGAGCTCCTGGTGGCGATCGGAATGCCATTATGGCTTTATCACAAGGGAAGCTCCCACTATTGAACAATATGTACGAAAAGGCTGGTACCATTCAAAATCTTCTGCTGGATGAGACTCCTAAAGAGGATCTTTATTCAACAACCAAATCCATTCCTACTATAGAAGAGGTGCCGTCGATGTGGCTCTTAGGTTCGAGTGGAGATAGTGCACGTAATGCAGCACAAATGGGCATGGGATATTCGTATGCCCAATTCTTCAGTGGCAAAATGAATAGAGAAGCTTTTGATCAGTACAATGAAAACTTCGTGTCATCTTCATTTATGCAAAAGAAAAATATCAGTGTTGCATTTTATGCTTTAGCTTGTCCAACGGAAGCAGAAGCGCAGTATTATGCATTACCGTATATGATTTTCCAAATGAAACTAGCAAGAGGTCAGCGTCTTGGTAAATTTCTTACTCCACAAGAAGCAGCCGAATACCCATTGACAGAAATGGAAAAAATGATGATTGAAAAAATAAGTCAGGGTCATTTAATTGGTACACCCCAACAAATTCATGATCGTTTGAAAACGTTCCAAGATGAATTTCAATTTGATGAAGCCATGTTAGTAACGATTACCCATCCACAAGAAATACGGTTACGTTCTTATCAGTTACTAGCAAAAGAAATTTTATCAGTTTCCAATGAAAAATAAAAAAATAGTATTTTTCTTGAAAATTTGCTATAGTAGTATGTAATAATGACGTTGTCTCCCTTTTGGGAAGCAATGTCTTTCTTATTGGTTTTAATTAAGAAAATAAGAGTTAAATAGTATAGAGGTGAAATAAACAGTTGGAAAAAATAAAAGAAAATAAAATGGGAACGATGCCGATTAATCGTCTAATTTTGACAATGTCTCTCCCCATGATGGCATCTATGTTGATTCAGTCTCTTTATAATATCGTAGATAGTGTCTTCGTTGCTCAAATTAATGAGGACGCATTAACAGCTGTTTCACTAGCATTTCCAGTTCAAAACTTAATGATTGCGGTTATGATTGGTGCAGGAGTCGGTATGAATGCTTTATTGTCTAGACAACTAGGTGAAGGGAAAGAAAAAGAGTCAAGTGTTACCGCTGCAAATGGTGTGTTTTTGGGATTTGCTCATTACCTTGTTTTCTTAATATTAGGATTAACGATGGTAAACTTCTTTTTCAAAAGTCAAACATCAAATGTACAAATTTTAGGATATGGAAATGAATATTTAACGATTATTATGTGTTTATCGATTGGGCAATTTATTCAGATTACGTATGAACGTCTGTTGCAATCAACCGGACAAACCTTGTATACGATGTATACACAAGGTCTTGGTGCTATTATCAATATCATCTTGGACCCAATTATGATTTTTGGTTGGTTTGGTTTTCCTGCAATGGGAGTAGCTGGAGCAGCGTATGCAACGGTAATTGGTCAAGTTGTTGCTGCTGTATTAGCAATTTATTATCAAGAAAAGAAAAACAAAGAATTAATGATTGATTACAAAGGATTAAAACCATCTTGGAGTGTAATTAAAGAGATATATCGAGTAGGAGTACCATCGATGGTGATGACTTCAATTACTTCGGTTACAACATTTGCATTGAATATGATTCTTGCTGGTTTTTCATCTACAGCGATTGCTGTGTATGGAATATACTTTAAGCTACAAACGTTTGTATTTATGCCAGTATTCGGCTTATGTAATGGGATGATTCCTATTTTATCTTATAACTTTGGAGCACGTAAACGTGATCGAATGGTTAAAATAATTAAGTATACTATTTTATATGCAGTCGGAATCATGATGTTTGGATTGTTTTTATTCCAAACCTTCCCTTATCAACTTCTTGGAATGTTTAATGCTTCGGAAGAAATGATTGAAATTGGTATTCCTGCTTTGCGAATTATCAGTTTAAGTTTCATTTTTGCTGGATTTGGCATTATCAATGGAACAGTATTCCAAGCTTTTGGAAGAGGAATGATGAGTTTGTCTGTTTCAGTTTTGAGACAGTTGGTTGTTCTAATGCCAGTTGCTTACTTCTTATCGCTAACCGGTAAATTGAATATTATTTGGTGGGCGTTTCCAGTTTCAGAACTCTTCTCTGCGTTACTATGTGCAGTGTTTCTCCGTTATATATTTAAAAAATATATTAATATTCTTCCAATGGAAGAAGAATACAATTAAACAAAAAGGAGTAGAAACAGCAGTTTCTACTCCTTTTTTGCTTGCTAATTTAATGGGGAAGTCTAGGAATGTGGTTGTTCTATTCCTCATTCCGCCGTATACTTAAGTTATTCATTTCATAGTTTACTAATAAATATAGAATGAGGGGATTAATCATTGATAAGGAAGAAAGATAGTATGAACTTGAAAAAAATTCATGGCGGAAGTTTTGTAATGGGGAATTCAAAATCAAAAGGATTTTCTATTGATCATGAAGGACCGACCATTTTGATAAACGTTCTGCCATTTTATATAAGTGAAACGACCGTTACAAATAAACAATTTTCTATATTTGTAAATGAAACCGGTTTTAAGACGGAGGCAGAAAGGTTAGGGAAATCTTTTGTTTTTCAGGGGTTACTTCCTAAAAATACAGAAATAAAAGAACCTATAGAAGAACATGAAAAAGAGAATGACTGCTGTAAAACAGAGTTAGATTGGTGGGGAGATGTAGAAGGGGCTAATTGGAAGCACCCAGAAGGACCCCATTCTAGCATTGAAAATCGAATGGATCACCCAGTTGTTCATATCACATGGAATGATGCTCGAGCTTACTGTGAGTGGGTAGGAGGGCGATTACCAACGGAATCAGAATGGGAATATGCAGCCCGTGGAGGTCTTAAGGAAAAGGAATATGCTTGGGGTGATGAATTAACTCCAGAGGGTAAACATTACTGTAATATTTGGCAAGGAGAATTCCCAAATATAAATACAGAAGAAGACGGTTATTATGGAACCGCACCAGTAAAAACATATGAGCCAAATGGATATGGTCTATATCAAGTTGCAGGAAATGTTTGGGAATGGTGTTTGAATCCAGCACGAATTCCTTTAGAATTTTTCAAAAGGTATCCATTAAGTGTCTTTCTAGATGTTACACAAGGGTACCATGAAGAATATATGGCACAGAGAGGTGGAAGTTTTTTATGTCATCATAGCTATTGTAATCGCTATCGAGTGGCAGCTCGGAATGGAAATACCGGTAACTCGGCCTCTAGTAATTGTGGCTTTCGTTATGTAATAGATAACGAATAGAATTAAATGACTTATTGTGAAAGAAGGGAAAAAATGAAACATCTCTCTGTTTTAATTAAACCTGCTTCTTCATTATGTAATCTAAAATGTAAATATTGTTTTTATGCGAACATCAGTTCATTAAGAGAAGTTCGTTCTTATGGCAGAATGAAAGTCGATGTAATGGAACGAATGATTGATAATATTTATATAGATTTAGATGATGGAGATCAGATGACATTTGCTTTTCAAGGAGGCGAGCCAACTTTAGCAGGTTTATCCTACTTTGAGCGGTTCGCAGAATATGTAAATAAACAAACAAAGAAAGTTCAAGTTCATTATGCTATTCAAACGAATGGAACGCTATTGAATGAAAATTGGGCTATCTTTTTTAAGGAAAACAAGTTTTTAGTTGGTCTATCTATTGATGGAACCTCCCATTATCACAATTTAAATCGAGTGAATACAAGAAATAAAGGAACCTTTGATGTAGTTATTGAAGCAAAAAAATTATTGGATCAATACGAGATTGAATATAATATCTTATGTGTGCTAACAAATGACTTGGCATTAGAGCCAGATTCTGTATTTGATTTTATTAAAGAAAACCAAATTGATTATATTCAATTTATCCCTTGTATGGATGATTTGGATGCAGAAGAAACATCTGAATTTGCTTTAATTCCTGAACGATTTGCTTCCTTTTACAAAAGAATCTATGATTTATGGGAAACCGAATTTAGAAATGATCGCTACTATAGCATTAATTTGATTGATTCAATTATCCATTTAGTGAGTGGTCATGGTGCTTTTAATTGTGGAATGTTAGGAAATTGTAAGGTTCAATATGTGATTGAGGCAGATAGCAGTGTCTATCCTTGTGACTTCTATGTATTAGATGAAAATCGAATGGGATACTTAACTGAAAATACTTTATTTGAACTATTAGAGAGTAGTCAATTGAATCGTTTCTTATGTGAAAAAACAGAACCCTATGAATATTGTAAAACTTGTCCGTTTGTAAAGATGTGTCAAGGGGGTTGCAAACGAATGAAGCATGCAATGTATTTAAATAAAGAAGAAACCTATTGTGGCTATCAAGATTTTTTATCACATAAATTAGGACGTATGCAACATGTTTCTAAAATGCTTTATCAGTAAACTAAATAAAACCAAAAAGGATTCCTGCTTAGGGAATCTTTTTTTATTTTTTTATGAAAGCGCTTGACGACATAAAAAAAGATGGTATACTGACTACATTGAACAAAAAAGAACAAAGAAAAACAAATTAGAACAAATTAAGACAAAAAACCAAAAAATGGAGGGGTAAAATGATTAATATTATTTTAATCAGTCATGGATACTATGCTAGGGAAGCATTAGCAAGTGCAGAAATGATTGTAGGTAAACAAGAAGATTGTTATTCAATCTCTGTAACGGATGATAAAGGTTTAGATAGAGTGGAACAAGATCTTTTAAATATTTACAGTCAATTAGAAGACAAGAGAAAAGTTTTGATTCTTTGTGATATTTTTGGAGGAACACCTTCAAATACTGCAGTTCGTTTTTTAATGAATCATCCAGAAATCCAAGTGATTTCCGGTTTTAACTTACCTATGCTTTTAGATATTTTTCTGAGCAGAGATTCTTCCTTAAAAGATATCGCAAGTAGAATGAATACGGTTTATACAGATACAATGGTTGATATCAATAAATTATTAAGCAAACAAGAGGAAGAGGAATTAGTGATAGAAGAAAGTATAGAATTATAGGAGGAGAAAAAATGTCGATTAAGTTAGTAAGAATAGATGATCGTTTGATACATGGACAAGTTGCTACAACATGGATAAAAAATTACGGAGTGGAACAAGTCCTTATTATTGATGACAAAGCAAAAGCAGATCCAATGCAACAATCAGTAGCAAATTTCGCAGCTCCACAAGGTGTTAAAGTTATTATTTTTGGTGTAGAACAATTTATTAATATAATAAAGAAAAATGAAATTAAAAAAGCTACTTTATTACTATTTACAAATTCTATTGATGTTTTGAAAGTTGTTGATGCAGGTTTAGATATTCCAGAAGTGAATGCAGGTGGAATGAGATTTAATGAAACTAGAAAAAGAGTTACTAAAGCTATTTCTGTAACAGCAGAAGAGCACCAAGCTTTTCTTGATTTAATTAGTAAAGGGATTCATATTAATGTTCAAATGATTCCAAATGATCAAAAAGAAGATTATAAAACATTATCATATAATGTATAGAAGGGAAGGATTATATTGTTATTAAACGCTATTTTAATCGCTATTTGGTCAGGTTTTTGTGCTTTAGACCAATTTGGGCCTCATCTAGGATTTAGAAAACCTTTGTTAGCCGGAGTTATTGTAGGATTTATTTTAGGCGATCCTCTTCAAGGATTAATTATTGCAGGAACACTTGAATTGATGTGGCTAGGAACAAATAATATTGGTGCCTATCAGCCACCAGATGTTATTTCAGGATCAATTGTAGGTGTAGCCATTGGTATTTTATCCGGTGGAGGAGGAGAAGCCGGAGTTTCGGCAGGAGTTGCTGTTGCTATCCCTGTAGCTCTTCTTGTTCAACAATTAAGCATGGTTGTAATGACAATGAATGTTTCTTTAGTTCACAAAGCAGATTCTGTAGTAGAAAGTGGAAAATTCTATGAAATAGACAAATTACAGTATTTAGGTGGATTATCCTTTTTCATGAGTAGAGCGATTCCAGTATTTATTGCCGTATATTTAGGTGCACCTGCAGTTGAAGCTGTGTTAGATTTTATTCCAGCTTTTATTATGACAGGTTTAGCAATAGCATCAAAAATTATTCCTGCAGTTGGTTTAGCTATGCTTTTATCAATGATGATGAAAAAAGATATGTGGATTTTCCTAACATTAGGATTTACTTTAGCAACTTTTTTACAATTACCAACTATCGCAATCGCATCAATCGCAATTTGTTTTGCTGCTTTATACGATATGATTGTTAATCGTAATATTCAAGTAAATACTGATACAAATAGTGACTCGAGTCATGTAACAGTCAGTGATGATGAAGGGAGTTATGATTTATAATGGATAATAATAAATTAGAAAACAATAAACATTCAGCGATGGACGTTACAGGAGGAACAGGAGTTATTGCTGTTTCGACAGAAAAAATACAAAAATCTGATTTGAATAAGATGTTTTGGAGATCACAGATGATTCAATTTTCTCATAATTATGAGAGAATGCAGAGTTTAAGTACATTATATGCACTTACTCCTGTTTTAAATAGACTGTATGCAGATCAACCTATTGACTTACGAATTAATGCTCAGAAGAGACATTTAGAATTTTTCAATAGTCATCCTGTTTTGATTCCATTCATTTTGGGAATCACTGCTGCATTAGAAGAAAGTACAGATGAAGATGAAAAAGAATCTGTTATTGCTGTAAAAACAAGTCTCATGGGGCCTTTAGCAGGAATGGGAGATAGCTTACTAAACTTTACATGGTTTCCAATTGCTGGATCCATAGGTGGAGCAATGGCAATTGAAGGGAATTTTTTAGGACCAATCGTTATGTTTCTAATGATTAATGCCCTTTATATTCCGTTGAAATATTATGGGATTCATATGGGATTTAGTAAAGGCCGTGAATTATTAACCTCAGGAGCTGGAAAAAAAGTTTTAGATCGAATTAGTACAATGGCAAATGTATTAGGTGTCATGGTAGCTGGAGGATTAATTGCAACAGTAGTGAATGTAAAACTGGGATTGCAATTCGGTGAAGGAGAATCACCTATTGTTATTCAAGATATGCTCGATCGTGTAATGCCAAACTTATTACCATTACTCATTACTTTACTCTGTTTTTACTTAGTGAAAAAATGGAACGGTAAACATATTGTAGCTATTATCTTTAGTATAATTGCTATTTCTATTGTATTAGCTGCATTGGGTATTCTTATTTAAAAGTAATGAAAGGAGTTTATTATGAGAGCTATTTTAGTTTTAATGGATACGTTGAGAAAAGATGTCTTAACTTCATATAATGAAAAAAGTGAGATTATTACACCTAACTTGGATGCATTTTGTGATGATTCGTTAATCTTTGATAATCATTATATTGGATCGACACCATGTATGCCTGCCAGACGAGATCTTTTGACGGGACGATTAGGATTTTTAGAAAGATCCTGGGGGCCGATAGAACCATTCGATATTACATTTCCTAAACTACTTCAAGAACATGGTGTTTTTTCTCATATAACTACCGACCATTGTCATTATTTTCGTTTAGGCGGGGAAGGGTACATTAATCAATATAATACCTGGGATTATCATCGAGGTCAGGAAGGCGATCCTTGGATATCTAAGATAAAAGATCCAGAATGGATGCCTGAAGAGTACCACGGTAAGTTGAGAAAACAGTACCAGGCAAATCGTGAAAAGTGGTATGAAAACCCCGATGAATATCCTACACCTAAAACTTTTATGTCTGCATGTGAATGGCTAGAAGATAATAAAGGAGAAGAAGACTTTTTCTTACAAGTAGAAGTTTTTGATCCACATGAACCTTTTGATGTTCCTTCAAAATATATGGAACTTTATAATGATGAGTATGAAGGACCTTATTTTGAGACACCTGTCTATGGTGAAGTAGATGTACCTACCGAAGCAGTAGATTATATTCGAAACCGGTATTCAGCACTTTGTACGATGACGGATGAGTATTTCGGAAAATTAATTGACAAATTAAAAGAGTTAGGTATGTATGAGGATACATTAATTATTGCAACTTCTGATCATGGATATTTTTTAGGAGAAAGAAATCTTTTTGGTAAAAACTATATGCATGATTACAATGAATTAGCAGCTATCCCTTTAGTGGTCAAAGATCCAAAAGGTCGTAGAAAAGGTGAGCGAGAAGAAAAAATTACACAGAACATTGATGTAATGCCAACTGTCCTTGATTATTTTGATGTGGCTACTCCAGAGGAAGTACAAGGGAAATCTTGGTTTCCATTAATGAATCATAAAGATAATAATAAAAAATATGCCTTGTATGGAGCTCATGGAATAACGATCAACTATGCTGATGGGGAATATACATATTTTCGTGCACCAAATGAAAAAAATAGTCCTTTGTTCGAATATACTGCAATTCCAACAACAATTCGACACTATTTAGGAGAAAAAAATAAATCTGAAATCCAAATGGGACGATTTTTAAAGCGCACAGAGTATCCTGTATATAAATTCCCTATTTATTATCCTTCTATTTTAGATGGAATGGATAATATGTTGAAATACACACAAGAAAGTCTTTTGTTTAATATAAAAAAAGATCCAAAGCAAAAGTATCCTATTAAAAATGAACAAAAAGAAATGGAATTCAAGAATAAACTGAAAGAAGCTCTAATAGAAAATGAATGTCCGGAAGAACAATTTCAAAGATTGGATTTAGAGTAAAATAAATATACAAGAGAGTGGACTAAAAAATACTTTGGTTAGAACGGTAGATAACTGCCAAATCTAGGCGGAATCCTACCGTTTTTTCTAGGATAGCAAAAAAGTTATGAAGGAGAGGGCACAATTGCTTAAAGAAGAACGTTTAGAAACAATACAAGATATGATGACTGGACAGGGGATTGTGCGAGTTTCTGAATTAACTGATAAACTGCAGGTCACGGAAATGACTATACGTCGAGACTTAAAAGAACTCGAAGAAGCAGGAATGATTGAAAGGATACATGGTGGAGCTAAAGCAGTTGAGAAGCTTGTAGAGAGTGAACGATCTCACTATGAAAAACAAGAAATTAATATAGAAGAAAAAATAGAAATTGCAAAAAAGATTGCATCCATGCTCCATAAAAATGATACGGTTTTCCTGGGTACAGGAACTACATTAGAGTTAGTGTTTGATTACCTGGAAGTATTACCTTTACGTATTATTACGAACTCTTATCATACATTTGAAAAATTCAAGAAGAACAGTGCTTATGATTTAATATTAGTAGGTGGAAGTTATCGAGTAAGGACAGGTGCTTTTGTAGGCTCGATTGCTAACCAGACATTGTCTAAATTTAAAGTAAAAAAAGCATTTATAGGTGTAAATGCAATTAATGATAATGAAGTCTATACTTCAAATGAAGAAGAGGGAGTAACACAAGGGATCGTCTTGGATAATGCTAAAGAAAAATATATTGTAGCAGATTACAGTAAAATAGATAAAGAAGATTTTTATAGCTTTTATAATCTTGATGAAGTTACTGGAGTAGTTACTGATTCAAAAGTAACCTCAGATATGAAAATTAATATTGAGAAATATACAGCAGTTTTGAATGGAGAAGGAGGATTATCATGAAAGTATTTTTGGGATCAGATCAAACCGGATTAGAATTAAAAGATTACATAAAAGATTATTTATTAAAAGAAAAAAAGATATTGAAGTTGTAGATGTAACACCTGAGGGTGCGGAAGATTTTATAGACTCCAGTGTAGCAGTTGCTAATAAAGTGAAAGAAACTGAAAAAGCTGTAGGAATACTTTTTGATGAAACAGGAGCTGGTTCTTTTATGGCAGCAACAAAACTTCATGGAATAATTGTTGCTGAAGTATCAGATGAACATTCTGCTAAAATGACTAGGGACCATAATAATGCAATGATTATTTCTATGGGATCAAAAATAGTCGGTGAACTACTTGCAAAAAATATTGTAGATGCTTTTTTAAGTACCAGTTATTCAGGAGGAAGACATCAAATTCGAGTAGATATGTTGAATGCAATTTGTTAATTCAAATTAATTTAAAAAAAGAGTTTATTTACGAAAGGGGAATAACATAAATGATTATTGCGTTAGGAAATGATCATATCGTTACAGACACTAAAATTGCAGTTTCTGATTATTTAAAATCTAAAGGGCATACGATTATTGATAAAGGAACTTATGATTTTACTCGAACTCATTATCCTATTTATGGTAAACGTGTAGGAGAAGCAGTTGCAAATGGGGAAGTAGATTTAGGGATTGTTATTTGTGGTACAGGAGTAGGTATTTCTAATGGGGCTAATAAGGTTAAGGGAGTTCGTGCTGCTTTAGTAAGAGACACAGCAACTGCTTTGTATGCTAAACAAAAACTGAATGCCAATGTTATAGGTTTTGGTGGAAAAATCACGGGTGAACATCTTATTTTCTCTTGTATTGATCAATTTATTGAAGCTGAGTACGAAAAAAATAAAGAGAATGAAGTAATTGTTCAGAAGCTAATGTCATTAGAAAAGAATTATGACAAGGAAAATATTGAGGATAAATTTGATGGGTTTTTAAAGCAATGGGAAGTTGGTGCTTATCAGGATTAATGAATTTAATGAAACTAATAAAAGAACCTATCTTTTCACATTATAATTGTGAAAAGATAGGTTCTTTTGTGATACAGTTTATTTGGTTGTTATAATATTTTTTCGATATCTAATCTAATATTTTCAGGAGAAGTAGTTGGTGCAAAACGATCGACTACGTTTCCTTCACGATCGACAAGAAATTTCGTGTAATTCCATTTAATAAACTTATTACCAGTTTCTGAAACCAAATATTTATACAAATCACTGGCATCGGAACCGTTTACTTTTATTTTATCAAATAGTGGAAATGTAACCCCATAGTTTAAGCTACACTCATTCTTAATTTCCATTCCATCTAACGGTTCTTGTCCCATAAACTGATTACTAGGGAAACCGAGTACGTTGAACCCCTTATCTTTAAACTCTTCCTGTAGTTTTTCTAGTCCTTTTAGTTGACCAACCAGACCGCATTTTGTTGCTGTATTAACAATTAAAAGTACATCCCCACGGTATTGATCTAAGCTTTGAGAATTATTTTCTAAGTCTTGTACTGTAAAATCGAAGACACTCATTTGTAGTTCCTCCCTTCACTATAGTTCTAATTTTACCTTACTTTAAAGTAAAGGTATAATGGTTTGCCTATAAGTAAAAAACAAGATTTACTATTATTGTGAATGAAAACTCAATAATACAGTTTATTTAGCTGTTTTATACTGACAAGTATACTAATTTGAGTTATGATAGAGGAGAAGTAAATACCTTAGGGAGTGAACTGTAGTGGATATGTTTGAAAATTTAACAGAAAAGATCAAAGGGAAAGAAATTAAAATTGTTTTCCCAGAAGGAACAGAACCTCGTATTCAAGGTGCAGCTGTTCGTTTGAAGTCAGAAGGACTCGTAGAACCTCTTTTAATTGGAAATGTTGAGGAAGTTACTACAGCAGCAAAAGAACGTGGATTTAACATTAGTGATATTCAAATTTTCGACCCAGAAAATTATGACAAAATAGACGAGATGGTTGCATCATTCGTAGAACGTCGAAAAGGAAAAGCTACTGAAAGCCAAGCAAAAGAATCTTTAAAAGATGAAAACTACTTTGGTACGATGCTAGTTCATATGGGATTAGCCGATGGATTAGTAAGTGGAGCGGTTCATTCAACAGGAGATACCGTGCGTCCAGCATTACAAATTATCAAAACAAAACCAGGTGTGAGCCGTACAAGTGGAGCTTTCATCATGATCCGCGGCCGTGAACAAGAAAAGTATCTATTTGCAGACTGTGCAATCAACATTAATCCGAATGCACAAGAATTAGCAGAGATTGCAGTAGAAAGTGCGAAAACAGCAGAAATGTTTGGGATTGAACCAAATGTAGCTCTATTGAGCTTTTCTACTAAAGGTTCCGCTTCTTCTCCTGAACAAGAAAAAGTTGCAGAAGCAGCAAAGATTGCTCAAGAACTAGCACCTGAATACAACATCGACGGAGAATTACAATTTGACGCTGCATTCGTTCAAACGGTTGCAAACCAAAAAGCACCTGATTCTAATGTAGCTGGAAAAGCAACTGTATTTGTTTTCCCAGAAATCCAATCTGGAAATATCGGCTACAAAATTGCTCAACGTTTTGGAGCATTTGAAGCAGTTGGACCAATTTTACAAGGTCTAAATAAACCAATTTCTGACTTGTCACGTGGTTGTGTAGAAGAAGACGTCTATAAAACTGCAATCATTACTGCAAACCAAACGTTAGTATAATTACTCAAATAAATACTTCCTTTCCCTCCAATCGAGAAGATTTGAGAGGAAGGGAAGTTTTTTTGTTGCTCAAGGTGCACAATTAAGTTTTTATGCTTTATAATGAAACAAACAAAGGTGAAGGAGGTTTAAAATGACATTCACCATCGAAACAAATCAAGAAACAGAAACAATTGCATTAGCAGAAATAGTTGGAAGATTAGTAGAACAAAAAGATCTTATTTTATTAGAAGGCGAATTAGGTGCTGGAAAGACAACTTTTACAAAGGGCCTTGCGAAAGGACTGAATATTGAACATGTGATTAAAAGTCCTACCTATACATTGATTCGTGAATATACAAAAGGAAGAATGCCTTTATATCACATGGATGTTTACCGCTTGGAAGAAGGTGGTGGTGATGGATTGGGGTTAGAGGAATATTTCTATGGAAATGGCCTTACTGTAATAGAATGGGCTACTTTTATTGAAGAAGAATTACCTGATGAGTTTTTGAAAATCATACTTGTTCCCAATCATCATTCACTTGGAAAACGTACGATTACATTTATTCCGCAAGGTCAACGTTATAAAGAACTATTGAAAACTATTGAAAAAGAATGGCTAGCTGAATAAAAAGGAGAAAAAAATTGAAAAAAGAAAAGATAGAAATCATGATTCGAGAAGCAATACCATCCGATGCCAAAGAGATTTTAGAGTTTAGTGCACAATCAGGTTCGGAAACTCCATTTTTAATATACGGAGAAGAGGGATTAGATCTATCAGAGTCTTTTGAAACCATGTATTTAGAAGGGTTACTCGAAAAAGATAATGAAGTAATGCTTATTGCCACGATTAATAACAAAGAATTGATTGGTATTGCATCGGTAGGATCCAGTCATAAAGAGAAAATTCGTCATGTAGGTGAAGTAGGGATTACGGTTTCGGAGGAATTTTGGGGATTTGGAATCGGTACAGTTTTAATGGAAGAAATAGAAATATGGGCAAAAGAAAGTAAAGTCATTCGCCGTTTAGAGTTAACTGTACACGCAGATAATGAACGTGCAATTCATTTATATGAAAAAATGGGATATAAAAAAGAAGGTACGTTAGCTAGAGCAATGCAAATTGATAGTGTGTTTTATGATGGAGTAATCATGAGTTTGTTGATCGATTAATTTTAAAAATAAAAAAAGATGTGTATTCTTAATACTAATGGAGAATACACATCTTTTTTTATTAAATAGAAATAGTAAGCGAAACTGGGCAATGATCGCTTCCTAAAAAATCATCGTGAATATCTGCAGAAAGTAGTTGGTCTTTCAATGCTTTAGAAACAAGAAAATAATCAATTCTCCAACCAGCATTATTTTTTCTAGCATTAAATCGATAACTCCACCAAGAATACTTCCCTGTTACCGCTGGGTAATAGTATCGGAATGTATCAACGAATCCGTATTCCAAGAGAGATGAAAATTTCTCTCTTTCCTGGTCTGAAAAGCCAGGATTTTTGTGATTATTCTGAGGGTTTTTTAAATCAATCTCTGTGTGAGCGACATTTAAATCTCCACAAACAATTACTGGTTTATCTTCTTCTAGTGTTTTTAAATAATCTCGGAAGGCATCTTCCCAGTTCATTCGATAATCTACTCTGGCTAATTTTGGTTGAGAATTTGGTGTATACACATTAACTAACCAAAAGTTTTCATACTCTAAAGTTAAAACTCTACCTTCTTGATCATGTTCTTCTATTCCCATCCCTTTTCGAACGGACAAAGGAGTATGTTTTGTAAAAATAGCAGTTCCTGAGTATCCTTTTTTTACTGCATAATTCCAATAAGAGGTATAGCCAGGAAATTCTAAATCAATCTGACCTTCTTGAAGTTTAGTTTCTTGTAAACAAAAGAAATCAGCATCAAATGTTACAAAATCTTCCAAAAAATTCTTCTTAACAATGGCACGTAATCCATTTACATTCCAAGAAACAAATTTTAGACTCACTAAAAAAACTCCTTTTCTATAATAGAATTTGAATAGTATAAAAGGCAAACAAGATAAATATGACGATATTTAAAGAAGTCAAACCCCATTTAAAACGTGGATCGATTACATTTAAACTGAATATAATTGCAACAATCGGGAAAAAAAGTGCCAAAAATAATGAAACATTTGTAATGGATCCTGGCTGACGAGTTGCAAATAAATATGCAGGATATAATAAACTGAGTACTGTAAAAACCACTGCATCTTTTAGTTTTTTATCTCTCAAACGATATTCCTCCTTCATTATTTGTCTCTTTATTCTTTATTATTTTAGCATAATATTAAAAAAAGAACGTTCACATGGCTTTTTGGTAAGAAAAATTCAAAGAAGAGGACGGCATCCTTTAAAATAACGTATGATACGTGTATAATATGCTACAATAACATTCATCCAAGTTAAATGACTTTTAAAGTTAAATTACATTAGTTTATTCATAAAAAAGTTGAAAAACTCCTTTTTTTATGAATAGAATTGGGTGATCACATTAAAACAACTACTAATAAGATGAAAAATTATTGCGAGGGGAAAATATTGCTAGGAAAAAATTTACTTGTAGAGCAGTTGTATGAAACGTTTCCGCATATGATTATTAAAGGAGACGAGAAATTAGACGCTTATACATACACAAAAACGGGTGGTCCGGCTGATGCTTTAGTATTTCCTGTTGCAA
Source organism: Jeotgalibaca sp. MA1X17-3 (assembly GCF_021513155.1). NCBI lineage: Bacteria > Bacillati > Bacillota > Bacilli > Lactobacillales > Carnobacteriaceae > Jeotgalibaca > Jeotgalibaca sp. MA1X17-3. Next base: position 964,392 of record NZ_CP090983.1, read on the forward strand.
AAGATGAAGTACAGGAAATAGTAAAATGGACATACGATCATAATGTGCCTCTAACCATCTTAGGGAATTCGAGTAATGTTATTATTCGAGATGGTGGAATTCGTGGAATTGTAATGATTTTAACGGAAATGAACGGAATGAAACTAGAAAAAAATCGCTTAATTGTACAAAGTGGCGCTAAATTAATTGATGCATCCAAACGAGCTCTTTATGAAGAACTAACAGGATTAGAATTTGCATGTGGAATCCCCGGTAGTGTTGGGGGAGCTGTTTATATGAATGCAGGTGCGTATGGTGGAGAGGTTAATGCTGTGATTGAAACAGTCGAGGTAGTCACACAACAAGGTGAACGAAAAATTTATCAAAATGAAGATTTAGAGTTTAGTTATCGACATAGTAAGATCCAAAATACAGGAGATATTGTCTTAGAAACGGTATTTATTTTGGAAAAAGGAAAGAAAGAAAAAATTTCTGCTAAAATGGAAGAACTGACTGAATTACGTACTGCTAAGCAACCACTAGAATATCCATCTTGTGGAAGTGTTTTCAAGCGTCCAGCAGGATATTTTACTGGCAAGTTAATCCAAGAAGCAGGTCTTCAAGGGAAAATGCTAGGCGGGGCACAAATTTCTATGAAACATGCTGGCTTTATTGTGAATGTGAACCGAGCTACTGCTACGGATTACATTAATTTGATTGCACATATCCAAGAAATTATATTTGATGTATATGAAGTAAAATTAGAAACTGAAGTCAGAATTATTGGTGAAGATTTATTATTTGATACAGAAAAAGCATTCATTGAAAGTATTTCATCATGAATAGAAGATACTCTTATAGAAGAACATGGCAGAGGGGGAGATCACTTGAAGAAACCACTAATTACTTTTCAAAATTTTAGTTTTACCTATTCAGATCAGCTAGATCCTGTTTTAAATGAACTGAATATTACTCTTTATAAAGGCGAAAAAATTCTAATTGTGGGTCCCAGTGGATCAGGAAAATCTACCTTTGCTAGATGTTTGTCTGGAGCTCTTCCGAATAGTGACAACCACGATTACTCCGGTTCAATCATTTATGGAGATGGGGAGTCAGAAAAATCGATTACAAATTTTTTACCCAATGAATTAGCGATTAGCATGGAAGAAAGTGCTGAGATGGTAAAGAAAAAAGATCAACAATTTGGACAAAAGCCAACCGTTCAACCATTCCAATCGTACTTGGAGCAAAAGAAACGGGCAGGAATGAAATGGTTTTTAAATAAATATCCAAGTCTATCTCAAGGTTTTGAACTGTTAAGTGACATTCAGTTTGATAAAATATCCGCTGCAGGTCTTTATTTAAATGAAACTCCCATGTTAATTTTTGATGAACCGTTAGCAAATCTAGATCCTAAATCGGGTGATTTAGTGATGAATTTTGTTGATGAGTTACATAAAAAGACGGACACTACTGTTATTTTGATTGAACATCGTTTGGAAGATGCATTAGTTTCTCCAATCGATCGTCTTTTGTTGTTTTCAGATGGGCGGATTATCGCTGATGGAAAACCATCTGATATTTTAAAAACGGATATTCTTAGTGATATTGGAATTCGCGAACCTCTCTATATTACAGCTATGCGCTATGCAGGTATCAATCTAGACGAGATTGAACATTTGGATGATGTACATAAAGTAAACGGTCCAAATCTAAAAATAGAGATGGAAAAATGGTTGTCTTATTTACCACATTTTCTTTATCCAGAAAATGAAGGGGAGCTACTGGAGCTTCAAAATGTTCAATTCAAGTATCCGTGGAACGAGGAAGACGTGATTCACGATGTGAGCCTTAAAATTAGAGAAGGCGAAATGTTGAGTATCATTGGTCCAAATCAATCAGGAAAGACGACACTAGCAAAAATTATTGCAGGGTTAGAGACTACCAAACGAGGAAAAATTTTGTGGAAAGGCCAAGATATTACCGAATTTGATCAAGAGCAAATGGAAAGCTTAGTTGGATATGTTCCTCAAGATCCAATGGAATACATTACTCAAGAATCTATCTATGAAGAAATATCTTATCGCTTAAAGAAACGAAATTTCCCTTTAGAAGAAATAAATAAAAGAGTAGAAGAAGCAATTCGTGTGTGTAGTTTACAGTATATTCGCGAGTTATCAATTTCAACATTGAGTTTTGGGCAGTTGAGAAGAGTGATGATTGCTTCAATACTGGCCTTAAGTCCTGAAATGATTATCGTGGATGAACCGGTAGCCGGTCAAGATTTCACGCGATATACAGAAATAATGAGCTTTTTACAAACCATTCATTTGCAAGGAGTTACGGTTCTATTAGTTACAAATGATATTCATTTGATGATGGAGTATACGAAACGAGCTGTTGTAATGACAAATGGCGAAATTATTGCCGACGCTAGTCCTGTTTATATTCTAGTGAGTCCTGACATTATCAAAAAAGCTTCCTTAAAAGAAACAAGCTTATACACATTTGCAAATCAAATCGGAATGAATGATCCTTTTGCATTCACAGAGAAATTTGTTCATTATGACCGAGTAGCACGATTATTTTAAAATACTTTTGTATAAAAAGCAGGAAATCCTATTGAATGGATTTTCTGCTTTTTTGATAGAAATAGACTTGTTTTTTTGTCAATATTGATTATAATAAGACGTGCATTTAAACTTAAAGATTAGTCTTACTAAACTTACGAAGAAAAAGGAGTTCATTTCCTTGGAAATTGGAAAAAAATTAAAAGATTTACGATTACAAAAAAAATTAACGCAAGAAGAATTGGGAGAGCGAACAGATTTGACCAAAGGGTATATCTCTCAATTGGAAAATAATTTAAGTTCTCCTTCTATGGAAACTTTTTTTGATATTTTAGAAGTATTAGGAACGACCCCAAAAGATTTCTTTGATAATGATCGAGTATCTCAACCAATTGTATACACGAAACAAGATGGTACTGTTTTTGAAGATCGTGAAAAAGGATATAGTATGACCTGGATGATTCCTGATTCAAATAACAAAGACTTAGAACCGATTATGTTATCATTGAATGCAAATGGCGAGTATAAACAATTTGCTCCCTCCTTATCAGAAACGTTTGGATATATATTAAATGGTACGATTGAGCTTCAGTTAGGGGAGCGAATGTACAGTATAAAAAAGGGGGAGTCCTTTTATTTTGAAGCAACTGAGTCACATCAAATACGAAATACCTCAGTGAGACCAGCAAAATTACTGCTAGTAGTGACAGATTCTTATCTATAATTTATAAAGAGAAGGTGTATGAATATGACGAATAAAAATATTATTACGATGGAAAATGTCTATAAAAAGTACGATGAACAGACCGTTTTACATGATATTAATTTTGAAATAGAAAAAGGAAAATTTTATACCTTATTAGGTCCATCAGGTTGCGGGAAAACAACGATTCTTCGTCTCATAGCAGGATTTACCGATGCTAGTTCTGGAGTAATAAAAATGAATCAACAAGTTGTTAATGGTATGCCAGCTAATAAACGAAAAGTAAATACGGTTTTCCAAGACTATGCTTTATTTCCCCATATGAATGTATACGAAAATATTGCGTTTGGATTAACTTTGAAAAAAATGGCAAAAGAAGAGATCAAAAAAAGGTAAACGATGCATTAAAAATGGTACAACTTTCTGGCTATGGTGAGCGTGAAATTAGTGAAATGTCAGGTGGACAGCAACAACGAGTAGCAATTGCTCGGGCTATTGTGAATGAACCGGATATCTTATTACTAGATGAACCATTATCAGCATTGGATTTAAAATTACGAACGAATATGCAATATGAATTAAGAGAATTGCAACAACGGTTGGGAATTACTTTTATTTTTGTTACTCATGATCAAGAAGAGGCATTAGCGATGAGTGATTGGATTTTTGTAATGAATAAAGGAGATATTGTTCAAAGTGGGTCTCCCGTTGATATTTATGATGAGCCTATTAATCGTTTTGTTGCAGATTTTATCGGAGAAAGTAATATTGTTTCCGGAACAATGATTGAAGACTACAAAGTTCGTTTTGTCGGAAAAGATTTTGAATGTGCCGATGCCGGGATTACTCCTAGAGAACGAGTAGAAGTAGTTCTTCGTCCGGAAGACTTAGAATTGACAAGTGTAGACAAAGGGAAATTGGTCATAAAAGTAGATACGCAATTATTTCGTGGAGTTCATTATGAAATTATCGGATACGATAAAGACGGGAATGAATGGATGATTCATTCAACCAAAAAAGCAACTATTGGAGAAGAAGTTGGACTATATTTCGAGCCATACGCGATCCATGTCATGCGTTTGGGAGAAACGGAAGAAGAATTTGATGCACGTTTGGAAAGCTATGAAGATGAATAAGGAGGGACGTTCATGACAAAACAATCTAGATATTGGTTTTCAGCACCATATGTATTATGGTTGGGCTTGTTTGTGATTGCACCGATTCTCTTAATTCTTTATCAATCATTTTTTGATATTGCAGGGAATTTTACACTCGACAACTATGTAGCATACTTTACTTCATTCAACTATTTATCCATGACTCTGAATTCTTTTCTATATGCCTTTTTAATTACCTTAACAACTTTTTTAATTAGTTATCCTACGGCATTATTTTTAAGTAGAACAAAAAATAAACAATTATGGCTATCTCTTATTATTTTACCAACTTGGATTAATCTATTATTAAAGGCATATGCTTTTATTGGGTTATTTAGTCAAAGTGGTACTGTTAATCATTTCTTAGGCTTTCTAGGAATCGCTCCCCAACAAATCTTGTTTACTGATTTTAGTTTTATTTTTGTAGCAGCTTATATTGAGCTTCCCTTTATGATTTTGCCTATTTTTAATTCCATTGAGGAAATTAATCCTTCCTTAACGATGGCTAGTTATGATTTAGGAGCAACTCAATGGGAAACGATTAAAAAAGTAATTTTCCCTTTAAGTATGAGTGGAGTTCGTAGTGGCTTTCAAGCTGTATTTATTCCTTCTTTATCTTTGTTTATGTTAACTAGACTGATCGGGGGAAATCGTGTAATTACATTAGGTACTGCGGTTGAACAACATTTTCTTGTTACCCAAAATTGGGGAATGGGTTCTACCATTGGAGTCATTTTGATTATTGCCATGCTACTCATTATGAAGCTAACCGGTGAAAAGAAAGCGAGGAAAAAAGTATGAAAATAAATAAAAATTCCAAATGGAATAATCTATTTTTGACAATCGTTTTCCTTGTTTTGTATATCCCTATTTTTTACTTAATTTTTTATTCATTCAATGCAGGTGGAACGATGAATGAATTTACTGGTTTTACTTGGGAACACTATCAAGCTGTATTTGAAGATACACGTTTGATTGGGATTGTTTTGAATACCCTATTAGTAGCTTTATTATCTGCCTTAATTGCTACGATAATTGGAACGTTTGGAGCTATTTATATTTATTATTCCAAAAAACATAGAACCAGACAAACCCTTTTAAGCTTGAATAATATTTTAATGGTTTCTCCGGATGTTATTATTGGTGCTAGCTTACTTATTCTTTTTACAATAGTAGGCTTCAGCCTAGGCTTTGCGTCTGTATTATTAAGTCATATTGCCTTTTCGATTCCGATTGTTGTATTAATGGTTTTACCAAAACTTCATGAAATGAAAGACTCTATGATTAATGCAGCTCAAGATTTAGGAGCAAATTCTTGGCAAGTGATTTCACGAATACTTTTACCAAGCATTACTCCGGGTATATTAAGTGGCTTTTTTATGGCTTTTACGTATTCATTAGATGATTTTGCAGTTACTTTTTTTGTAACGGGAAATGGATTCAGCACACTAGCAGTCGAAATTTATTCACGTGCTCGTCGAGGTGTTAGTCTTGAAATTAATGCATTGAGCGCGTTGATGTTTCTGTTCACATTGTTATTAGTTTTGGGTAACTATTTTATTCAAACCTATAATCAAAAGAGACGGGATCAAAAAATAAAAGCAATAGGCTATGAGCAAGGTGAGGTGTTGAATGGATGAAACGACTTACGATTGTAATGACTTCTATATTGGTCGTGTGTGTAGGCTTAGTTTTTGGTATTCAATACTTAAATAGAACGCAAGGATTTACAGGTGACAATACGTTAACCATTTATAATTGGGGAGATTATATTGCACCAGAATTATTAGAAAAATTCGAAGATGAAACAAATTATAAAATATCTTATGAAACCTTTGACTCCAATGAAGCCATGTACACAAAAATCAATCAAGGTGGTACAGCTTATGATTTAACAATTCCTTCTGAATATATGATTGAACGGATGAGAGATGAAGGAATGTTACAGGAGCTTGATCTTTCCAGAGTGAATGGATTGGAACACATCGACTCTCGATTTTTGGACCAAGCGTTTGATAAAGGAAATCGTTACTCCATTCCTTATTTCTGGGGAACTTTAGGAATTGTTTATAATGATAAATTTATTGAAAAAGAACCTTCAACTTGGAATGATTTATGGAATCCTGATTATAAAAATAGTTTGATGTTAATTGACGGAGCTAGGGAAATCATGGGGATTGGCCTTCAAAGTGAGGGCTATTCTTTAAATGAGGAAAATCCTGAAATCCTTACTAGGATTACAGAGAAACTGAAGCAGATGACTCCGAACGTAAAAGCGATTGTTGCTGATGAAATAAAAATGTATATGATTCAAGAAGAAGCTGCAATGGCGGTTACTTTTTCTGGAGAAGCTAGCGAAATGTTAGACGAAAATGAACATCTACACTATGTGATTCCTGATGAAGGAACGAATATATGGTTTGATAATGTAGTTATTCCAAAAACAGCTCGCAATATAGATGGAGCTTATGCTTTTATAAATTTCCTATTGGACCCTGAAAATGCAGCAATTAATGCTGAATATGTTGGTTACTCCACACCAAATGCAGATGCTATTGAACGATTAGATTCTGAGATTACAGAAGATGAACAGTTCTATCCATCTGACGAAGAGATTGCTAATATGGAAGTATATGAAAATTTAGGACCAGAATTATTAGGGATTTATAATGATTTATTCTTAGAAGTTAAAATGTTTCGTAAATAATATTTGATTACAGAAAGGAGTGTGGAAGATGTACGAATTAAAGACAAAAGAAACGGATGAGAATGTTATGGATTTCATCGAAAAAGTCGAAAGTGTGAAGAAACGAGAAGATGCGTATCAATTAATAGATATCTTCACTGAAGTGACGGGATTAGAAGCAAAAATGTGGGGACCAAGCATTATTGGATTTGGAAAATATCATTATAAGTATAAATCGAGACATGAAGGTGATGCACCTTTAGTTGGTTTTTCGCCACGGAAAGCGAAGATCAGTTTGTATTTAGCTGTAGGCGACGAAAGTAGAGAAGATATACTTAAAGATTTTGGTAAACATACTACTGGAAAAGCTTGTGTATACGTCAATAAGTTAGCGGACATTGATATTTTGGTTCTAAAAAAATTAATTCGAGAGTCTGTAAAATTTACACAGAAAAACTATCCAGAATAAATAAAAAATAGTGCGAAAACTTCCGTAGAGTTTTCGCACTATTTTTATTTATTCATTGATTGAAAATCCATCTTCGTTTACATTTAATTCTGTACCGAAAATTTTCATTTTTAACCGAACGCCTTCTCGAGTAGCAGCTAAGCCACCCAAACCTGTTTCTCGCAAAGAGGGAGGTAAACTTTTTCCAATGCGATAAAGGGCATCGATCACATCATCCGCAGGAATCTTATTGGTAAGTCCTGCTAAAGCCATATCTGCAGAAATTAAGCCATTCACAGCTCCAATCGCATTGCGCTTCACACATGGAATTTCAACTAATCCAGCAACCGGATCACAAACTAATCCTAGTAGATTACTTATGGCCATCGCCATTGCTTCTGCACATTGGTCAGGAGTACCTCCTGCAATCTCTACAGCAGCCGCTGCTGCCATTCCAGAAGCACTTCCGACTTCTGCTTGGCAACCTCCTGCAGCACCAGAGATCATTGCATTATTAGCAATGACCATGCCAAATCCACTAGCACAAAAAAGCATTTGAATCATTTGGTCTTCTGTTAAGGCTAATTTATCTTTAATACCAAACATTACGCCGGGAAGGGTTCCCGATGACCCAGCAGTAGGGGTTGCACAAATAATTCCTAAAGATGCGTTTACTTCATTAGTTGCAATCGCGCTTTCAACAGCAATTAAGAGGTCATCACCGGAGAGTGAAGTTCCTTTTTTACGATAGTTTCGTAATTTTACTGCTTCACCACCGGTAAGTCCCGTTGGTGAAAACACTCCCTCATCGGTTAATCCTTTTTCAACTGCTTCTTTCATTACACGATAATTTTTGCGCATCTGCTCCCAGATATCTTCCCGACTTCGATGTGTTTTTTCCATTTCTTGACGGACCATCAATTCGGAAATAGGAACCTGCTTTTGTTCAGCATCTAACACGAGTTCTTTTACAAGTTGATACATAATGATATGTTCTCCTATCTAATCAAGATTGCTTGTTCGACGAATAATAATTGGTTAATCTCTTCCATCATTTCTTGTGAAGGAGAAGTCTCCAAGTAAAGGACAATCCACTCGGAACTTTGCTCACGGAATATTCGTATATCAGAAAGATGATAGTTTTTCTGACTGAAAAACAAATTCCAGTCATCCATAGAATATAAATTTTGATGAAAAATGTTTTGCTTAATAAAGAAAAGAGGCAAATTTCCATTAATAGTCATTTTGAAATCCTCTAATTCAACCTCATTCAGCTGAATAGAACCTCCTCCAATAGAGCAACCTGTAACTACGATTTGAAGGTCATCTCTTTCTAAAATCATTTTTGCGGTATTTGGATGACCAATGGGAGATTCACCTTTTTCTTCAATAAAGGAAACTTCAATATTTTGAGATCGTGCCATTTCAATAGATTTTGGAAGTAAAGGATCATCGGCAGCTAACCCTAAAATCCCACCTAATATCGCAAAATCTGTTCCATGTCCTAAATGCGTATCTGCAAAAGATTCATAGTAATGGATGATTATTTTTTTGGGTATATGCGTAAATAATTGAGCAGCAGCTTTTCCTAAAGATAATGCCCCTGCAGTGTGGGAACTGGAAGGACCAACCATAATCGGTCCAATGATATCAAACACACTGTGATACGTATTAGCCATCCAAACCTCACCTTACTTTCCTATTCTAACTGTTTATTTTACTTTCCATCCGCTATTATAACTCAAAAGTATTAGGCATAGATGAAAAGAAGGGGAGGAAATGATTTTCTCATAAAGATTTCATTTACAGTCTCTCTAAAAAACCAACGCTTATGATATAATGAACATATCGAAAATGAGTAAAAGGATTAGGTGAAATGATGAATTTAAAAAAAATGGTAGGGATAAAAGCAGCAGAATATATCAAAAATGATATGATTGTTGGGTTGGGAACCGGATCAACTGCTTATTTTTTTGTAGAAGAATTAGGTCGTCTGATCAATGAAGAAGGATTAAGAATTATAGGAGTGACTACTTCAGATCGTACGCAAGAACAAGCTCTTGCTTTGGGGATTCCATTAAAAAGTGTAGATGAAGTAGCACAAATTGACCTTACTGTAGATGGGGCAGATGAAATTAGCAACGATTTCCAAGGAATAAAAGGTGGTGGTGCTGCACATCTTTATGAAAAAATAGTCGCAAATCATTCCAAAAAAGTTGTTTGGATTGTAGATCAATCAAAAATGGTGGAGCAATTGGGGGCATTTCCTTTACCTCTTGAGGTCATTAAATATGGTTCCCAACAAGTATTCCGTATATTAGAAGAAAAAGGGTACAAACCAACCTTCCGTAAACAAGCAGACGGAACGAATTATTTAACCGATGAGAATAACTATATTATTGATTTACATTTGGGAGTTATTGAAAATCCTCATGCACTAGCTGAAGAACTAGATCGAATGACGGGTATTGTGGAGCATGGACTTTTCTTGAATCGTGTTCAAACCGTCTTAATTGGTTCAGAAAAAGGAGTAGAAGTAAGAGAATCTACATTTTAAAAACATTTACTTTATTTTAAAATCAGAAAGGGATGATTGATCAATGAGAATGGTAGAACTAATTAAGAAAAAACAAGAAAAGAAAGAACTTACGAAAAATGAGATTCAATATATTATGGAAGGGTACACGAACGATGAGATTCCAGATTATCAAGTCAGTGCTTGGGCAATGGCTGTTTATTTTAATGATATGACGGATCATGAACGTATGGCGCTAACAGTAGCGATTGCTGAATCGGGTGATCAAATTGATCTTTCAAAAATAGAAGGAATCAAGGTAGATAAACATTCTACTGGCGGAGTGGGAGATACGACTACTCTTATCTTAGCTCCATTAGTTGCAAGTGTGGGTGTTCCAGTTGCAAAAATGAGTGGTAGAGGCTTAGGTCATACAGGTGGAACGATTGATAAATTAGAAGCGATCCCTGGTTTTCACATTGAAATGGATCAAGAAGAGTTTATTGATTTAGTAAATCGTCATAAGATTGCTGTTATTGGACAATCGGGAAATCTTTGTCCTGCTGATAAAAAATTGTATGCATTACGTGATGTGACGAGTACAGTCGATTCATTACCGTTGATTGCTAGTTCTATTATGAGTAAAAAAATTGCTTCTGGTGCAGATGCAATTGTCTTGGATGTGAAGGTAGGCGCAGGTGCCTTTATGAAAACAACTGAAAAAGCAGAAGAACTAGCTCATGCAATGGTGACCATTGGAAAACTAGCAGGTAGAAATACAATGGCTATTATTTCTGATATGAATCAACCATTGGGAATTGCAGTAGGAAATGCTTTGGAAGTTGAAGAAGCTATCGAAACATTGAAGGGAAGAGGACCTTCTGACTTAGAGGAATTATGCTTGGAGTTAGGTGCACAAATGGTTTATCTTGGCGGAAAAGCAGAAAGTATTTCTCAAGCAAAAACAATGTTGAAAGAAAAGTTACATAGCGGAGAAGCTTTGGAAAAGTTCAAAGAATTCATTGAAAATCAAGGTGGAGACTCACGAGTGATTGATGACTACCAGCGATTACCACAAGCAAAATTCCAAAAGAATATACAAGCTGAGGAAGATGGCTTTGTAACAGAAATTATTGCTGATTTAATTGGAAGAGCTGCAATGGAGCTAGGGGCCGGACGTGCAACTAAAGAATCGAAGATTGATTTGGCTGCAGGCTTAAAAGTATTGAAAAAAGTTGGAGATCCTGTTAGTAAAGGAGATGTATTAGTTACGTTGTATGCTAACACAGAAAAATTTGAACAATCTGAAAAGATGGTTCGAGAAGCATATTCAATTGGTAAAGAACAAATACATCTAACACTCATTCATGAAACAATAACTGATTAAAATAAGCTACTTGCCATTCGTAAGAAAAACGAATGGTAAGTAGCTTTTTTAATGGAAGATTATTCTCTAAATGAAATTTTTATAATAGATTCACTAACGGCTAAAAATTCATCAATTAAATCATTGCGATTAAAAGAAGGAGGAATAAAAACATCATAGGTTACATGATACGTATAACCATCAGCTGTGCGTTCCATTTTAAAATCCTCACCACTCGTTTTTAAATAATTTTCCTTAAAAAGCTTATTGAAAGATTGGATGGCGTCTCTATTTTGAAGAACGATATCCAGTTTGAATATTTCATGAGTACGAACGATTTTCTTTAAAGCATAAAGTACAAGAAGCATAATCAAACAAGCCAAAACAGAAAGAAAGTAATATCCATATCCTACAGCAATACCTAGACCAGCAACCGCCCAAATAGTGGCAGCAGTTGTTAATCCCATTACCATATCGGATTTGGTAATGAGAATCGCTCCAGCACCAAGAAAACCAACTCCACTAACGATTTGAGCAGGAATTCTAGCAAAATCAGTTGTTAAAATGGGTTGTAAATCAGGATTATCTAAACTAAGACGCATGATAAAAAAGGAAACTTCCATTTGGATGATGGTTAAAATACAAGAAGCAAGACAAACTAACATATTTGTTCGTAAACCAGCTGCTTGATGTGTACTTTCACGTTCGAAACCAATGGCACTTCCAATAAGGGCAGCAATTAATAAGCGAAAAGTAATTTCTAAATAATCTAAATCATACATCCTTTTCTCCTCCAATGCTTTGTTGCTTTCATTTTAGCTAATAACCAGTCAAAAGTACAAGAATAGCATATACAAATTGTAAATCTATGCTAGAATATTGATTACGATTTAAAAATGATAGGAGGCAATTACATAATGAAAAAAGAAGAATGGCTGGAAGGTGTGAAAACAACTCTACCGATTTGTATCAGCTATTTTCCAATCGGAATTGCCTGTGGAATTGTTATGCAACAATCCGGTTTTGGTGCTTTCGCTGTACTCTTGACGAGTATTTTACTTTATGGGGGAGCGTCTCAATTCATGATAGCTGGAATGATGTTGAGTGGAGCTGGACTTCTCGAAATTTTATTTATGGTATTTTTTATTAATTTAAGACATCTACTAATGAGTTCTAGCTTAGCAAGTAGAGTGAAAGATGAATCATCTTTGTTTCATTTTGTATTTGCACAAACGATTACCGATGAATCATTTGGTATCAACACCATACATTTTAGAAACCATTCGGATTGGACCCCCAATAAAGCCTTGGCGGCTGGAACACTACCTTATCTAACGTGGGTTATTAGTACATTCATTGGTGCAATAGCAGGAAATACGTTAGAAGTATCTACTCTGGTAATGAACTATATGTTAACAGCCATGTTCATTTATTTATTAGTAACCCAAATAGAGAATCGAATTATTTTATGGACAGCTATTTCTGCTATTATTTTTGCCATTATTTTCATGCTTCTCCTACAAAATACGATTTCTATTTTGATTGCTTCTGTTCTCGCTTCTCTGTTTGGTTTGTATTTAGAAACATTAAAAGAAAAGAAAAGAGGACGTATCTATGAAAACTAGTTTATTACTATTTATTGTAGCAGCTGGCACTTTAACCTATCTGCCACGTTTACTTCCTCTTCTTGTTTTAAAGAATGCACGGATGCCAGTATGGTTTGGAAAACTAATGTTTTATTTACCAATTTCTATTTTTGCATCTTTAATCGCAACGGATATTTTTTTCTGGAATGGAAATTTCGAACTGAATATTATAGAAAATATAAAGCTGATTCCTTCTGTTTTAACGATGATTGTTGCCTACAAAAATAAAAATATGATTTTTTCGATTCTAATGGGAATGGTATCCATTAGTTTACTAGTATGGTTATTATAAACCAATAAAAAAAGAGGTAAGGGAAAAAATCCCTTACCTCTTTTTTCTATAAATAATGATTGGAACGAATAGCGAAGGTACGGTAATCAATTCCACGCATCTCGCACCAATCGATGATATCTCTTTGGAATATCAAATCCGTTTCTTTTAATTCGAGGACACTTTTTTTACCTAAAAGAGTCATAATCGAAATCATTTTTTCTTTCCAAGCTTGAATCGTTTCGATTGTTTTCTCTGGTCCATCTTCTACAACCATATGCAAAAATTGTCCCGATAAACCAACTGCTTCGGCTCCTAAACTGAGTGCTTTAATAATATCAAAAGGAGTTTTTATACCACCAGATGCAAGGACGTGAACTTGGTTAGATAGTTCAGTAGCTTCTAGTAAAGAAACAACCGTAGATTGTCCCCAATTTTCTAAATCGTCATAAGAGAAAGTAGTACGGCGAGCATTTTCGATAGCCGCAAAATTAGTTCCACCTTTTCCAGATACATCAACAGATGTAACCCCGACTTGAATAAGTTGTTCGATCGTTTCTCGACTCATTCCAAAGCCAACTTCTTTGACTAGAACAGGAACACCCACATTTTGAACCATTTTTTCAATTTGAGAAAGCCACATTGAAAAGTCACGATCTCCTTCAGGCATAACTAATTCTTGTGGTGCATTAATATGAATTTGAAGCCCATTTGCATCCAAGATATCCACCGCACGTTTCGCGTTTTCCCAAGAATGATGAGCTCCAATGTTAGCCATAACAAAACCATCTGGATTAACATTGCGAATAACTTTAAAACTATCTTCTAAATCCGGATTTTTGATGGCCGCACTTAAGGACCCCGAAGCCATTGCCAATCCACATTCTTTTGCAACGATAGCTAATTTTTCATTAATTATTTTTGTTTTTTTACTTCCACCGGTCATTCCATTTATGTAAAAAGGAAGTTCCATCTTATGACCCAAAAGGGTAGTCTGTAAAGAAACATCTTGCGTACTTATTTGTGGGAATGAATGATGAATGAAGCGAACTTTTTGAAAATCAGATTCACTGCTCTGGTTATACTGTGCTTGAGCAAGTTCTACATGCTGATCTTTTCGATTAGAATCAATATTCATGAAAGACTTCCTTTCCTCTTTTTTATTGAGATTCTTGATATACTTTTAATGAGAGTGGCTGAATACCTGCTTGTTCCCATTGGGATAAGAGCGATGAAATATTCTTGTTTGATTCAATTAATACAATTCCACAATCTCCGCCACCTGCACCCGAACTTTTTGCGGCTCCACCATGTTGTTCAGCAATTTCAATTAAACTAGTTAATAATTCAGTTTCAATTTGTACCTGTGTACGTTGAGACAACTCTCTTAGTAGAGTACGATTATGAACAATTCCATTTTTTATGCCAGAAAAATCTTTGTCTTTAAATGAATGAATGATTTCACCGACAACATCTTTACTTTTCTTTAAAAATTGTGGATAAAAATCTTTTAAGCTTCCACGCCTATTATTTACTTTATCTACTAATAAAGTAGTTGAAGCTGGCGAACCGGTCCATCCTACAAGGAATTCAATGTCATTTGGTAAGGTAAGTGGCTCAATCATTAAGTCAGGCCAAGGGATGCTTACTAATTCCTGAATTGTTTTTTTACTTTTTTGGTCTAAAACCCATTCACGATCGAAGCAAGAATAGGCAATCCAACCGGTATATGAACTAGCTGCGATATCACCTAAAGATCCATTACTATTTACGGATAAATGGGCAAGAGCAGCTAATTTATAAATAAGTTCTGGAGTATAGTCTAACTCATAAAATTGAAGAAGGGCTTTAATGGTTGCCACGGTTACTGCACCACTAGAACCTAAGCCATATTTCTTTCCTTTAGAGTCATCCAACTCACTTTTGACGGTAAGGTGAAAATAAAGTAACTCTTTGCCATTTTCTTGTATATATTGATCCGTGATTTTTACAGCTTGTGTAATGTAAATAAAAGGATTTTCTCGTTCATCGATATACAATGTTCCATCCTGCCTAGTCCATGGGATAGGCAAACCTCCGTTTAATGAAGAATGAATGGATCCTTGTTCTTCAGCTTCTTCTAGTGAAACCGTAATAAACTGATTCACGGCTACTAAGATAGCAGGATGATTATTTGTAACCACAGCATATTCTCCAGCTACAAATAATTTACCTGGTGCGCTCGCTTGTATCAATTTGCTCTTCCTTTCTTTTTGACTACCAGCTGTAAACAGATTTTTCATCTGCTGTTAATTCACGAATTCCTTTTCCGGGTCCCGTAATCAATAGTTGATCGTCTGAAAATTTTTCTAGTAAAGCCTCTTTAATTTTGTCTGCTTCTGAAAGTCTGCAGAGTACTTTTACATTTGGTCCGGCATCCATTGTAACATAACAGAGAACGCCTTGTTCTCTCAAATGCTTCACAATTTGGATGGCTTGAATGCTGGCAGGTTCCCAATAAGAAAGCGGTGGGGTTGCGCCTAACATCGTACCATGCATCTTCATACCGTTTCGTTCTGTTATTTCACCTAACGTTTGAAAATCTTGGTTAGAAATTGCTTGTTTAATCTCCACTAAATCTGCTTCTGCTGTTTCTTCCCAGACAGAATAGAAGGGAGAGGTCTCAACCGTTCGTTTCATTCCTTCACGGCTAGAAACTTTCTTTTCAGAAGTATTTACGGCAACGATAACCATTCCGATATCCCAGTTGGCATCATCAATTTGAATAGCCATAGAATCATCTGAATTTGTTCCTTTGTTCCATTCCACAAATCCACCGAACAAACTCCGAGTCGAACTCCCACTTCCACGTCTTGCATAAGTGGAGAGGGCTTGTGGCTCTAATTGTAAACCACTAGCGATATTGGCAGCACCAGCTAAAGCAGCAAAGGCAGAAGCAGAAGAGGCTAATCCAGCAGCAGTAGGGACATGGTTTATACTTTCTACACGTACAAAATCTTTTACATCGGTTTGATCTCTAAACAAATTAATAAAACGACTAATTTTTTGAGTTTCCATTTGATTTTGTTTTGTACCATTTAAATAAAATAAATCTTCTGTTAAAGACGGATCAAAACATACAAGTGTGTCGGTAAAAAGTTTGTCTAGAGTAAGAGATAAACTACTATTAACGGGAAGAAAAAGATGTTCGTCTCTTTTTCCCCAGTACTTAATTAAAGCAATATTTGTATGGGCACGAACTGCGGCTTGCTTCATTCGTCAGCCTCCTGTTTAAGTGATATGTTCCATGTTTGTATAGCACCAGCATCTTCCAATGCTTCTTGAATTTTTTTGCACCTGCTGCTGATTTTGAAAGAGCAATCATACAGCCACCCCGACCGCCACCGGTTAGCTTAGCACCTAGAGCACCGGCTCTTTTGGCAGTAAGGACTAGATGGTTTAACTCATCATTGGAGACTCCTAATTGAGAAAGGAGTAGGTGAGCGTGATTCATTGCTTCTCCTAAAGCCACAGGATTGTCTTTTTGTAAAGCCTTCTTGGCATCCTCAGCGAGAACACCTAATTCATGAATTCGTTTCTGAGTTGTTTCTTTTTCTGTAGTAGCTAACTTGTCAGCAATACTTTGAACTGCTTCTTTTGTTTGGCCCGTCACACCCGTATCTCCAACCACTAAATATCCATTCATATTTAATTGGAAAGGTATAAAAGGCTGACCCTTGCGATAGTATAAAGGAGTGTTTCCGCTTGTCATGGCAGCATCCAAACCACTCGGATTTCCATGTGCTATTTTTTCAGAAATATGGACTAAATCTAGTAGGGTAGACATTTCCAAATCATGATTAAAATATCGGTAAATGGCTCGTGTGACTGCGACCGCAACTGCAGCACTTGAACCCATACCTCTTTCTGGAGGGATGGAGCTTTCAATTTCAATGGCTATATGTGCATAAGGTTTATCAAGGGAGGTTAAGGCAGATTGAATCGCAATCCGTAAACTTTCTAATACTTCAGGCATTTCATCTGCAATTCCATGATAAAAAGAACAGTCTACTCGTAGCGGTCCGTCTATATTTTTAACAGATACTTGTACTTCAACTGCAGGGAATGGTAAGGCAATGGACGGCTCTCCATAAACGACAGCATGCTCTCCCATTAAAATAATTTTTCCGTGTGCTCTTCCAAGAGCGGATATTTCGTCCATAATCATCTTCCTTTTTATAAAATTTATGATCCTTGCATAAACCAAGATACGATAAACGGTGCCGCATAGAGTGTCATAAACTGAATCCCATAGTTGATCCCTAAATTATTGAGAGATCCACAAATGAAACCAATTAAAATCACTCCAAATACATTTAATAATCCTGCATCCATATACGCTAATAAAATAACTAAGCCAATAAAGAGCGCAAGTACTGCTTCATGAGGGATTTTCGTTAAGACCACCGCTGTAATCGAAGTTGCATAGCGAATCGCTAAAAAATAAACGATACTGATGGTAATTACGGTTCCCACAAGGATTGCTAGAGTTAACTCACCGGTAGATAAGATGTGATGAATGTTATTTTCCAAAGTAAAAACAGGAGGAGCAGTAAACAAGGCGCCACCCGGACCAATTGCAGCAGGTGAAAGAGGGAGTCCAAGTGCGACGACACTAATAATAATTCCTGATAAATAGGTTGATTGAGCTAAGGCACTCATCGTGACAATAGATGTACTCGCGCGTTTCAATGGATCCTTTTCTCTTTTTCCAACTAATTCTCCAAATAGAATCGTAATTCCAACCGGGCTCAAGACAAAAAGAAAAGTCGAGAAAAAAGAAGCAACTACTGCACTACTACTTTCTTTTCGATTTACAATTTTAAATGGATTAATAGAGTCGCGTTTATTTTCAATAGATGGAATGATCGTTTCTTTAAGTTGATCGGTTTCAACTGATTCTCGAGTAGACTTGATTAGAAATGAAAGTAAGCTTACTAATAGAGGACCTACCGTAATACCAAGGAAGAAGGAAGTTGTAATGTTTTTTTCAAAAGGAACAATCCCTAAATCCCAATACAAAGTTCGTAAACTTTGGAAAAGGAGAGCAAGAGGAATAATCATAATTAAGGAAAGTGTTTTTGATTTCCCCATTAAAGATAGAAAAATAGCACCTATGACGAAAAGCCAACTCGCATATCCTTTAATAGATTCAGCGTAAGGGGCGATCAGACTTGCGATTAGTAAACTGATTGGTACGGAAACCAATACTCCGATAAGAGAACCAACCGCAGCTTTTTTAATATTTTCATGTGTCAGACCTGCTTTTTTCATCGTAAGCGAGTGGCCAATCATCGGCGTGGAAAGAACTCCGCCGGGTAAACCAACAACAAGAGTTGGCATAGCATTCATTAAGTTTAAAGCAATAATAGCTGAAATGAAAAAAGTTAACACGACGATGGGTGAAACTCCGGAAAGAACGACAGCTAAAGTAATCGGCATTAAGACAGACGTTTCATCAGTTCCTGGAATAAATCCAATCAGGGTATATAATACGGTTGCCCCCAAAGCCGCTAAAATCATTTGAAACAAAATTACGTAGTCCATTATATACTCCTCTTCGTTATAAAATTTTTGAGTACTCCTCTATTGATGAGTTTGTTTTTTAATGAAACGTTTTGGTTTGATGAATACAGTATTAAGGATCAAAGCTAAAACGGCACCAGCCAATCCATAAAATAACTGTCTCGTTGTATTACCGCTTGGTGCAAGGAAAAACCCTGACATTGTACACAAACTTGAAATGAAAATAGCAAGGACCATATCCTTTAGTCCAACTAAGTCTCCCCATAATTCCAGATACTTTTCTTGTTTTTTCATGTGTGGTTGCTCCCCTCAATAT
Organism: Jeotgalibaca sp. MA1X17-3; assembly: GCF_021513155.1. Taxonomy (NCBI): domain Bacteria; kingdom Bacillati; phylum Bacillota; class Bacilli; order Lactobacillales; family Carnobacteriaceae; genus Jeotgalibaca; species Jeotgalibaca sp. MA1X17-3. Next base: position 983,614 of record NZ_CP090983.1, read on the forward strand.
TGTTATGTACATTTATTTTAGCGAAGCCTTGTAGGAATGTAAACAAAACAGGCTGGATTTTAATAAAACTTAAAGGTAAGGAAAGAACTATACCCATATTGAAATTACTTTTTCCATCCTTTCTATCCTAAAATTATAAAGTTTAGGAAGTGAAATGTTAGAGAAGTATGTTACAATAAACGAAAAAGTGCTTGTTGATGGAAGGATAAAGAATGATTGAGAATCGTAATTACTATCAGATTGATAGAAATGAATGGAAAACGTTTCATGAAGACTCCATTCCGCTCTTATCAGAAGAGAAATTAAAAAGCTTACTTTCACTGAATGATAAACTTTCATTAGATGATGTGAAAGATATTTATGTTCCATTAGTAGAAATGATTGACCTGTATCAAAAAAACTATCGGAATTTAAGAAGATCAAAAAGTAAGTTTTTAACTCGTCCATACGAACCCGCTCCTTTAATTATTGGAGTTACAGGAAGTGTTGCGGTCGGGAAAAGTACAACTGCTCGAGTACTTCAGAATCTATTACAAAAATTTTATACGGATAAAAAGATTGAGATGATTACTACAGATGGATTTTTATATCCGAATGCCGTTTTAAAAGATCGTGGAATAATGAATCGCAAAGGGTTTCCAGAGAGTTATGACATGGAAAAATTAATTCAATTTTTGCTGGATATCAAAACGGGTAAGACAGATGTAAAATTACCGATTTATTCTCACCATATTTATGATATTGTACCTGATGAGTATGAGTATATGAATCTGCCAGATATTTTGATTGTAGAAGGGATTAATGTTTTGCAATTACCTTCACGGCAACAAATTTATGTAAGTGATTTTTTTGATTTTTCTATTTATGTAGATGCGGAACAAGAAAATATTGAGAAGTGGTATTTGGAACGATTTGAAATGTTGATGGACCTAGCGAAAAATCGAGAAGATAACTACTACTATAATTATGCAGTGGGAAATCGTAGCGATGCGATTGCGATGGCAAAAGACGTTTGGAAAAAAGTGAATTTAAAAAACTTAGAAGAGTACATTCGACCAACCATGTCGCGTGCGGATTTAATTATCCATAAATCAGATAATCATTATATTGACTATTTACACATCAAAAAATATTAGTACTGATTTTAGAGTGTCAAACGATTATAATGAAACTATGAAATGATGGAGGGACAAACATGACAAAAGATTTAGCATCAATGGAAAAAATTATTGTATTAGATTTTGGAAGTCAATTTAACCAATTAATTACTCGCAGAATTCGCGAATTTGGCGTGTTCTCCGAATTACTTTCACATCGAACAACTGCGGAAGAGATTAAGCAGATGGACAACGTAAAAGGAATTATTTTTTCAGGAGGCCCGAATAGTGTTTATGAGGAGGGTGCCTTTACCGTTGATGAAGCAATCTATGATTTAGGATTACCAATCTTAGGAGTATGCTACGGTATGCAATTAATGACCGTAGCTTTCGGTGGAACAGTAAAGAAATCTGAAAATCGTGAATTTGGTCAGGCTACCATTGAAATCATGCAAAGACAGAATCCTTTGTTTAAAGATTTGGATGAGCAAGAAACTGTTTTGATGAGTCATGGTGATTTAGTTGTCGATATTCCTGTTGGCTTTGAAGTAGTCGCAACCAATGCTCATTGTCCAGTAGCAGCATTTTCAAATGTGGAACGTGACTTTTACGGTGTACAGTTCCACCCAGAAGTCCGTCATTCCGTTCATGGGAATGAAATGTTACGCAATTTTGTTTTTGATATTTGTGGTTCTAAAGGTGATTGGTCTATTGAAGACTTTATTGATATTGAAATTAATAAAATCCGTGAAACAGTAGGCGACAAAAAAGTACTGTTAGCCTTATCTGGTGGAGTGGATTCCTCTGTTGTGGGAGTCTTATTACAAAAAGCAATTGGTGATCAATTGACTTGTATTTTTGTGGATCACGGCTTGTTGCGCAAAAATGAAGGCAAGCAGGTAATGGAAAGTTTATCCGGTAAGTTTGGGTTAAACATTATTAAAGTGGATGCACAAAAACGTTTCTTAGATAAGCTTGCAGGTGTAAGTGACCCAGAACAAAAACGTAAAATTATTGGAAATGAATTCATTTATGTCTTTGACGATGAAGCAACCAAACTAGAAGGAATTGATTTCCTTGCACAAGGAACCCTATATACAGATGTAATTGAAAGTGGAACAGAAACTGCACAAACCATTAAGTCTCATCATAATGTGGGTGGGTTACCAAAAGATATGCAATTCAAACTAATTGAACCGTTAAATACTTTATTTAAAGATGAAGTTCGTGAACTAGGAACAAAATTAGGCATGCCAGACAGCATTGTATGGCGCCAACCGTTCCCAGGACCTGGTCTAGGAATTCGAGTATTAGGTGAAATCACAGAAGAAAAGTTGGAAATTGTTCGTGAATCAGATGCAATTCTTCATGAAGAAATCGCAAATGCTGGACTGGAAAGAGATGTATGGCAATACTTTACGGTCTTACCAGGAATCCGTAGTGTAGGAGTAATGGGAGACGGACGTACGTATGATTACACAGTAGGAATCCGTGCCGTAACGTCTATCGATGGAATGACTTCTGATTGGGCACGAATCCCCTATGAAGTATTAAATAAAATCTCACAACGCATCGTAAACGAAGTCGATCATGTTAATCGAATCGTGTATGACATTACGAGCAAGCCACCAGCTACTATTGAGTGGGAGTAATCTTTATTAAATAGGTATAGGTACACTCCTTGAAAGTGTTGTTATAGCAGTGGTTTAGAAGTATGGAATATACGAAAATGCTGATTATATATGCTACTATTAATAGTGTTTTTACTAGTAGATAACTAAAGTAGAACAGACATATTAACATCCTTTTTTAACTTGTAAATTACAGGTTAGAAAGGGGTGTTTTTTTGTGCTTATAAGTGAGGCAATTGCTGATTTTTAGCTTAATCAGCTAGTTATGTGTAGAGCAAAAAAGTATATCAATCTCTGTACATACTAAACCGTTTTGAACAGTATATGGAGAAAGAATATAACGTAATTCAGATAGAATAATAGAAAATTCATGTTTACCAAATTAACCTTCTAATTATAAATTTAATCGCTTGATGAAGTAATTTTATCAGCGAATGTTTTATTGACAGAAAAGCATTACAATGCTATTATTTATTTAGTTCGGAAACGTTTCCACTTTATTTTGATATAAGTGTATATTAACTATAAGTAAAGCTTCATTACATGAATCATTTTATTTGAATTCGAAACAGTAATAGGAAAGTATTCAAATAATTTGTCGGAGTAAATCTATTGATAAAGGAATCATTTTTATAAACAAAAAATTGTTTGATAGATTATTTTAATAAATTTAAGTAAACAGATTAAAGATAGGAGAAATTATGAAAAATATAATTAAGATATCACTTATTATTTTAGTCATTACTACGGTTATATATTTTGGAGGTGGAAAAAAGCTTTTATCAAAAAATGTTACTACGAATCCTAATCCGAGGTCACACGATTCATGGGTAGGGGATGTTATGCCTTTTTATGATGGGAAACAATGGCAAATATTTTATTTAGAAGATCATAGAGATGGAGAAATAGGATTTCATCCCTTCTCATTATTTACTACAAAAGATTTTATCAATTATACTGATAAAGGCCTAGTAATTCCATATGTCAACGAGGAAGATTCTCAAGAAAGAGCTTTAGGAACTGGCTCAATCATAGAGGGACATGATAAACAATATCATGCCTTTTATACCGCCCACAATGGTGACCTTAATCCAAAGGAAGCTATTATGCATGCAACATCCAAGAATCTAAAAGACTGGGATAAACAAGAAAATGACACCTTTTATGGGTCCGAACAATATGAAAGAGATGATTTTAGAGATCCTTTTGTTTTTTATAACGATGTGGAAGAAAAATATTGGATGTTGATAACGACAAGAAAAAATAATAAAGGTGTGATTGCCAAGTATGAATCTGAAGATTTAAAAGAATGGACAGATGGTGGAGTGTTTTTTGAAAATGATATGGATTCCGATGGAAACTTAGAATGTCCATCTTTAGTGTATTATAATGAAAAATGGTATCTTTCTTTTTCGGATCAATGGCCAGATCGAGTGACTCATTATCGTATAGCAGATTCATTGGAAGATACCTTTGAAAAACCGACCAATATCGATCATTGGGATTCTAATGCTTTTTATGCCGGTCAAATTCAGCAAGATGATAACGGAAACTTATTTGTTTTTGCATGGATTCCGACAAAAGAACAGCATGATGATAATAAAGGATATAATTGGGGTGGTAATCTTGCCGTCCATCAATTAAGTCAAGATGAACAAGGAAATTTAACAGCTTCACTACCAGTAGAGATTGAAAAATTTCTAGACGATAAAAAGGATATTGAAATAGTTGGAAAAACCGAAAATCAAACTCGTTTCACATCAAAAGGAGATTTCGGTATATTGAAAGCTAAAATAACCTATGATGATGATGCCAAATTTGGTTTTGCTTTTGATGTTGATAATGAGGGACAATCCTCATTGAATATTTTATTTGAAGATAATGAAATTTCTTTTTATAATACTTCTTTAAAGTATATTGAAAAATCAGATCCTTTATCAACTATGAAAATAATAAAAGATGAAGAGTACATTGACTTAAAGATAGTATTAAATAATGATATAATTATTTTTTACTTAAATGGAGAACAAACATTTTCAACAAGAATGATTAGAGCAGCAAACAATGATTTTTCATTTTTTGTAGAAAAAGGACAGGCAGATTTAATTCTGATTCCAGATAATTAACTAATTTTTCATTTTTAGGTTTAATTACTACAGCGTAAACAAAATGAATTCATGAGAATTTTAAAATAATAAATAGTTTTTTTCACTTACCGTAATTTCAATGATAATATACCTAGTCTTTGAGTATTTCACATAATTTATTTTTTTCACCTTTTTTAGAGTACTGACTTGTATTCAATTAGCGTTTAATTTCCTTAAAATTAAATTATTGGCGAAAAATGAAGTTACCCGTGATATTATTTGTTAGTAGATTAATATAGTTTTCATAAAAAATTCTGATAAGGATTTAGTGGCTATGATTCATTGGAAAAAAATCCAAGTGGAAATCTTAAATAGGTACTGACCCCAAAAGTTAGAGTAAAATCTAATTTTGGGGGCTTTTTTATATTTTAAAATTCAACTTATCTTTGTTTCTCAATGATAATGTTATACTAAAACTGGGTGATAACAATGAAAATATTAAACTATGGAATCATTTCTTCCGCAAGTATCGTACCAAGGTTTGTGGCAGCACTAAAAGAAAGCAATCATTCACAAGCTGTTGCCATCGGCGCTTCAAATTTATCAAAGGCTCAAAAAATGGCAAATGAACTTGGAATAAAAAAAGCTTACGGTAGTTATAAAGAAGTATATGAAGACCCACAAGTAGATGTTGTTTATATTGCTACTATAAATGATCAGCATTTTCTGCAAATAATGGAAGCTTTATCTCATCAAAAGCATGTCGTTTGTGAAAAGCCAATGGTGCTTCAAGCAGCGCATGCCACGGAGGCTTTTGCTTATGCTAAAAAACAAGGGCTATTTCTAATGGAAGCCCAAAAAGCAGTGTTTTTACCAAGCATAAATTATGTGAAAGAAAAGATTAAAGACGAAGAGTTTGGACGATTACGACAAGCAACCTTAAATGCTTCTTGGTTAGTCAATCATCCTAAAAGCCATTGGATGTATGACCGACATCAAGCGGGAGTTCTCTTTAGTTCGGCTTCTTATATTATAGAACCCTTACTTTACTTATTGGATATGCCAAAATTTGAATACAAGGCTTTATATCACTTGGGTAGCAAAAAGGAAATTGATGACGCGACGATCTCTTTTAGTTTTAATAATGATTTATTAGTGTCAAGCCAACTGTCCATGATTGTACAAACAAATAATGAAGCAAATTTCTACTTTGATGATGCTAAAATTACCATTAAAAAATTCTGGAGTTCCAATCAAGTAACGATTGATCATCACAAAACTGGAGAAAGTAAAACAGTAACCTATGATGAAGTCCCAGAAATGGTTTACGAAATCAATCACGTATCTGATTGTATCCATAAAGGTCTCATTCAATCTCCAATTATGAGTGAAAAAATGACGGAGACCTGTGTTCGTTTAGTTGAGGAAATATATCAAAAATCATTGGAATCATAATTAAAAAAAATTGGAGCTCTTAGTTAAACTTTTTAAACATCAATTCAATAATACAATAGGAGGATGATTATGAATTACAACGCAAAACAAAATAGATATGAGAATATGAAATATAACCGATGTGGATCCAGTGGTTTAATGCTTCCAGCGATGTCTCTTGGTTTATGGCACAATTTTGGTGACGTAGATTCTTATGAGAACAGTAAGGAAATGGTAACGACAGCTTTTGACTTAGGAATCACTCACTTTGATTTAGCAAATAATTATGGACCACCAGCTGGTTCTGCGGAAAAGACTTTCGGAAGAATTTTAAAAAAAGAGTTAGCATCCTATAGAGATGAAATGATAATATCTTCTAAAGCAGGTTACGAGATGTGGCTAGGGCCTTATGGTAATTTTGGCTCCCGCAAATCTATGATGGCAAGTCTTGATCAAAGCCTAGAAAGAACGGGACTTGATTATTTTGATATCTTTTATTCTCATAGACCAGATCCAGATACTCCAATTGAAGAAACGATGGGAGCTTTGGCGGATATTGTTAAAAGAGGTAAAGCATTGTATGTAGGGATCTCTAACTATAATGCAGAAGAGACAAAAGAAGCAGTTAAAGTTTTAAAAGATTTAGGAGTAAATCCTTTAATTCATCAACCTTCCTATTCGATGTTTGATAGATGGATAGAAGATGGGCTTCAAGATGTACTAAAAGATGAAGGACTAGGATCAATTGCATATTCACCTCTTGCCCAAGGAATGCTAACTAGTAAATATTTAAAAGGAATCCCAAAAGATTCAAGAGCAGATAAAGAAAATACTTTTCTTGAAAAAAGTGATATTACCAAAGAAAAGCTTAGTCAAATTCAAAATTTACAAGATCTTGCAGTATCTAGAAATCAAAGTCTCGCTCAAATGGCCCTTGCATGGGTTCTTAGAAAAGATAAAGTAACATCTGTAATCATTGGAGCAAGTAAAAAAGAGCAAATAATAGAAAATGTAAAAGCTCTTGAAAACCTTGAATTTAGTGAAAAAGAATTAGAGGATATTAATCAAATCCTAAAAAGGTAATCATTAAGCTTGGTTCCAAATGAGGATAATGTAGAAAAAAACTAGATTTGAAGGACAAAAAAACACTCCCTAAACAGAGTGTTTTTTTGGTTATGGGCTTACCATCTATCAATATAATTTAATACGGTTTGGATGAACCCATATATTTCGTATCCATGATTCAAATAGTACTCAATACCCGATAAAACTTGATTATTCGCTTTAGTTTTGTGTGGTTATGTTATAATTAATGCACAAGCTTCACAATCTTTCGAAACATTATAAAAACAATATTATTTTTAGTGGTATCAGATGGTTTCGTTGGATAGACTATTGAGACATTATTGTATAATAGTGTTTTTTTATTATATATACTTTGAATGACAACCTAGGTAGAAAAAAACACTCTCAAATGAAACCGCTTTAAATCTATAGGGAATAATAGATCTTAAACCTACTAAAATAACTGTGACGTCCTTGTAAAGAGAAATCATACAGACGTTCAAATCGTACATAATGTATGTACCACTTATTTTACTAGTTAGGGTAAGTATTTGAAGAATATAACAGATTATGCAAAAAAATTAAGTTGACAAAGAGATTATTTAATAACTATTTGATTAAATAAGGAGAATGCCTATGAATAAACTTAATAAAGGTTTTATTAGCTCGATAAGAGGGAGTGTTGTTCAGGCTGTTTTTAATGATGAAATTCCACTCATTAATAATAAATTAACTACTGGAGATCATAACGAGATCATTTTGGAAGTATCTTCTTATGTAGATGTTAAAACTATAAGAGCTATTGCCCTGACTTATACGGGAGGTATTTCTAGAGGAGATGCAATAATAGATACAGGTGCTCCGATAAATGTACCAGTAGGCACAAAAACATTGGGAAAAATGTTTGATGTTTTTGGTAATGTACTAAGTGGTGATGATGACATGGGGGATGTAGTAAGAAAATCCATCCATCAAAAGCCGTTGCCTTTTTCTAAAAGAAGTACTTCAGATGAAATGTTTGAAACAGGAATAAAAGCTATAGATGTACTAACACCTCTTGCACGGGGTGAGAAAGCTGGGTTATTTGGAGGAGCTGGTGTAGGGAAAACCGTTCTTATAACCGAACTTATAAATAATACAGCTCAAAAAACGAAAGGATATAGTATTTTTTGTGGCATTGGGGAACGATCTAGAGAAGCAGAGGAACTTTATCGTGAAGTTCAAGAAGCCAACGTATTAAAAAATGCAGTCCTTATATTTGCGCAAATGAATGAACCACCTGGAGCAAGATTTAGAGTTGGTCACTCTGCCCTTACAATGGCAGAGCACTTTCGTGATGAAGAGAAAAAAGATGTTCTGCTTTTAATTGATAATATTTTCAGATTTATTCAAGCTGGTTCTGAAGTTTCTGGACTTATGGGTAAAATGCCTTCTAGAGTGGGGTATCAACCTACCTTAGCAAGTGAACTTTCAGAACTACAAGAAAGGATAGCTAGTACTTCTTCAGGAGCGATTACTTCTATACAGGCAGTCTATGTTCCAGCTGATGATTTTACAGATCCTTCTGCCACTCACACATTTTCACATTTATCTGCATCAGTAGTATTATCTAGAAAAAGAGCTAGTGAAGGCTTATTTCCTGCCATAGATCCTTTAAACTCATCTTCTAAAATGTTGAATAAATCTGTAATAGGAGAAAGACACTATCATATAGCCAGGGAAATTAAAAGAACGTTGGCCGTTTATGAAGAATTGAAAGATATCATCGCCATGTTAGGGATAGAAGAGCTTTCAGAAGAAGATAGAAATATAGTGAATAGAGCTAGAAGATTAGAAAGATTTTTAACTCAACCTTTTTTCTCCACAGAAGATATAACGGGAATAGAAGGTCGCTTAGTTAATTTAGACGATGCTCTAGAAGGCTGTGAAAGAATTTTAAATGATGAATTTAAAGATTATGAAGAAACTGATTTATATTTAATTGGTAATATTGACGAAGCTATTAAAAAAAGAAAAGAAAGGGAGAACATAAATGAGACTTAAGATTATGCTCCCTTATAAAACCATACTAGATAAAGATGTATTAAAAATAACTGCACCAGGAGTAGAGGGAGTATTTCAGATCTTACCTAATCATGTTGACGGTACGTGGAGTCTGAAAGCAGGTATATTAGTTATAAATATAGTACCAGATGATGAAATAGATCGGTACTATGCCATCAGCCAAGGAGTTATTGTAAAAGAGGGTGATGTCGTTTATCTCACTTGTTTTCAAGCTATAAAAGGTGACTCTTTAGAAAACGTTGCAGATACCGTTCGCAAAGATTTAGAAGTTATGGATGAGAGAGAAAGAAAAGCTCAAGAAGTTCTCATAAAACTTGAAGTAGATACGGTCAGAAGATTTATGGAATTGGATAAATAAAGGAAGTGATATCTTGTCTAAAAAAAATCACTGGATGAAGAACTTTTAAATGAAATAGAGAAAGATGCTAATAAAAAATTAAAATCTAAGGAAGACGGAAAAGAAATAATGTTTGGCTTAGGTCTTTTTGGAATTGTAGGTTGGTCTATTGCTGTACCGACACTTTTAGGAATAGCTTTGGGTACATACTTAGATAAAAAAGTTGAGACAAGTTTCTCTTGGACGTTAACGCTTATCTTTGTGGGTGTTATTGTTGGAGCTTTTAATACATGGCGTTGGCTGAATGAAAATAATAACAAAGAATAGGAGAGCATATGATTGTTTCATTTTTAATAGGTTTATTAATAGGCATTTTATATTTTGGTGGACTGTACTATACTACACAAAAATTTAATCATGTTAAAAGCCCTGGTCTATTTATGATTCTCTCGTTTATTTTTAGAATGGGGATATTATTAACAGGATTGTATTACTTAGCACAAGCAGGCTTTAAAAATATTTTATTAGGATTTCTAGCAATCATGATCGTTCGAATGATTATGGTGTCTAAAATAAAAAAGGATCCATCCAAGCCAGACACAAAAAGGGAGTGATTTAATGAATATCGATCCAAGTCAGATCGTGTACTTTGAATGGGGATTTGTTAGGATTACAGCTACCTTAGTATTTACATGGCTCACAATGTTGATATTAATTTTAGTATCCTTTTTGATTACTAGAACTATTAAAACCGGGAAAAAGGTTTCTAAAGGCCAAAATATTTTGGAAGCGTTAATAGAAACTATCAATACTCAAATTAAACAAATAAGTCAGGAAGAGCCAGGGAGATATCTTCCTTTTATTGGAACTTTATTTATATTTATATTGGCTTCAAACGTGTTATCGATTATTCCAGGATTTAAACCACCGACAGGTTCCTTAAATACTACGATTGCCTTGTCTCTCTGCGTATTTTTAGCAGTACCGTTTTATGGAATATCCGACAGAGGTGTTATAGGGTATTTAAAAGAGTATATTAAACCGACAATTATTATGCTACCGTTTAATATAATTGGCGAAATTTCACGAACCCTGTCACTTGCTATTCGTTTATATGGAAATGTGATGAGTTCAAGTGTTGTTGTAGCAATATTATTGGGAGTAATCCCGTTATTTTTTCCGATTGTTATACAAGCATTAGGACTTTTAACAGGAATCATTCAAGCTTATATATTCGCGATTTTAGCTATCGTATATATAGCATCGGTTACAAAAAACCAAAAAGAAAAATTGGACTTAGACTTAGACAATGAAGAAAGTAAATAAGGAGGAATATTATGGATAATATAGGACTAATTGGTATGACGTCAATAATTATTGCAGGAATAACTATGGCTCTAGGATCAATAGCACCAGCATTAGGTCAGGGAAAAGCTGTTTCACAAGCATTAAAGTCAATAGCTCAACAGCCAGATGAATCAAATACAATTACTAGAACTCTCTTTGTAGGATTGGCTATGATTGAATCTACGGCTATCTATTGTTTTGTAATTGCCATGATTCTGCTTTTTGCTAATCCGTTTTGGAATTTAGTGGTGGGGTAAATTATGGAGATAAGTTGGTTTGAAATCGCAGCACAAATAGTTAACTTTTTTGTACTTTTGATTATCTTACAATATTTTTTTTACAAGCCAATAACAAAAGCTATGGCGGATAGAAAAGAAAGAATTTTAAAGGCTGAAAAAGCAGCTGACAGTAAGATGAGTGAAGCAGAAGAATTAATTAAAACTTACGATGATAAAATAGAAGATATAGAGAGTGAAAAAAGAGTATTCTAGCAAACTATCGAGAAGAAGCTTTAGAGAAGAAAAACAGTTTATTGGAAGAATATGAAGAAGAAGCCAATAACAAACGCAAAAATTATATAGAAGAAGTAGAAGAAGAAAAAGAATACTTTATTAAAAGATTAAGAATGGAATTAGGAAAAAATGCTGTTCAAATAGCCTCTAAAATCTTAGCGACTATTTCTTCCAAAGAATTAGAAGATGAAGTTTATAAGTCATTTATAAATGATTTAGTACATATAAACGAAAACGTTCCAAATAAAGAGATATTAGATGAAAGCAGAAATATAAATTTATATAGTTCTAAAGAATTGTCTAAGGATGAAAAAAAGATATAGAATTAATACTAAAAGAAAAAATTGCAAATATAGAACAAATCAATTATGAAATAAATGAAAAATTAATCCTTGGATATGAGCTAAATTTAGAAACGTATACGGTTCATAGCAGTATAAAGAAATACTTGGATGAAGTTGAAGAAAATATAATAGATGTATTAGAAAGCCAAAATTTATAGGAGTATGTATATGTTAAACAAACAACTGTCCTATTTAGATAAAGCGATTGATGAATCACTAAAAGAAGATTTGAAAAAAAACAATATAGAAGAAAGTGGAACAGTTATTTCTGTAGATAGTGGTATAGCGGTTGTAAAGGGACTCAGAGTTGTAAAAAATCAAGAATTAATTGAATTCCCGGGCGAGGTTATGGGGATGGCCTTTAACTTGGATCCAAATAGTATTGGAGTTGTTCTCCTTGGAGATTTCTACAATATTAAAGCCGGAGATATAGTCAAAAGAACCTTTTCTGTTGCAGATATACCAGTATCTGATGATTTTTTAGGCAGAGTCATTAGTCCTTTGGGAGTAATTTTAGACAATAAGGGACCTGTAAATATACAGAAACATCTACCTGTTGAAAGAGAATCTCCTTCTATAATGAAAAGGGCTCCTGTAAATATTCCACTACAAACTGGAATAAAAATAATTGATAGTGTTGTTCCAATTGGCCGAGGACAAAGGGAATTGATTTTAGGTGATAGGCAAACGGGGAAAACTACGATTGCTATTGATACGATTATTAATCAAAAAGGTGAAGATGTCATTTGTATCTATTGTGCTATAGGTCAGCAAACAACATCTGTTTCTAAAACTATAGAAACATTAAAAAGAAATGGTGCTATGGACTATACAATCGTAATGATAGCTGGTTCAGAAGATCCCCCAGGAGTAGCGTATATTGCGCCTTATGCAGCGACATCTCTAGGAGAATATTTCATGGAGAAGGGTAAAGATGTCTTAATTGTATATGATGACCTTACAAGACATGCTAGATCATATAGAGAGCTTTCTTTACTTCTTGAAAGACCTCCCGGAAGAGAAGCTTTCCCCGGAGATATATTTTATATTCACTCGAGACTTCTTGAAAGATCGACGCACTTGCGAGAGGAATATGGCGGTGGTAGTATTACATCATTGCCTATTATAGAAACCCAGGCTGAGAATTTGTCAGCTTATATTTCTACTAACTTAATTTCTATTACGGATGGGCAAATTTATCTTTCTCCCAAATTATTTCAAAAGGGCAATTTACCTGCCGTGAATATAGGTACATCTGTATCTAGAATAGGAGCAAAGACACAAATTCCATCTTATAGATCAATTACTAGTGCCTTAAAACTTACCTATTCTCAGTTTGAAGAGTTAGAGTCATTTGCCAGCTTTGGAACAAGACTTGACGAAAAAACTAAAGAAACTCTTGTTAGAGGAAGAAGAATTAGAGCAGTTTTAAATCAAGGTCAACATTCTCCAATAGAAGTTACTGAGCAAATTGGAGTGTTAATGGCCGTAACGAATGGACTATTAGATAAAATTGACTTAGAAGATATATCTGAAGCAGAAGATTTAATAAGAAATGAAGTAAAAAAAGATTATGATTTCCGTACTGCTTTATTACAACCTGAAGCTATCGATGATAGTACCAAAGATGCTTTTCTAAAAAGAATGAAAAAATTATTGGAAATGGAGTTTAAACTATAAATGGAAACTTTGCAAAAATTAAAAAATAACATTAATTCTGCGGAAAGTCTTCAATCTATAGTAGGTACTATGAAAGCTTATGCTTCTAGCAACATAACCTAATTTCAAAATGCTGCGAATGCTTCATGGCAGTATAAGGGTGTGTTAGATAAATCATTATACATTATTTTTTCTGAGCAAGAAGAAATAAGTAGTCAAGAAAAAATAAGTAGTCAAGAAAAAATAAGTAGTCAAGAAGAAAAAGGTAGTAATTTGCATATTATATTTGGCTCTGACCATGGCTTGGCTGGAAGATTTAATGAGAGAATGACAACTTATAGTATAAAAAACATTCCAAATAATGAAGTTAATAAAAGTATCATAATAGGACAACAGGTATTTCAAAGGATTCAAGATGATTTAAATGTTGTTGATCTTTTTAAAGCACCTCAAACGATAGAAGCTATAACTAAAATGGTACATATTATTTTTTTAAGAATAGATGAGTTAAGAGACCAATATTCGATAGAGAAAGTTCTGTTACATTATAATAAGCCTAAAGATAGAACTACTTTCGAAGAAGAGAGCGAAGTTTTATTCCCAATAGATTTACTGGAATTTTCAAAAAAAGAAATAGAGTGGGATTCCAATAGAATACCTACTTATTTTACTAATAGAGAAAAATTAATATCCGATCTTGTCCGACAATATTTTTTCATTACATTGTATAGAGCTTTTTGTTATTCTCTTGCATCTGAAAATGCAAGTAGACTCTCTTCAATGAAAGCTGCTGAAAAAAATATAGAAGAAAGACTCGAGGAATTAAATTTTGATTACAGAAGGCAAAGACAAAATAGTATTACTGAAGAATTAAATGATATTATTTCTGGTTTCAAAGCCATAAGCAAATCTCAAGATTAATCATAAAAATCTGTTAATATAAATAAAATTATAGAGTTCATAAATAAAATATAGTTGAAATAGTGCAGTTATTACTTGAAAAAATACATATACAAAAAGATACCCTGATTCGATCTTAAATCAGGGTATTTTCTATGTATTTAATCTTTTCATGAGCTTATAGCTAGGAGAACTTGAAATAAAGAAAGTTGAAAATTGCAGAAAAAAATCTATAATAAAGATAGATGTACTTTAGTTAAAAATAGTGAAGTAGAAGGATAAGGTACTGGTATTCTTTTGAAATTTATCCACACAATGAAAAATGTGTTGAAATAAGACTTTCATATTTTTATCAATATTGTAGTTATACAGTAAGGAGAAAAACATGGTTAAAAATCGTTGCAAGTGGCCAAATCTTGAAAAAAGCGAAATATATATTGAATATCATGATAACGAATGGGGAATAGCTTCCTATGAGGATTCGTATTTGTTTGAAATGATTTTACTGGAATCATTTCACGGAGGATTATCTTGGCTAATTATATTAAAGAAACGGGAAGCATTTCGGAAAGCATTTGATAACTTTGATCCCTATGCAATAAAAGATTACTCAGAAGAAAAACTGGAAGAACTGATGGGAAACAGTGATATTGTTAGAAATAAAGCTAAAATTCTAGCAAATATTGAAAATGCAAAAGCATTTATCAAGGTACAGAAAGAGTTTGGGACGTTTTCAAAATATATATGGTCTTTTACAAATGATGAAATTCAATATGGAGACTCAGATCAACTTATTAAAACCAATGAATTATCCGATATGGTTTCGAAAGATATGAAAAAAGAGGCTTTAAGTTCATGGGCAGTATTACTACCTACTCTTATTTAGAAGCAATTGGAGTCATGAACAACCATAGTAGTACCTGCTTTAAAAATAATATTTAAAACAATAGCGAGAATAAACTTAAATATACGAGGAAGATACCCTTAAAATTGACCCTGTTCAATTATAAGGGTATTCTTATGTCATTGAACAAGAGGAGAATGAAAATGAAAGATATATTTGAACTAGTTTATTTAATCTATGAAGGAAAGTTAAAAACGCAAAGAGAATTTGCGGATCATATGTTTATATCTCTGGGTAAAGTGAATACCTTGTTAAAAGAAGCGATATCAAAAGAATATATCGTAGATCAAAAAGGATATAAACTTATGGATAAAGGCCAATCGTTACTAAGTAAACACAAAGTTGATAACGCTATCATCATGGCAGCTGGTTTTGGCTCTAGATTTGTACCAATGACATACGAAACACCTAAAGGTCTTCTAGAAGTACATGGAGAAGTCATGATTGAGAGACAAATTAAACAACTTCATGAAGTGGGGATTACTGATATTACGATTGTAGTAGGTTACTTGAAAGAGATGTTCGAATACTTAACAGATTTATATGGGGTAAAGCTCATTTATAATTCTGATTACTCCTTTAAGAATAATATTTCATCTCTATACTATGCAAAAGAAGAAATGAAAAATACGTATATATTAACTTCTGATATTTATATGGTTGATAATATATACAGGAAATTTGAAAACGTTTCATTTTACGCTGCTGAATACTTTGAAGACAATACGGATGAATGGGTTGTTCAAGTTAATAAAGATAATTTGATTACCTCCATCAATCCCTCTGGCGGAGAGAACACTTGGGGAATGTATGGTCCTGCATTTTTTAAAGATGATTTCAGTAAAAAAATGGTAGGATATATCGATGATATTTATGAGGACAAGTCTTGTGCTCAATATTACTGGGAAAATGTTTATTTAAATAATAAGGATACGTTAGATATGTTTATTAGAAAATATCCAAAAGGAACGATTCTGGAATTTGAATCGTTAGAAGAATTACGTGTCTATGATAAGAGTTACTTAAAATTCTCACGGTCAGAAATCTTAGAAGTGATCAAAAAAGTATTTGATGTTGAATTATCGGATATCGTAAGACTCCGAACACTGAAAGAGGGAATGACGAATGACTCCTTCTTATTTGAAGTCAAAGGAAAGAAGTACGTTTTTAGAAATCCTGGTAAAGGAACGGAGCACTTAATTAATAGAAACCAAGAAGCTCATGTATATGAAATGATTAACCCACTTCATATTTCTGATGATGTTATTTATTTGAATCCTGAAAAAGGGTATAAAATCACTTCATTTGTACCAAATTCACGAACGATTGATCCTAATCATGTAGCAGAAGTAGATTTAGCTTTAGAAAAACTAAGAATTTTACATGGTTCAGGTTTACAAACCAAACATTATTTTGATATAGAGGAACGAATCCAATTCTATCATCAATTATGTATAGATAGTCATGCTATTTTGTTTAAGGACTTTGATGAAGTGTATGAGAACATAAAAAAAGTAATAGATGTTTTAAACTCGATACCGAGAGAAAAAGTTCTGTGTCACATTGATGCAGTAGATATGAATTTCCTACTTGCTGACGGTGAAATAACGGTTTTAGATTGGGAGTATTCCGGAATGGCAGATCCTTTGATTGATATTGCGATGTTTATTGCGTATGCCAACAAACATGATCAAGAAATCAATGATTTATTGGATCGCTATCTAGAAAGAGAACATACAAAAGAAGAACTAATGATTGTAGAAGCTTATGTTTCTTTAGCAGGTTTCTTATGGGCTCTTTGGACACAGTATAAACAAGCATGTGGAGAAGATTTTGGAACATATGGGATGGAGCAGCATCAATATGGTCGGAAATATTCAAGAATTGTATTAGATAAGGTGAAGAACGATGCATAAAAAAGGAAGTATGATGGGGCTTACCTCTGGTTTTTTCTGGGGTCTTGATTCTGTAGTTTTGGGATTCGCATTAACCTTTCCAATCATGTTAGGCTTAGGTGTGGGTGCCTCTCTCATCACTACCTTTATCCATGATACATTTTCTTTTTTACTGTTAGCTTTTCTGATTTTAAAAACGAAGAAGACGAAAGAATTTAAACGTGTTCTAAAATCAAAATCAGGCCTTGCGATTATTATGGCTGCTCTACTGGGTGGGCCAATAGGAATGGGAAGCTATATACTAGCGATAAATTATTTAGGATCAACATTGGCGTCTAGTATTTCTGCAATCTATCCTGCAATCGGATTAGTTTTAGCGTTTATATTTTTAAAGGATCGAATGAAAATACATAGCATCATTGGTTTATTTATAGCAATCGGTGCGATTATTCTTATGGGGATTACGCCTAATATTTCTGTTAAAAGCTTAGGATTAGGTCTCATTTTTGTCGCCATCTGTGCGATTGGTTGGGGTAGTGAAGCAGTCATCATTGAAGCAGCACTAAAGGAAGATGTTTCTAGTGAAGTTGCCTTAACAATCCGCCAAATGACGAGTACCCTTACGTATAGTTTTATCATTATTCCTCTTATTGGTTATGAATCAGTAGCGAACATAGCACAGGTACCCATAGTCCTTCTGATTGTGATGGCTAGTGGTCTCATGGGGACCTTGTCATACCTTGCTTACTACAAAGCAATTGATTTGATAGGAGCTACGCAATCGATGGGATTGAACATATCTTATCCCGCATGGGCATTTGTTTTTCAATATTTGATTGATAGACAATTTAGTTTATATTTATTTATTCTAGCGATCTTTATTATGATTGGTTCGATTATGAGTAATGAGAAACCAAAAGAAGTCTTAAACTTATTTAGTCCAAGGTATTTTAAAAATAAATCAAGAATGGGTTAATTTGAAATATAAAAGGATTGATACTAAAAAACTTTTTGTTTGTAAGAAACATGTAGTGTGCTTCTTATGATAAAAGGTTTTTTTATGTCCACAACTAAAGATAGGAACGGATGGTTATAAGGACGAAAAAAGCATTTACATGGTACAGTATTAGTACATAATAAAAAATACACGGTATCTAAAATCTAATATAGATAGATTAAAAAGATTTAAACCTCAAAAAGGAAATGAAACTAGGGGGATATTGAATATGAATGAATTTATCAAATTAAGAAAATCTAACTCGAATTTTAAGAATACATACGACTTCACAACTACTTTTGTAAAAGAGTTTATGAATATAGAAAATATGCAGACAAAAAATGCGAAGTTTTTTAAAAATAAATTAGATGATATTTTAGATATTAATCAAAAAAAGAGAAGCGATGAGAAAAAGTTTGAGACTCTATTATCTTACATAGGGGAAGATCCCTACATTGATCGATTTACTATAGATAAGATTGTAAGCATTTACAATCTTTATCCAAAAGAAAAACTGATATCACTATTAAAAACAGAAATCGAGAAAGAGGATAATAATGAAGAAAAAAATATCATCTCTTAGATCTGTTGTTAGAATTTGAATTAGATATTTTATCCGTCGATCAAATCATGACTGTACTTGACAAAAACAAGGACAACTTTGATACGGTCACTTTACTAATCCAGTACATCTACCAATTTAAAAGCAAGATACCGAAAGAATACCTATATGAACAACTTACCAATCTTTATCCGATCGCAATAAAAATCCAAATTTTAGATGTACTAGATAGTCTCTATTCAATGGATGAATTGGACATAGAACGAATAAAATCAGAAATCACAACAGAAAAAAATCTGGTTTTTATAAAAAACTATATTGATTTTCTGAATGGAAAATACCAAAGAGAGCAAAAAGGTACCGTAATGCTACAATCAATGTTTTATGGTGACTTTGAAGATAGTGGTAAAGGAAACAATGGCGGCTTAGCCATTCTTCTTAAAACATTAGGAAATGAAATATCAATCGATAGTAGAATTGATTTAGTACTGACGATAACGATTAGTGACACGATGCGAAAACCATTTATGGCTTCCTACAAAGAGAATCATTTATTTGTAAGACTACCGGCCTATTTAGACCGAACAGTAGCAGATCCGTTTTTAAAAAAAGAATTATTTATAAAGCGATTTATTAAAAACTTTTTAGTGAAACTGAATATTCAACCAGACATCTTCCATATTCGCTACTTAGATAATGCATCCATGGCAACCGCCAAGTTAAGTAAAGAGTTAGGGAAGCAGTTAGTATTGACATTAGCTCCTGATCCTCATCGTAATATGACAGATGAAGAAGGTTCTTTAAAGCTCTTGAATTTTAATGAGGCCGAACTTTTATTAAATAAAATAAAAATAGGAGACGAATTAGTTCTGATGAGCGATAAGATATTAGGAATTGGTGGAAGAAAGGTTAGTAAGGAATTACTATTGTATTTTCCGCAATTCAATTACTATGATATGGAATATAAAATGAAGATGATTGATGAAGGTATAAAAATTGATAAAAACAGCTCAAAAAAAGACAATGTAGATTACATTTGTGAATTAAAAGAATTAGTGGGAATTGACTCTAGTTTTTGTGACCAACCAATTATTTTGAATGTAGGGAGGCTCGCTAAAATAAAAGGGCAAGTAGCTTTATTTAAGGCATGGGCAAACTCAGAATTAAAACAAACCCATAACTTGCTAATGATTGGTGGTGATCTAGAAAACCCTAACCAAGAAGAAAAGGAAATTATTGATTTCTTTAATCAACAAATAAAAGAACGTCCGGAACTAAAAGACAAGTTTTTCCATAAAGGTGCTTTGCACAATGATGAAATCAGATTAGTTGAAAAAAGTATTATGAAAAAGACTTTTGACTACCCACATATCTATCTAGCTTCAAGTATGAAAGAAGAATTTGGAATTGCTATTTTAGAAGCTATGTCTAGAGGTTTTCTTATCTTCGCTCCTATTAAAGGAGGAGTGAAAAGCTACCTAACGAATAGAGAAAATGGCTTTTTAATCAATACTTTTAATGAAAAAACGATAGCGAAGGATACACAAGAAATCCTTTATCATTCTGATATAAGCAATGAAGAGTTTAAACAGATTCAACTAGCAGGAAAAGATACGATTGAAAAAGAATTTTCAATTGATAAAATTGCGAAAACATTTACGGATACATATTTAACCCTATTAGGAGGAAATGAAATTGAAGTATAAATCTATATTTTTTATCAGTCCACCTTTTTATTCTCACTTTAATCCACTTTTAAATCTAGCAAAGAGTTTTAAAAAAGCGGGAGTGGATGTAACAATAGGGTGTAGTGTGGAATTTAAAAAATTTGTCGTTGACGAAGGCTTAAAATTTTATGAAATTGATATCAGTAGCAATAAAAATATTCAAAAAGCAGAAAGTACCGATCAACCTGATACTGAAAAGGAACGTTTGGATGAGTTTTTTGAATCAACAAAAGAAGGTGCGATTGAGACTCTGATTACACAGTCCAGACATCGCAAAGCTGATATGTTGTATGATCCTCATAAACTAATCGAGAATATCAAAATGATTGATGAAACGGTAGGCGTTGATTTATACGTTGTTGATATCTTATCTTATTCCGTTACTTTAGCTTTGTATTCATTAAATCTAGATTTTATAACGTATTGTCCTCCGCATCCGTATACAATTCCTGATGATGAAATGAATTATGGCGTACCAAAATACTGGCTATCTGCTATACGTGTAGAAAAGAATGATGAAGAAAGACTAAAAGAAGTATCGAAGTCTACACAAAAAGAATTTACAGAAGTATTTAATCAAATTATTTCTGAAAAGAATAAGGTAGCTCAAATTGACAATGCCTTTCGTTTGGTTTCTGATATAGCTGTTATTTACAATTATTTTGATTTTAATGAAGAGGAAGAAACAGAAAATATGCCCTATAAAATTTATGCTGGGAATAGCTTCGAAGAAAAAGAATTAGACTCTTCATGGAAAAAGATTGTAGATCATAATGAAATGAAAATTTTAATTACACTAGGTACTTTTCTGTCCAATCGTAAAGATGTTTTGAAAAAGTTGATTGAATACACAAAAGAGAAATATCCAGAAGCAATGATTATCGTTTCGGCAGGTGAAAATACAAAAGAGTTAGAAGGGTATGCTTCCAGTAAAATCATCATCAAAGATTTTATACCTCAAATTGCACTCATGCCGTATGTTGATTTAGTTATTTTCCATGGAGGATGTAATACGTTTACTGAAGCGATGTATTATGGGAAGGATATGATTGTTTTACCTTTCTCAAGTGATCAGTTTAATATTGCTCATGACATAGAAAAAAATGATTTAGGAGTCATTCTAGATCCAAATCACTTTAATCAAAACGATATGAAGACTGCATTTGAAAAAGTTGAGGATATGTCGAGAAATCGTCTAAAATACTTCAGTGAAATGAGTCAAAATAGAGGGACTGATTATGCCACCAAAATTATTTTGGGAACAGAATAGCTAAAATATATGTGGAAATTTACAAGGGATTTTATAATCATAAAAAAGGAGCCTAACAGCTCTTTTTTTTATTAGCAAAAATCCATTCAAGGCTAGTTTCTTCTAAAAGATACAAAAAAAGGTAGTGATTACGAGCCAAAACCTATAAAAAATTTGATGAAAACGCTTTTAAAAGGTAAGATAAAGATAATAATGATAGGATGCAGGGATGTGAAGGAACAATTTAATCTGAAAGAGGAGGAGATTAAAGTGAAAAAGAAATATCAAATAAGTGTATTTTTAATGGTTGCTACGCTTCTACTGGTTGGATGTTCATCTGAAGTTCCAGAGTCTAACCAGTCCGAAAAAATAGATTCTACTGAATTAAAAGAAAGTATTGAGCAAAAATCTATTCAATCAGAAGAATCAGAGTCCACTCTGCTAGAAGAAAGTGAAGAGTCAGAGATAGAGGAAGTTGGCAAAATAGAAGAGGAAGGGTATTCAAAGGTCTTAAATGATATTAAGGACATGAATCGTTATACAACAAAAATGAAAAGTATATCAAATGTAACCGGATATGAAGTAGAAAGCCTTATTACAAACGTGGTAGCAGATGACCAAACGTATTCATTAATTGAGACAGAAAATGGTATCTTAGAGCACATAGAAAAAGATGACAAGTCTTATCTAATTATGCATGACTCTAAAACAATTATTAAGTCTGATCGTTATGAAGAAGAGGAAGACAATTTAGTTTCTACAGATCCAACGATCGTCTACGATGATTTAGAATATATCAGTAAAGGGCAAGATACATTCTTAGGAAATAAAAGAGCCTATGAAGAATACAAAATGGAACTTGGAACAGTAAAATATTATTTTGATGGTGAAGAGCTAGATGGTATGGAAATAACTATGGATATGTCATCTTTAATAGAGGATGATGAAGATTTTGAAGAGAATGAGGAACTTTTTGGAACGGATGAAGTTATTATGATTCTAGATTTATTATCTTTTGAAAAAGAAGTGGATATGACTGTCTTTGATTTACCAGAAGATTATCAAATCATCGGAGAATAACAAATACAAATATACCTCCTAATAACGACTAGGAGGTATATTTGTATTTATAAAAAAATGTTATGTTCATTATGTAGTGATAAATAAATCAGCTTTCTGGAAAAATGGGAATGAGTTTTGTTTTCATTACATCTACTAAACCTAAATCACTGTATTTAAATTCTGGAATTACAGTTAGACCAAGAGTTACAATTCGAAGTAGTGGATTTAATGTGTCTAATCCAATTCCTCTCAAAACATTTTTCATATGGGTGGCTCTTTTTGCAGTTTCAAAACAATCAACTGCACTCATCAGGCCAAATACTGGAAGTTCAAGTGTATAAAGTAACTCTTGTTCATCAGAGCAGCTAATTCCGCCTCCACAGGCTTGCAAGGCTTGGTATACTCTGTAGGCTGCTTCTGGATAACGATAGACAATCATGAGGTTGTGATGGTCATGAGCTACTGTACTACCGATTGCGCCTTCTACACCTCCAAAATTTCTGACCAGACCAAGAGTGCTGTTTTTCTTTCCGTATCGATTAATGGTCAGTACGTAAGCAAGGTCAGGATCGTGACTAATATCAATCACTCCATTTTTTACAGGAAGCTCTTCTACTTGTAGATTAGTAATGGAAGCATTTAATTCATAATAAGTAGGAACATTGACTTTTACCGTGCCATTTTGTTGATTATTAGGTGCTCTCATTATAAAATCGGGTAGTTGTTTAGGTAGAATATTTACTGTGTTTATTTTTTCAATTTCGAAAGAACGTTTTTCAATTTCAACAACCATCTTCCCTTTCTCAGCAACTAGTTTCCCATCAAAGAACACTTTTTCTGGTTCGAAAGTACTAAAATCTTTTACTAAAAGAAAGTCTGCTACATAGCCAGGTGCTATTGCACCTAAGTTGGTTACACCAATTTCTTCAGCAACATGTAAAGTTCCTGCCCTGACTGCCTCAATAGGGGACATGCCTTCTTTTATTAGCAGACGAACCACATCATTCATATGTCCTTTTTCGAGGATATCTGCTGATTCGCGGTCATCTGTACACAATGCTAGGCGACTTCTCCAAGGAAGCTGTTTGACATCATTATAGATCGTTTTAATATTATGGGCCATGGAGGATTCCCGTGCATCGACATAGAGACCCACACGTAACTTATTGATAGCTTCGCCCGGAGAACGCGTCTCATGGTCTGTTGTGGGACCACCTACAGCGTAAGCACTCAACTGACGACCAGATTCGTTAACAATATGACCTTGAATATAGAGATTATTTCTCTCAGCTGCTTCAATCATATCCATCATTCGATCAGCACCATTTTCCACACCTTTAAAATCCATTACCTCAGCAAGACCAATAACATTTTCAAGTTTAGCTAAACGATCAACAACCGTATAATCGAAAGCAGCTCCTGACTGCTCCAAACCTGGAACAGCTGGTACACAAGATGGAATGTTGATATATTGACGCATTGGCAGATCTAATCCAGCATCATGCATATATTTAACTGCTTCCTCACCAGCAACGTTTGCTACTTCATGAGGATCAGTAACGACAGTTGTTGTCCCATGAGGAATAACAGCTTCTGCAAAGTTGCGAGGAGTAAGCATGGTGCTTTCTACATGCATATGAGCATCAATTAATCCTGGTATAATTGTTGCACCTTCAGCGTCAACAACTTCTTTGACATGATCTAAATGCTCTTCGAGATTTTCAGACTCCACATGAACAACAAAACCTTGATGAATAAATACAGTTGCAGGATATTCTTCACCAGTAAATAAATTAAAATAAAGTGTATTTTTTATAGCTAAATCTGCTTCTATTTCACCAAGTGCTGCCTGTAGTAAAGATCGTCTATCTGGAATAGGTATTTTTCTCATAGAATGATTCCTCCTATTTTTTAATTTAATAGAAAAAAGGATGAAAAATCCATCCTTTCGTTATATTTATTTAGTTTAAAATGAAATACAAGACAAGTGGAATAGACAGGATATACATTGCTGGGTGTACTTTAACTTCTTGTGAAGCAGGAGCGAATGTTTTTACAGCTACATCTGCTAAGATTCCAGCACTAATTCCTGTTGCAATACTACCTGTAAAAATCGTGAAAGCAATCATGATAAAAGGACCAAATGCTTGAACAAAGTTTTTGAAGTCAATATTTCCAATAGAAGAGATCATACTGTATCCAACAAAAATCAATGCAGGACCAGTAGCAGCATCTGGAATCATCAAAAATAGTGGGGCAGCTAAAATAGCCATAAAGAACATTAACCCGCTTGTTAAGGAAGTAAGCCCTGTTCTTCCACCGGCTTCTACGCCTGCTGAAGATTCTACAAAGGTAGTAATGGTTGTACAGCCGGTAAAAGCTCCAGCACACGTTCCGATAGCATCTACTAAAAATGGACGTTTAATTCCGGGATAGTCACCATTTTCATCAAGAAGATTAGATTTCTGTGCAACACCAAGTACAGTACCGAGTGTGGAAAAGAAATCTCCACAAAATGTAATGAAAATTAAAACGAAGGTACTTGCTTGCAATAAGTTTTTAAAGTCAAAAGCAAATGAAATATTTTGAATGGAACCTAAATCTGGTGTCGCAAAAAAACTATTGGGCATAGTTGTTACGCCTAATGGAATCCCAATGATCGTAATTAATATGATTCCAATCAAAAGTGCGCCCGGTACGTGATAAACAGTTAAAATAGCAATTAATATTAAACCAAGAACGGCTAGAAAAACAGGTGGTTGAGTAAAATCACCTAAACTAATACCATCTTGAAAATTACCGATACCAGAATTTTTAAATCCAAGGTAAGCTATAAAGAATCCAATCGCAACTGATATAGAAGTCTTGATATTAGCAGGAATAGCTCTTACAATAAAATCACGTATTCCAAGAAGTGAGAGGAGTACAAAGCTGATTCCACTTATAAGAACAATAACCATTATATTTCCAAATGACAATTCGCCACTTTGAAGTAAAATTCCTAACATAAAATTGGTCCCCATACCTGTAGATAATGCGAAAGGAAGGTTTGCATAAAAAGCCATTAATAAAGTAACCAGTCCTGAAACCAGCGCGGTCATAATAAGTAAAGCTGATTTAGTAATAACAACTCCATTGATATCTGTTATAAATTGTTCAGGTCCAAAACCTACAATCGCACCTGGCTGAACTACTAGTACATAAGCCATGGTCATAAAAGTGGTTATACCAGCTATTATTTCGGTCTTTATATTTGTATTGTTTTCCTTTAGCTTGAAAAATTTTTCTAACATATGCTGGTTTACCCCTTTTATTTGCTTTTCACAAATTATTTTTAAGACCTATTCAGTATAACGGTAACGTTCGTATATAACAACTTTTTATAATAAAAAAATCTTTTAAAATTAATTAAACGATTAAACACGAACGATTATAGGGTGTAAATATGATAACGTAAGTTTAAAAAGCGCATTCTAATTTAATGTTGTCACAAAAGTAGAAGTGTCTATGAAATTTACGATGAATAGCCATTTTATTTATCTAGTTTAATTTTACAAGCAGTGAACTACATAAAATAACTCCTAGAAATTGGAAATTAAATTTCTAGGAGTTATTTTATAGTTAAAGATCTACATAAATAAGTTCCCAACCTAATATTTGCGATAGGGAATTCTCCATTTGTATATAAAAGAAATAATATGTAGTGCTGAGAATACACTAAATAACATATATTGATAAGGAATGGCATTCTCTCTGAAGACTCCCATGATGATTCCAATTAAAGAAATCCAAAGTCCGTAAATGTTTCGTTCCAATATGATTGGCTTTCTTTGAGATAATAGATCACGTATAATTCCCCCACCTGTTGCTGTGGCTATTGCTGATACAACGACAGCACTAGCCGGAAGCTCAAGATTGATTGCAGTCAATGAACCTTGGATCGCAAAAGCAACGACACCAAAAGCATCTAGAATATTGGTCAAAAATATTTCTCTTTTAACAATGGGATGAGGAAAAATAATAACTAGTGTAATGGAAATCATCGCAACTATAAAAAGTGTTTGTTGATTCCACAACTGATAGTCTGGTCCTCCAATGATGATGTTCTGTAATAGCCCACCACCAAAAGATGTTAGTAAACCAAAAAAATAAACTGCAAATATGTCATATTTCTTTTCCATGGCAATTAACCCACCTTGTAGAGCAAAGGAAATGGTTCCTATTACTGCAAAAGCACTCCATGTATCTATTGATAAATCCATATAAACTTCTCCAATCTTACTATTAATTAGTACGCAATCAATTTCATAGACTAGTTCCAAATTTTTTTAAAATAATTTCAATAGAAAATGAATATCCAACTTCACACTTTAACATAGAAAGTCTGTTGATGAGAAGTTAATACCTTTTTCGTCTGATTAAACTGTAAAAAAATCTATAGAAATGATTCCTACAGATTAAATGGATCGTAGATGTTATACTTGAACATGTAATGTACAATTTTTATTATTTATAGTTAAACATCTAATGTTGAAAGAGGTAGTCATATGAAACTTACCAAAGATGAAGTTTTAGATATTTTATCCAATGAATACCCAGAACCTACAACTGAATTAAACTACACAAACATATTTAGTCTTTTAATTTCTGTTGTTTTATCTGCTCAAGCAACAGATATATCCGTAAATAAAGTAACGCCTGCTTTATTTGAAGCGTATCCAGATCCATATCACTTAGCAAAAGCAGATATAAAAGACGTAATGGAACTATTAAAAACAATTGGTTTATACAAAAACAAGTCTAAATTTATTATTGAAGCATCCCAAAAAATAGTAGAGGACTTTAATGGCGAAATCCCTCAAACAAGAGAAGAATTAGTGACGCTTCCGGGAGTGGGCCGAAAGACTGCTAATGTTGTATTGGCAGAAGGTTTTGGAATCCCGGCGATTGCTGTAGATACACATGTTTCAAGGGTAGCAAAACGATTAGGATGGGCTGATGAGAAAGATTCTGTAACGATCATCGAAAAAAAGTTAATGGAAATTATCCCCAAAGATCGATGGAGAGATGCTCATCATCAGCTATTACTTTTTGGAAGGTACTATTCAACAGCTAGAGATAAGAGAGATATTTATGACGTGTTACTTGAGGTAAAAGAAAAGCATAAAAATCTGTAGATTGAAACAATGCTAGAAATCCAAATAATATGGGTTTCTAGCGTTGTTTTGTAGATGTGGCTATTTTAATCATTCTTTTATAAAAACAGCTTTTAATTCTACATCATCGACTGGGACAAGTTCTAAAAATGAGTTTTTAGAATCACTATCTTCCCAATGAGAGAATTGGTATCCTTCTTTTGCGATGGCTTCTATCGAAATAGGAACCATTTTAAAATATGTTCCGGACCACAGTGAATTTTTTTCGTTTCCTGGTAAATCTTCCCTAATTTCCATTTTATTTAATCGGACATATCCAGATTCAGTTTCGTTGCTAACCGTTACTGAAATAGTACCCTCAATTTCAAACTCTTCCATCATAAATTCTCTTATAATAGAAGGACGTTCCTTAGCAAATAGTTTTTTTCTTTCAATATAGGACTGCCAGATTTCTTTAGAGGGGATGGAACCCCATTGTTCCAAATGGTAGTCAATTTCTTTATTTAACAAAGCAACTTTTTCATCCAATTTTTTATTGGCTGCCTGTTCATTTAAATAACCATTTGCAATGTCGTTGAATCTTCCCAAAAATCTATTTTTAAATTCTTGGTTTCTCATAAGCTCACGGAACAAAAAGTTAGGCCAAGTCTCACTCCCAAGTCTTCCATCAAACTCATTCATAACGATTTTAATCGTATTATGCTCATGATTAAGTGGCTGTTGGTAGTGACCCCATAATTCATCTGAGCGGTAAAAACCAAAGTCAGTATCATTTAACATCCAACGCCATCTTCCATCATGGCCGTAGGGTGCATCCTCGATGTATTCATCCGTATTCTTTCTCCAATACTTTATATTATTTTGTGGCTAATCAGCATTTCCATAATAAATTTCGGTAGCAAACAAATCAATAAAGTTATCAAAGTCCATCATGGTTTCAATATGGTTTATATGCTCCTCTTCTTGAATGTTATTCTCTTCAATATATTGAAGCATTTCTTTATAATGATTAACATCTTTATTTTTACCCCGATATAATTCTGCATCATTTTCTAATATGACGATATCATAACGATCCATGTCATAATGACTTTCTACATAATACTCATCGAGACGTTCACGAATATTTAAGATACCAAGATATTCACCGTTGAAAAAAATTACAGCAGGTTGATAGGCTTGGGTGTCAAAACTTTTAATTGGTTCGGAAAGTTCTTGCATAAATCCATCATTAAACATCGTCTGATCATTATCATTTCCAGAATTCCTTAAAATTAAATGCTTAAATGAGTCAACAAAACCTTCTGAATTATTTTTTTTGAGGGTTGAGAAAAAAACATTCTCAAAAGAATCTTTGGGTGAATATTCTGATTTTGCATATAGTCGAAAAGATTTTTGAGGATTTCCTCTTGACCAACCACCATGGATTCGAATCCCTGCATTTTGTGTTAATGAGAGGGTACCATTTGGTTCAAAATAATCAATATGAACTGGTCTTTCCCAATCACTACCTCTATTCATTGCATTTTTCTCTGTATAAATTCCTATTTCTTCATCGAATAAATGATCAGGATCTGTTACTAGTGAAAATACTGGTAGATTAAAGCGTTGGTTTATATTTGTAGCAGTGAAGTAAGATTTTGTAATCGTTTTGCTCCTTGCATTTTTTTCTGAAAGGATTTTTGCTCGTATAACCGTTGGGATATTTTCATTTTTCTTAATAGAGATTGGTGTATGGTAAAGGTGCGATTTTGAGGTGGGTTCTGATCCATCTAAGGTATAATAAATTTTTTTGTCTGTGTACTCAGTTGATAAATCTAATAGAAATGTGTTTGTATAAAAGCCTGTATCATGGGAAAAAGTAGGGGGATGTAAGGTGTGTAGGATTCGTAAAGGTCGTACTTCGCCTTTTAAAGCACCCTTACTTAAGAGTTCTTCAATAACGGATGGGTTAAAATTTTCTATTCCTGTATCAATAGCATTCAGTTGCTGTAACTGATCAAAATTAGCTAGTAGTTGGATGTCTTCTAATTTTGTATTGCGCATAATGAAAGTTTCCAGATTGATGAGACTACTGATAGGATCTAATGACTCGATGGTAGGAATGGAGTGTATATTCAGGTAAGTCAATCTAGTCAGGTTACGCAGAGGTTCTAACGATTTTATTTTGTTATTTCGAAGATTTAATTTTTCTAATCGATTTAAAGGTTCTAGGGGCTCGATAGACTCAAACTTATTTTCCCGAATATCTAGATTTTTTAAGGATGTAAGGCTAGAAAGTGGATTTAAATCTTTAATGTGATTATCTCTTAAATCGAGTTTCTTTAGAGAAATCATTGTACTAATTAAAGATATATCTTCGAGTTTGGTTGCTTCACCTTTTGAATCTCTCTTGACATTGTGTCGTAAGTCTAATTTTTCTAAGCTTAAAGAAGTGATTTCTTGAAAATTAATATCTTCTAAACGAGTTATTTCATTATTTCTAAGGTTTAAATCATCTAACTTAACCAGTTTCTTAAGAGGGGATACGCTTTTAACAAAATTGTTTTCTAGAGTTAATTCTCGTAGTTCACTTAAACGTTCAATTCCATTCAAATTTTCAATATTTCTATTCGAAGCATCCAGTGTATGTAAACTTTGAATATCACTAGAGTAAATTTTTCCTTCTTGCTTATCAATCGCATCTCTAATTGAATATTCCAGACCTACGTCTATAAATTCAAGATGTGAATCTGATTTGTAAGCTACAACAATAAAAATAAAGAGAGCAGAAATGATTAAAGCTAATAGGGCTAACAGTTTAATTTTTTTATTTTTTTATTCATAATTTCCTCCTTGTAATCATTTTCTAATAGGGAAGTGAATTATCAAAATATAAAATAAATTAGTAAAGAATAAATAGTGTTATATATATCTATGATACTAAATTAGATGAATAAAAGATACTTGTAACAGTTGGTACTCGTATAATACTAAAAAAATATGGTAAAATAATAGAAACAAGTCGTTTGAATCCTAAGTAGGCTATTCGGCAACAAAGGTTAATAGCTAAAAAAACAATGTAAGCGTATTTATTTAAGTAGGTAGATACATTGGTCAAAGAATTAGGAGGCAATTATGAGTACAATACATGAGTTAAAAGCAACGGTTGAAACTGTCAAATGGGGTTACTACGATAATTCTTGGAAACCTGTTTTACAAATTGAATCAGGTGATTTTGTTGATATAGAAGCTTTGAACCATCAATCAGGTGATGCACCCGATTTATTATTTGAT
This sequence comes from Jeotgalibaca sp. MA1X17-3, assembly GCF_021513155.1. Taxonomy (NCBI): domain Bacteria; kingdom Bacillati; phylum Bacillota; class Bacilli; order Lactobacillales; family Carnobacteriaceae; genus Jeotgalibaca; species Jeotgalibaca sp. MA1X17-3. The sequence continues at coordinate 1,014,919 of NZ_CP090983.1, forward strand.
GAGTCAATTAAAGCCATATATGACTTCAATGTTGGAAGACATATGGGAGATCACTTAATAACCGGTCCTATTTATGTGAAAGATGCTAAACCAAACGACATTATTGAAATGAGAATGATAGATGCTAAACCTAGAATGAATTATGGTTCGAACGTGATTGCAAACTGGGGTAACTTGTCAAATGAATTTAATCGTGAAGAGACTATCTTCATTTATGAAGCAGATCCGGAAAAAGGAATTACGTATCCAATTTTTAAGTATAGATATCCTAGACCAATTAACGCTCCAGGACTAGTAACAATACCAGGTACAGTAGAAAGAATTCCTATTCTTGAAAAGTTAACGATTCCTATGAATATGTTTTTTGGAGTTGCGGGAGTACTACCTGCAAAAAAAGGGAAAATCCACTCGCTTCCTCCTTACGAATTTGGTGGAAATGTTGATAATAAAAATTTTGTAGTCGGAACCTCTATGTATTATAAAGTTCAAGTAGAAGGTGCAGGTATTTATGTGGGAGACAGCCATTTTGCACAAGGAGATGGTGAGCTTAGTGGAACGGCAATAGAGGGAAGTGTAAATGGGCGTATCCAAATTATTCTCCATAAAAATAAACAACTATTCAGAAATCAAATACTTGAATCAGATACACATTGGGAAACCCATGGATACGGTTATACCTTAGATTTAGCTAATCATGAAGCGGCGTTAGAAGCAGTTGATTTTCTTACCCATCGATTTAATATTACAAGGGAGCTGGCGTATTCAACTTTAAGTGTAAAAGCAGATTTCCATGTAACACAAGTCTCCAATCGTATCGTGGGAGTTCACTGTAGAATTTTGAAAGAAGCTTATAAGGAATTAGAAATTAGTAAAGAATCTATTTGATAAAAGTAAATCAAAGTCTTTCCATTCTAAAAAAATGGAAGGGCTTTTTTTATATTGTTCTGAACCGTTCTAAATATGAAAATGGGTAAAAATTTTATTCATATAAAGTGCTTTTTCAATCAACACTTGGTAAAATAGCGTTGATATAACTTTGCTGATTAATCTTTTATAAGTTTAGACAAAGGAATTCTTTTAATAAAATCGAGGAGGAGATTTTATGAAGTGGAAGGGCAGAAGAAAAAGCTCGAATGTTCAAGATAGGCGTGGAATGAGTACGGGAGGAAAAGTTGTTGGTGGAGGAATAGGGGGAATCGGACTTCTTTTTGTTATTGTTTTTACTTTATTCGGAGGAGATCCTTCTGCGATTTTAAATAATCAATCAGTGAATACCCCTCAGCAACAAACGGTGCCCTATACAGAAAATGAAGAAGAAAAAGAGCTATCAGACTTTGTCGCGGTTGTTCTTGCGGATACGGAAGATGTTTGGAGCCAAGTGTTTGAAGAAAATGGGATAAATTATGAAGAACCTTCTTTAGTTCTTTTTACTAAAAGTGTGCAATCAGCTTGTGGTGTAGCGGGCTCTTCAACTGGACCATTCTATTGCCCAGTGGATCAACAACTGTATATTGATTTGAGTTTTTACAATGAATTAGTACAAAAATTCCAAGCCCCAGGAGATTTTGCAATGGCATATGTAGTGGCTCATGAAGTCGGTCATCATGTTCAAAAATTATTAGGAGTTTCAGACCAAGTTCAAGGACTTCGAGGACAGTTGAGTGAGAAAGAATTTAATAGATACTTAAAACGCTTGGAATTACAAGCAGATTATTATGCTGGTGTATGGGCACATTTTGAACAAGAATTCGATTACTTAAATGAAGGCGATATCGAAGAAGCAATGAATGCAGCCTCCGCGGTAGGGGACGATCGAATCCAAAAAGCAGCACAAGGGTATGTAGTTCCTGATAGTTTTACGCATGGAACTTCCGAACAACGAATGAGATGGTTCAAGAAAGGATTTGAATCTGGAAATTTAAAAGATGGCAACACATTTGATGTAACCGATAGTGAGTTATAAACGAATACGTATCGAAAGACCACAAACTGTATATACAGTTTGTGGTCTTTTTTGTGTAAGGAACAAGTAACTATTGACAAATTAAGTTTTTAATTTTAGTATATGAGTACATTCGATTATAGTAATACAGAAAGGTGAAATGATATTCTATGGAAAAATTATTCAAAGTATTAGGTGATGAAAATAGACTCCGAATTATTAACTTACTTTGTAAAGGAGAATTGTGTGTTTGTGATATTGAAGAAATTTTAAATACTACTCAATCTAATGTTTCTCGACATTTAACAAAACTCCGAAATGAAGAGGTCGTTATTTTTGAAAAAAGATCTCAATGGGCATATTATCAAATAAATCCAGTATTTATTGAAAATAATACATTCCTGTATCAATATTTACTTGAGAAAATGAATGAGAATGAAAAGTTTAAGAGTGATCTCGAAAGATTATTGAAATATGAAGAAAACGAATCTGATTGTGATAAAAACACTGAAAAAATATCTATAGATACAAAAAGTAAGGAGAGATGAAAATGGTGAAAAAAGGGGAAAATGGCGGAATTGGCTTTTTTGAAAGGTATCTGACTATCTGGGTAGCAATATGTATGGTGATTGGAGTATTCATTGGGGTATATATTCCTGCTATTCCAGAGTTCTTGAGTAATTTTGAATATGCGAATGTTTCAGTTCCAGTTGCTATTTTAATATGGCTGATGATTTATCCGATGATGTTAAAAATTAATTTTCAAAGTATCAAAAAGGTTGGTGAAAACCCAAGAGGACTAGTTATTACGTGGATATCAAATTGGTTGATTAAACCATTTAGTATGTATCTATTAGCTTTGTTTTTCTTTACTGTTGTTTTTAAAGATCTTATTTCACCTGAATTAGCGAAAGAGTATCTTGCAGGTGCCGTTCTTTTAGGAGCAGCTCCTTGTACAGCAATGGTATTTGTTTGGAGCTATCTAATTAAAGGAAATCCTGCATATACTCTCGTGCAAGTAGCAACAAATGATCTTATTATTTTAATTGCTTATGTTCCTATCGTAGGGGTCTTGTTAGGAATAAGTGATATTGCCATTCCGTGGTTGACATTATTCTTGTCGGTTCTATTGTTTGTGGTAGTCCCTTTAAGTGCAGGAGTTATTTCAAGAATTGTAATCACTAAAAATAAAGGGGAAGAATACCTTGAAAAAAGTTTATTCCTAAATTTAAAAATGTGACAACAACGGGATTGTTACTAACCTTGATTATTATCTTTTCTTTCCAAGGGCAAGTAATTGTAGATAACCCACTTAATATCTTATTGATTGCTATCCCATTAATTATTCAAACATTCTTCATCTTTTTTGTTGCTTATTTATGGGCAAAAGCATGGAAATTACCTCATAATGTTGCTGTTCCTGCTGGAATGATAGGCGCATCAAATTTCTTTGAACTAGCAGTAGCAGTAGCTATTTCTATTTTTGGCTTAGGGTCTGGGGCAGCGTTGGCGACCGTTGTTGGGGTATTGGTAGAAGTACCTGTTATGCTTCAATTAGTAAAAATAGCAAATCGTACTAGAAAATGGTTTCCAGAAACTGTAGAATAAAAGAAAATATAGTAGAATTTAAATTTGAAAGGATGAGAAGATGAAGACGAAAGTAGCATTTATTTGTATCCATAACTCATGCCGATCTCAAATGGCAGAAGGTTTGGCAAGACAGTTCGGAAGCGATATTTTAGAAAGCTATTCAGCCGGAACAGAAGAATATCCAGAAGTAAAACCTTTAGCGGTAGAGGTTATGGAAGAAAAAGGAATCTCCATGGATAAACAGTATCCAAAGCTTTTAACAGATATACCAGCAGAGGTAGATATTTTGATTACGATGGGTTGTGGTGTGGAGTGTCCATATGTTCCAGCTCGACATCGAGAAGATTGGGGTCTAGAAGATCCTTCCGGAGGACCGATAGAGGACTTCCGAGATACTAGAGATTTAATTGAAGAAAAAGTAAAAGATTTGATTGAAAGAATTAAAAATAAGGAAATCTAAAAAGAAAATAAATCTTTGAAAAAAACCATAACTAATAGTTAGTTATGGTTTTTTTAATAAACAATATTGGAGGAATCCTACTTGTCAAACTTCTTTATTTCCCTATCAATACCTATACTTTACTGTTTAATAGCTATAATTTTAGTATTCTTGTTTCGAATGATTCTCATTTATTATTTTTACCAAAAATCTTCCTACAAAGAAGCGACTGGAGAGAATTTTTTTAAATTAATAACTAATAAAGGTTTATATGGTGAGTTTTTGATTTTCAGGAAATTAGAAAAATATCCAGAGCCAAAAAGGATTTTAGCTAATATCTATTTGGAAAAAGGAAAAGGAACTACTGAAATTGATTTAATAATGATTAGTACAAACGGTATTTATGTAATTGAATCAAAAAATTATGGCGGAAAAATATATGGTAGCGATAAAAACAAACGATGGACTCAATATCTTAATGGAAAAAAATTTAATTTTTTTAATCCAGTTTGGCAAAATTCAGCTCATATTAGTGCTTTGGAAGATTATATTGGAATGAAAGATTCTGCTATAGTGCATTCTTATCTTGTATTCAGTGATCGAAGTGACTTGAAAAGAATAGAAATTACTACATCAAAGGTTACTGTATTACAAACTAGAAATCTATTACGAGTCTTAGCAAAAGAGAAAAGTATGGATGTCTTAACGATAGACGAAATGGAACAGTATTACGAGAAATTGAAGAAATGTACACTTGTTGATGATAGAAAGAAACAAGAACATATTGAATACGTTCGACAAAGAGTGAAATAGGATCTATTAAGGTAACGATAAAGCTAAACAGGTCCAAAGAAAGTAGTCTAAAATACTACCTTCTTTGGACCTGTTTATGATAATTTTTTATTGATTTAATTCTCTGGGCTAATGCATTTCATTCCTTCTAGTCCAAATAATGGGCTCATTGATTCTTGTTCATAAATACGTTTCATAGCTTCCCCAATAAGTGGAGCACAAGAAATATAAGTTAATTGGTTCGGTTGTCTATCTTTATCTACCTCACAGGAATCTGTTACGAAGATTTCAGTGATAGGAGATTGTTCCAGAAGTTGTTTTGCATGATCAGAGAGTAAAGCATGTGATGCACATACAAAAACTTCTGTCGCATTTGCTTCCATTAATAGAGTAGAGGCTGATGAAATAGTAGTTCCTGTATTTAACATGTCATCTATAATGATACATGTTTTATTGGTTACATCTCCAATAACGTAACCTTGTTCACCATCTTGATCGACAATAGCTAAAGTTGTATCTAGATATTCAGCTAATTCTCTTGCACGTTCAATCCCACTGTTTTTAGGAGCAACAACGACATAATTGTCGCCATGCATACCTTGTTCAATCAGATGATTTGCAAAAAGTGGAACAGTAAATAAATTGTCTAAAGGAATATCAAAGAATCCTTGTACTTGCACCGTATGGAGATCTAGTGTTAGGACACGAGTAGCACCTGCTATTGTAATCATATTTGCGATTAGCTTTGCAGTAATCGGTTCGTGCGGAAGAGATTTACGATCTTGGCGTGAATATCCATAATAAGGAAGAACCACGTTAATTGTTTTAGCACTAGCACGTTTCATGGCATCAATCATAATCATTAATTCCATGTAGTATTCATTTACATTTCCGTTCGTTGATTGAATGATGTACACATCATTATCTCGCACACTTTCTTCTATGTTAATGTAAATTTCCCCATCGCTAAATCGAACGATTTTACATTTTCCTAAATCTTTTCCAAAAACATTTGCAATTTTTTGTGCTAATGGTCTATTTCCATTGCCACAAAAAACTTTTAATTTATTTTCTTGCTCCATGATGTTGCTCTCTCCATTCGCTTTTGAGAATTTATTACTGACTAGAAGTGTTCTTGTTTCTAATATACCACTTTTTTTATGATTTCCCAACCTTGATTTGAAGAAGAATTGAATTTAAATGAGATTAACATTTCATTCTACTAAATCAGTGAATGTAGACTGAGTTAAGTAATCGTTATCATTATGGAATAGTGGAATTCTATACATATTTTGTTATAAATGGTAAGCTAATTTTAATGTAAATAATTTAAAAACTTTCTCTTACTTAAAAGTTTTTTTGAAATACAAAAAATGAACGATTTGAAATGGAAAGGTGTTGTTTTAATTGTCCAAACAAAAAAAGATTCTCATTATTGGAGGCGGATTAGGGGGATTGTCCGCAGCAATTTCTCTTGCCCAAAGTGGCTATGAAGTCTCACTTTATGAAAAAAATAATCATATAGGGGGAAAGTTAAATCGTTTAGAACAAGATGGATTTGGTTTTGATTTAGGTCCCTCTATCTTAACGATGCCAAAGGTTTTTGAAAAACTGTTTACAGACAGTGGAAAAAACATGAAAGATTATGTACCCATTGAAAGATTAAATCATCAATGGCGCTCATTTTTCCGTGATGGTAATGTTATTGATTTATATGAAAATCTACAGGATATGGAAAATAAAAATCCGTCTTTAAGTGAGGAAGATATCCATCAGTTTAAGGAATTACTTAGCTATTCTGAAAACCTCTACCATACGATTGAAAAGGGGTATTTTGATAAAGGATTGGATAGTACAAAAGAAATTGGAGAATTGCATGGAGTAATTAGTACGTTTAAAAACTTTGATTTATTTTCAACGGTTCATCAAGCGATCGATAAACGAATAAGCAATAAGCAGTTTGGAGATATGCTATCTTATTTCAGTAAATACGTAGGTTCTTCACCTTATGATGCACCAGCTTTACTAAACATGTTGATTTATATGCAACAAGATCAAGGAGCATGGTATGTGCCAGGTGGAATGCATCTTTTGGCAAAGGGAATGGTGAAGCTTGCAAAACAAATTGGAGTGACATTCCATACAGGACAAGCAATTACTGAAGTTCATAAAGAAGATGGAATGATTACGGAAGCTATTCTGGAAGATGGGACTGTTTTGACTGCAGACTACTATATTTCTAATATGGAAGTCATCCCATTCTATGAACAATTACTGCATGAGGAAGAAGAGTATGTCGAAAAACTAAAGAAAAAATTTGAACCAGCTAGTTCTGGAATGATTATGCACTTAGGGGTTAAAAAAGAGTATCCGCAACTAGGTCATCATAATTTCTTTTTTGCAAAAGATCAAAAACGTCAAATGAACAAAATTTTTCATCAACATAAACTACCAGATGATCCGGTTATTTATTTGGTAAATGTCAATAAAACAGATTCTTCCCAAGCTCCTGAAGGACATGAAAATATCAAAGTGTTACCCCATATTCCTTATATTCAAGATGAACCTTTCACACAAGCCGAGTATGATGAATTTGCAGAACGTGTATTAATTAAACTAGAAGAAATGGGATTAGAAGACTTACGAGAAAACATCGTAACGAAAGATATTTGGACCCCAGAAGACATTAAGGATACTTATTGGTCAGATCGTGGAGCGATTTATGGAACACTTTCCGATCGTAAATTAAATAAAGGATTTAAACATCCTAAGCATAGTGAGCGTTATGATAATTTGTATTTTGTTGGCGGAACAGTAAACCCAGGTGGGGGTATGCCGATGGTTACCTTAAGTGGTCAACAAGTGCGAGATAAAATTGTCGCAAGAGATAAAAATTTTGAAACAATAATGGATGCCCTTCATCAATTAGAAAAATAGCGTTCGTTAGATGAAAAAAGATGTCGTTTGATTGTTAGAAAGAAGGAGTACACTTTGAGTAAAAAAATCATTGTTATCGGAGCAGGCGCTGCAGGATTGGCTAGTGCCATTCGATTACAATACGCAGGGTATCAAGTAGAACTATATGAAAAAGAATCTACCCCCGGTGGTAAAATGAACCAAATTGAAATGGAAGGGTATCGGTTTGATTTGGGACCAACGATTGTGATGATGCCCAGCATGTATCGAGAAATATTTGAATATTGCGGACGTAATCCGGATGACTATGTCCCGATGGAACAACTTGATCCGATGTATCGGGTTTACTTTAGCAAGGATACTTCTAGACCAATGGATGTATCCAATGATTTAGTTCAATGGACTCGAACACTCGAATCAATCAGTAATGAAGATGCTGCTGGATTTTTAGATTACCTAGGCGATTTATATAGGGGATTTAATGTTGCTTGGGATAGTATTTTACAAAGACCTTTTCGAAAGCCAAGTGATTTTTATAATCTATCTATGTTGAAAAAAGGTATGAAAATGAAAGCAGGTCGTAATGCCAATCAATTCATTGGAAAATATATAAAAGATGAAAGAATCAAGCAAATGCTTAGCTTTCAGACCTTATATATTGGAATTTCTCCAACGCAAAGTCCTTCTTTTTACACTATGATTCCAGCAATTCAATTCACACATGGTGTTTGGTTCATGAAGGGAGGCATGCATACGATGGCTACTTCTATGGAAAAATTATTTAAAGAACTTGGTGGCACAATTCATTACCAAGCAGAGGTTGAAGAAATCTTGATTAAAGATAAAAAAGCAATTGGAATTCGAGTCAATCAAAAACAGATTCTGTCAGACTATGTGGTTTGTAATGCTGATTTCCCGTATGCAATGAAAAACTTAGTTCAAGATAAAGAAGCAAAAGGGAAGTACACCGATAAAAAAATTGATCAGATGAAATATTCCTGTTCGTGTTTTGTCATGTACTTGGGCATGGATCGTAAATATGATGAATGGGAACACGTTCATAATTTTGTCTTTAGTGATCAATTCGAAGAAAATATGAATGATATATTTGAAGGGAATAAAATAAAAAAAGGATCTTTTTATGTGTATATCGCATCTAAGTTGGATCCAACTCTTGCTCCAGAAGGGAAAGATGGTATTTATATCATGATGCCCGTTTCTAATATTTCTTCTTCCAAATACAAATGGAATGATGAAACAATAGCGGATTATCGAACGTATATTTTAGATACATTAAAAACCATTGAAGGATTTGAAAATCTAGAAAATGAAATTGTTGCTGAAAAACATTTCACACCAGTAGATTTTGAAGAGACTTTTCATGCATATAATGGTGCGACATTCGGACTTTTACCATCCCTTAATCAAAGTGGACCTATGCGTCCGCAAAGTAAAAGTAAAACTAGTTCTAATTTATACTTCACTGGAAGTAGTACACATCCTGGTGCAGGTGTACCGATTGTGTTACTATCTGCTAAAATCGCAGCACAAGAGCTGATTCAAGATGATCAAGGGATTATTTTTGACTACGATCATTAGAAAATGAAGGATTAATCTATTTGAAATATAGGTTTGGAAAGGGGAAACATGTCTATTTTAGAAGCAATAAATCTTATTGCAGGATTTTTAGCATTGGTGGTTGGGATTGTTATGTTTTGGTCTTTACCAGTTCCGTCTCCTCAAAAACGTGAATATACAAAACTTCCATTTATTTCTATTATTATTCCAGCTCGAAATGAAGCGGAACGGATTTCCCCTTTACTAGAATCTTTACAAAAGCAAAGTTTTCAATCATTTGAAATAATAGTTGTAGATGATGATTCAACAGATAATACTTCAGCTATTGCGGTAGAATATGGTGCGAAAGTCGTTCAAAGTAGAGGAGAATTCTGGTGCTGGAAAATCAATGGCTTGTTGGATTGGAGCAAAACAAGCCAAAGGGGAGTGGCTCTTATTCCTTGATGCAGACACTCAATTTACGAATGAAGATAGCATGGGGAATCTACTGAACCTCTATCAACAAAAAGGAGCTTCTGGTATTTTATCGATACAACCCTATCATACCGTTGAACACTGGTATGAACAGTTATCAGCTATTTTTAATATTATTGTAATTGTCGGGATGAATCTCTTTACCGTTTGGAAAAGGAAATTCAAAACAGCAGGGTCTTTTGGTCCTTGCATGTTAACGAGTAGGGAAGATTATTTCCTAACAGGTGGACATAAAGAAATCCAGGATGCGATCATGGATGATTTAGCAATGGGACAAGCTTTTCTGGATCACCGTCTTCCCGTTTATTGTTTGGGTGGAAAAGATACCCTATCTTTTCGAATGTACCCCGAAGGATTTAAAACGTTAATAGAAGGATGGTGTAAAAGTTTCGCTATGGGTGCAAAGGCTACGCATCCTATTGTGATGCTGCTAGTGATTACCTGGATTTCAGGTAGTTTCATTAGTGTGGGAGAATTAATTACTTCTGTAAATTCGGGTAGTCTAGTAGCTATTATTTTTAGTAGTATCCTGTATTTATTATATGCCATCCAAACAGGGATATTTGCTCGACGTTGTGGTAACTTTAAATGGATCATCTTCCTTTTCTATCCATTTTTGTTTCTGTTTTTTGCAGGAATCTTTTTATACTCCCTATTTTGTGTATATGTTTTAGGTACAGTTACCTGGAAGGGTCGGAAGATTGAAGTTTGAATGAAAGAAGAGACTGGGACAAAATGATAAGCCCCCTTCAAAGTAGACGCTGTAAAAAACAAACTACTTTGAAGGGGGCTTTTTTCTATTTTCTTAATTATTTCCTTAATGGTGGAATAAAAGGTAGGTTGGCCGTCCACTTCACGAATAAACTCCTTTTGTCCCGCTTTTTTTACTATTTAACTTTTGTTAGACGAAATAATTTTATAAAAAAAGCACTAATAAAATAAATAACAAAAATAATAACGAGAGCCGTAGATCGATTGGAAATGGTAGGAATGAAAAGAGTAAGTAAAATAGCAATAGAAGGAAAAAAGCGAAATAGGATTGATTCTCTAGTACTAGTTATTTCAATAGTCTCTCCGTCATTAACATTCATTTTGCTGCTTTTTGCCCACGATTGAGAAACGGTCATCGTTCCATGATTGTTTAAGAGATCAATTTCTACTTGCTCTCCCGGTTGGACTTTCCCAACAACTTCATTATCTATTTTAATAGTTATTGGTGATGCCGAACCAATCCAATTTGTATTGCGAATAATAGTAATAGACATTTGAATGCTCCTTTATTTTTTATAGTATAGCTTAGGGTGTAGAGCGGCGACTATCTGCTAAGGAAGCAAAATGTCGGAAAGTCATCCCCCAAGATTTTTTTCGAGACAGTGAAATCTTATATGGATCATCTTCCTTGGATAAAAGAGTGGCTTCTTCTGAAAAAAAGGGAAGATAGCTTCCTTCATAAATAACTGAATCGGCATAACGAGCTTCTAACTGATTTACGGATACATCCGTTTTGTCTAACAGAAAAGAGACAAACTCTACACACGTATAGGCATGTGGAATTGTAAAACCACGATGAAGAAGAGAGGTAACAGCACTAACGGTATTATATCGGTATAAATCAGGTTGCTCAATAAATGGAGTAAGAAGAGATAAAATCCGTTTTTCGTCCACTTTTCCTTTTAGGTCCACGACTTTTATAAATGCTTCTTTGTCTCCTTGAATAAAACGGTTTTCTTGTTCAAAGACAAACCCTCCCCATAAAGGAGTATTTTGATGAATCCTTCCAAAACTCACCATTTTATTTCCTTCTATATCTAGTACTAAAGAGACATGATTATATTCATTGCGGGTAAGAAACCGAATTCCTTTTCCAATCAATGTGGGGGTACATGAAAATACGAGGTACATAAAAAATCCCCTTCCATCTTATTATTATATTTAAGGAATAGTTTCCTTTTTAAATTTAAAATTAACATATTTTAATATTATATCACGACAAATGTTTGTATGTTAGATAAACTATATTTTATTAATTGAAGATCCTATAAACCTATAAAAAAGCTTGAACGTTATTATTGAGAATCGTATACAGTTCAGGTAGAGTTTACATCATACACAACCAATAGGAGGAAATCATGAAAAGTAAAGCAACGGATACATATCAAGAATATGCGAGAAAAATAGGGGATAGGAAAGTATTGTATGAAGTAGTTACAAAAAAATTTAATATCCAAGTAGCACTATACCCTGGAAGTCATATTGATATTGCCCCTTCTATCGTTATCCCCACCGTTACCTATATGGATAATTTTAAAGGAGCCATTCGTTTCTTTAACGATATCGATGAGATAGAAGAATACATTGAACAAAATAAGGAATATCTAGATAAAAGTGAAATTAGTTTTCTAGGACAAGATTATACAACTCCTTTTGATATTAAAGAAGTTGATTTAATTATTTCACAATATGCTGGTTTTGTAGGACAAGCAACCAAGCAGGCTTTGAAGACGGGAGGAATCTTATTGTGCAATGATAGCCATGGAGATGCTTCATTAGCAAAGCTTGATGAGGACTACGAATTTATTGGAATTGTGAATAGTCAGAAAGAAATTGAAACAGAACATTTAGAAGACTACTTTGTATTGCCAAAAGAGAAATCCATTGATAGAAAGCTAGTAGAACAAAAAATGAAAGGACTCAAATATAAAAAAAATGCTGAAAACTACTTATTTCGTAAAGTATAAAAGTTCTAAGAATTAGAATCCAGATAATGGGTAGAAATGATAGAACAGATAAAGAATTGTTTTATCAAAAAAAGTAGGAAAGGAAGGGGACTTTTGTCCCATCCTTTCCTACTTTTTAACTATTTTCTGAAAGAACTTTTATCCCACTTTATTTATACTTCCATATTTTTTTGATAGTGCAATAGACGGATTTCTTCCGCTAGTTCATCAACAGGGCCATCTACTATTGCATCGCGGATTATTTCTTGAATAGGCAATGGGTAAACATTAGAAGCCTCCAACCCCATATCTTCGTACCACTCTGTCAATTGTGCAGAGGAACTGGCATAAACGATTCTACCCAACTCAACCCATCCATGAGCGGCGGAACACATCGGACAATGTTCTCCTGAAGTATAAACGACTGCTTTTTTTCGTTCTTCTGGAGTCATGTGGGTAGCTGCCCAACGAGCGATCGCAAATTCTGGATGCTGGGTATGATCTCCACCGGCTACATGATTATAGTCCTCCATTAAAACTTCTCCATTTTCAGAAACTAAAATAGAACCAAAAGGCTCATCTCCTTCATTTAGCGCAGTTTTAGCTAAAGTCACACAGCGTTTTAAATATTCTTTATCTTTTTCGGTAATCATTTTCATCCATCCTTTCTGATTGTATTATCTTAAGTATAGAATAGTGGTCACTAGTTTTCTAGTTATCCTATTCTTTAGTACTTGAAAGAATGAAGAATGTATTTTCCAATCTAAAATCAACTCTATATTCAATGTCATTTCATGTTATAGTCGTAGATGTAGTTTTAAATCGAATGGTAGCTATTTTAAAAAATAAAAAATTTAAATGAGGGATCATCATGCAAGATATAAAGACGGTTTTAAAAACCTATTATGGGTATGAAGAGTTCCGTCCTGGACAAGAAGAAATGATCCGTGCTATTTTGGATCAACAAGACGTATTGGGAATTATGCCAACTGGTGGTGGAAAATCTCTTTGTTACCAAATACCTGCAATTGTCATGGAAGGAACTGCCTTAGTTATTTCACCACTTATTTCTTTAATGAAAGATCAAGTAGATGGATTACGAGTAATGGGAGTCCGGGCTGCGTATATGAACAGTCAAATGAGACCAAAAGAGTATCAGCAAACGATGGATGACTTATTAAATGGGATGCTAGATTTACTGTACATTGCACCAGAACGCTTAGATAATGATTCTTTTTTACATATGTTGCAAGAAATTGAAATTAGTATGGTTGCGGTAGATGAAGCTCACTGTATTTCTCAATGGGGCCAAGATTTCCGTCCGAGTTATCAAAATATCCTTCAATTACGTGATTACTTACATGCATCCACTCCATTTGTAGCTTTTACTGCGACGGCAACCAATCGAGTAAAGGATGATATCATTCACCGGCTTCGGTTGAGACAACCGTATTTATTTACAGCTAGTTTTGATCGACCTAATTTGTATTTTTCGGTAATTGAAACAAAGAAAAAAGTAAAGAATTACTTCCTTTGATTGGAAAGGATGGTTCAACAATTATTTATTGTAATACGCGAAAAAATGTAGAGTCCGTTTATCAAACGCTAACTAAAAAAGGATTTCCGGTAGCTCGCTACCATGGCGGTTTAAGTTCGGATGAACGTAATAAAAATCAAGAGGATTTTATTTACGATAAAAAAACAGTAATGGTAGCGACGAATGCGTTTGGTATGGGAATTGATAAACCAGATGTAAGAAAGGTTATTCATTATAATATGCCATTGGATGTAGAGAGTTATTATCAAGAAGCAGGAAGAGCTGGTAGAGATGGAGCTGAGGCTGAAGCAATTCTTTTGTATTCGGCACAAGATATTATTACGAATACATTCTTAATCGAACAAGGGAATCAAGCTCATGCAACGGATCGCTTAAAAAGAATGATTTCCTATTGTAAAACAGGGCAGTGTTTACGAAAATTTCTTCTTAATTATTTTGATGAAGAGCCTGCTTGGCAAAAATGTGAACATTGTTCTACTTGTGATGGGCACACTGAAGTATATGATATAACTGTGGGATGTCAGAAAATCCTTTCTTGTATTTATCGGATGGAACAACGATTTGGTACGGGATTAATTACTGATGTTCTTAGAGGAAAGAATACAGAACGAATTCGGAGTATGAAATTTGATGAACTCTCTACCTATGGATTGATGTCTAGCTCCAGCGATGCAGATATTAAAGATATGATTTCTTTAATGCTTGGAGAAGGGTACTTGATGCTTTCTGGAGATACGTATCCTATTATAAAATTCACTGCTAAAACAGGTGAACTTCTCAAGGGAAAAGTTCAATTACTGATGACGAAAAAAATTGTAGAGGATGTACCCGAACAAAAGAAAAAATCTACTGAAGCATATGACTATGATGAAACTTTATTTGAAGAACTTCGGATATTGCGAACAGAGATTGCTAAAGATATCGGAAAACCTCCTTTTGTTGTTTTTGCAGATCGTAGTTTAATGGATATGGCAGAAAAATTGCCTCTTACAGATCAAGATTTTTTAGAAATCCATGGGGTAGGACAAACTAAATTAGAAACGTATGGAGACGCATTTCTTTCTGTTATACATACATATACAAAAAACAAGACGGTTATATCCAGTTAAATAGAAAACATAGTCAAATTGTTCATTTTCAGAAAAACA
Source organism: Jeotgalibaca sp. MA1X17-3 (assembly GCF_021513155.1). NCBI lineage: Bacteria > Bacillati > Bacillota > Bacilli > Lactobacillales > Carnobacteriaceae > Jeotgalibaca > Jeotgalibaca sp. MA1X17-3. Next base: position 1,030,073 of record NZ_CP090983.1, read on the forward strand.
CCGAACTTAAATTGACAAAGAGATTAAGGAAGGGTACCATTAGAAACATCTGTTTTTTATAATTAAATTTTAATCTACTGGAGGTTCTGTTTTTATGAAGAAAAGGAAAATCGGTCTGGTACCAAAATTAGTGTTAGGAATTTTATTAGGGATAATAGTGGGCTCATTTGCTCCGACAGGAATAATTAAAATATTTATGACTTTTACCTCCTTTGTATCTGCGTATATATCTTTTATTATTCCGCTTATGATTATTGCATTTGTAACTGCTGGAATTGGAGAATTAAAAAGTGGAGCAGGAAAGTTGTTAGGACTAACTCTAAGTTTAGCTTATGGATTCACTCTCATTTCTGGAACATTTTCCTATACGATTTCTCGTTTAGTTTTCCCACTGTTTATCAATGGGACCACTACAGAAATGGTTGGGAATACTCATACAGCTGTGGTAGAACCTTTTTTTTCTATCCCACTCTCTCCAATGGTTGAAGTTACTGGAGCATTAGTGTTTTCTTTTATAATGGGATTAGGAATTTCAGCCCTACGTGGTCAAGAAAGAAGTCATAAAATAGGTGAGATGATGAGTGACTTTTTCACTGGCTTTCAAGGGATTATTCATATGGTTTTGTCTAAAACCATTATTCCGCTTTTACCTTACTATATAGCAGCAACCTTTGCTTACATGAGTTATACTGGAGATGTTTGGCGTATTCTTAGTATTTTCTGGCGTGTATACTTATTAATTTTTGCGATGCATTTTATGATTATTCTTTTCCAATTTAGTATTGCAGGAGTAATAACCAAACAACGTCCTTGGAAGTTTTTGAGAAATCAACTTCCAGCATGGCTAACTGCTGTTGGAACACAATCTTCAGCAACAACGATACCAGTCAGTGTGGAAGCAGCGAAGAATAATGGTGTTTCGAAAAGTATCCGTGAATTTGTTGTTCCTTTGGGAGCAACGATACACTTATCGGGCAGCATGATTTCTTTAACTGCCTTTTCAACCGCAATATTGATGATGAATCAAATGGACTTTAGCTTTAAAATAATCTTGCCATTTATTGCTGTATTAGGAATCAGCATGGTAGCTGCTCCTGGAGCACCTGGAGGAGCAGTCATGAGTGCTTTACCGTTCTTGCCTTTGATTGGAATCAGTTCCGAAGGGGCATTAGCAAGCTTAATGATTGCCCTTTACCTGACTCAAGATAGCTTTGGAACAGCCTGTAATGTTTCTGGGGACAATGCTATTGCCATCATTGTTGATCGGGTGAAAGGTCGTTTTGGTATCTTTGAAGAAGATGAAGATCAAATAGAAGAAGCAGAGCTAGTATAATTAGATTGAAACACCGGTTATTCACGGGAAAGTGTGAATAATCGGTATTTTTCATGTTTTCTCGTGTTATAATGATGAAAGAAACAAATAGGAAAGAGGTTCGAAAGATGATTAAAGGTTGGAAAAATATTTTAATATCATACGGGGTACCATTGATTGGTATGCTCATCTATTGGTATTTTGCTTTAACACCACTAACGTTCCAATCAATGGAATTTTGGATGAATCTAATCGTCTACTTAGTTGTAAGTGCTACACTTTCAAATCTATTAGATATTCGAAATGGAAAACGAGTCATTCAAATTAATGGAGCGTTGATTGCGATAAGCTTGGTGACAATCTTAGTTGGAATGGCATTGGGAACACAAGTATTCCGTTCAGAAAGCTATTCAAAACTGATCACCCATGAAGATGGACAGTTTGATAAAGATTTAACTTCAACAAATCCAAGTGAAATTCCTACGATTGACCGTAGTATGGCGGAACGTTTGGGTAGTCGTAAAATTGGAGAAGTATTAGACTTAGTTTCTCAGTTCAGAGTAAGTGATGAATATACTCAGATTGCTTATAAAGGAGATTCGGTTCGTGTATCCCCTTTGGAGTATGTAAACTTTTTCCGTTGGTTTAGTAATCGTGGAGATGGAATTCCTTACTATGTAATGGTAGATATGGTTTCTGGTGATGCAGACTTAATTAACTTAGAAGAGACTTTACGTTATTCTCATTCTGGTTTTTTTGGAGATGACATTAAACGTCACATTTTTATGCATCATCCAACTACTTTATTTGAAAAACCAGTCTTTGAATTGGATGAGGAAGGCGATCCATTTTACGTTGCTCCCATCGTAAAACGTCAATTTAGCTTTTTAGGTCCTAAAGATGTTGTAGGTATATTCGTAGTAGATGCACAAAGTGGTGAAATTACTCGTTATGGTTTAGATGAAGTTCCGGATTGGGTAGACCGTGTTTATCCAGCGAACTTAGTAATGGAGCAGATTAACTACAACGGAATGTATCAAAATGGTTTCTTGAATAGTATTATAACCAAACGAAATGTGATTCAAAATGCGGGTGGATATAACTATATCGTATTAGACAATGACCTTTATTTGTATACAGGACTGACTTCTGTCACTTCTGATGAATCAAATATTGGATTCCTTTTGGTGAATTCACGTACGAAAGAATCAAGACGATATAATATTAGTACGGCAACGGAATGGAGTGTCATGGAAAGTGCAGAAGGCTCCGTTCAGGAAAAAGAATATAATAGTACGTTCCCGTTGTTATTCAATATGAATAATAAACCCGTTTTCCAATTATCCTTGAAAGATGAAGCTGGGCTCATTAAATTATATGCCTTTGTGGATGCATTGAACTATCAACGAGTTGGTATCGGTAGTTCATTGGAACGGGCCTGGACCGATTATAATGGCGGTGTAGCTACTATTCCAGATGAAGATCTGACAGATGAAGAAATAGAAGAAATTCCTATGGAGACAGTTACCGGTGAAATTACGTTAATAGAAGCAGTAGTAGTAGCTGGCGAAACAACTTACTACTTTACATTAAATGATGATAATGAAGTTATTTACATTGCTCCAGTGTCATTAAATAATGAACTTCCTTTCTTAAAAGCAGGAGAAAAAGTTTCAATAGAAGTACAAAACAACCTAGTAAGAAGTATTATAAAAGAATAATTACGTAAAATAGGGCCCTTTTTAAAGAAGGGCTCTATTTTTTCTATAAAAATTGGAGTACGATTTGACAGTCTAATATCGAATAGTGCATAGTGAATAAAGAGTATAAATGATTAGAAAAGAAGGTGTCATATATGAAAAAACCTTTATTATTTCAAGGGAATTTAAAAAAGAAACCATATTTTGAAGGTTGGTATTATAAACAAGTTAGTGAAGATAAGAAAAGTGCGATTAGTTTTATACCAGGAATTAGTTTAAATGAAAATGATCCACATAGTTTTATCCAATATATATTCACTCATGACAATGTAAACGGAAACCCCCAAATGGAAAGTGGATATATTCGTTTTGGTGTCGATGAATTTACATGGAGCGACAAACCATTTGCAGTTAAAATAGGCGATAATCTATTTACTGAAAATTTTGTGTCTGTTCACTTACAAAATGATACGCATCAAATAGAAGGGATGCTACATTTAGGTGCCTTCACACCAATTGAACGAAGTGTTTATATGCCTAATATCATGGGACCTTTTGCATATATTCCTCATATGGAATGTTATCACGGTGTAAATAGTATGAGCCATGAACTGAATGGTACATTAGATATTAATGGAGAAAACATTGAATTTACAGATGGCAAAGGTTATATTGAAAAAGATTGGGGAACGAATTTCCCCCGTGATTATGTGTGGTTACAAAGTAATCACTTTAATGATTCAAATACAAGTATCTTTTTTTCGAATGCACATATTCCCTTTTATGGAAGCGAATTTCAGGGATATATTTGTAATTTACTTTTAGAAGGTAAACAGTATCGATTTGCAACTTATACAAAAACACCTATGGAAATTGAAATTAAAGAAGGTAAACGAGTTATTGTTTGTATGGAAGATGACAAATATCGCTTAACATTAGATGCACAACCTGCTGATCAAAAAGAGCTTCTTGCTCCAATTCCAGAAGGGATGAAAAAAATTATTAAAGAAGGAATTTCTGGAGAATTAAAAATTACTTTTACTGACAAAAAAACAGGTTATCACTATGAAGATATTGGTAAAATGGCAGGTATAGAAATAGTAGAGTAAAGAGATTTAGTAGAAAGATGAGGATGGAATGATTAATAAAATTGAGAAAATTTTAAACGAACATGAACCAGCACCATTGGGAAAACAACGTCTATTTTCTGTTCTGTTGCCTTTAATTCAGCATAATGGAGAATGGCATATTTTATATGAAGTACGTAGTCAAAAAATATCCCAACCAGGGGAAACTGCTTTTCCAGGAGGAGCAGTTGAAAATGATGAAACATTTGAAGAAGCAGCTATTCGTGAAACAATGGAAGAATTAAATCTGGAACAAGAAAACATTCGAATCTTAGGTGAAATCGACTACACTGTTAGTGAGTTGGCAATTATTCATTGTTTTGTGGGTGAAATTGTAGGTGTGACTTTAGATGATATTCATTTTAATGAAGAAGTGGAAGAGTTGTTTGTTATTCCAGTAAGTTATTTAATCAAAAACAAACCCCATTATTATTCATCAGAATTCAAGTGGAAACATCCTGACGATTTTCCATACCATCTTCTACCAAATGGGAAAAACTATCGATTCCGTCCTGGTAAACATCTCATTCCTTTCTATCATTTAAAAAAGCATTCTCTTTGGGGATTTACCGCCAACATGACTGATTGCTTTATTAACTTGATTGAAGAGCAAAATAATTCCAAATAAAAGAAGCAAGCTGATCATCAGCTTGCTTCTTTTTTGCTATACGGTTTAAGGATATGAAACTATAAAAAGTATTCAGCTAATCTAATCAATGATGATTATTTATTTTGAACGAGCAGTTGAAATTTTTCATGAATTTCGGGAGCAACTCTTCTAAGAGAGAGAGGCTTGCCAGCATCATTCATGAAACAATGTAAGGAGGTTCCAGTTGTTCGTAGTTCACTGGTTTTTAAATCTGTTACCGTATACGAAAGAGCTAATTTGACTCCATTATATGTTTCCACGGTTACATCAATCAAAACGGAATCACCAAACTTTATCATAGCTTTGTATTCAGCTGCTATCGATAAAACTGGGATGGAAATCCCTCTCCGTTCCATTTCTGCATAACTTAGACCCATTTGATCTAAAAAGTCTACGCGAGCACTTTCAAACCATCGGATATAGTTAGAATGATGGATAATTTTCATTTGGTCTGTTTCGTAATATTGTGTATGGTGTTGATACGGTTTAAAATTCACTTCTTACAGCTCCTCTTTTTGAATATCCTGAATCTATTGTAACGAAAAAAAATTAATTTTGAAACAAATCTCCATACAGAAAGTTTTTATCCTGTTACAATGAACATGCAGAAATGTAAAGGGGGATAAAGAGTGAATCAAGAAAATAAAAGTAAAAACGTTCTAACTTGTAACAAAACCCGTGTAGTGCGCTCTGAGATTGCGCTTCCGAAGCATTTAAACGATAAAGAAACAGTCTTCGGAGGGGAAATTATGTCTCACTTTGACCTAGCAGGAGGAAATGCTGTTTATAACTTTATGAAGAAAACTGCTTTTACTGCAACGATGGATCATATGGCATTTATTCAGCCAGTCCACATGGCAGATGTCATGTATATTGAAGCGTATGTATCTGGAGCGGGGGAAACTTCTGCCGAAGTTTTCGTTAAACTAGTTTCAAATAATGTGGATACTTCGGAAAAGAAACTTTGTTCTTATGCATTCTTAACGTATGTGCTAGCAGACCGGACTGATCCAAATTATCAAATGCCAGAAATTAAACCAGAATCAAAAGAAGAAATGATCATATGTAAAGGGTATAAGGAGCGAAGACTAATAAATCTAGCAAAAAGAAATGAAAGTAAAGAACTTATGAAGAGCATTGATTTGAATCCTATTTGGGAAACACGATAAAAACAGAAAAAAGGTAGAAGGAAAGAAGGGGGAGTCCCTTTTTTCCTTCTACCTTTTTATTTACGTACTATTTCAATTAATAAATCGCCACTTTCAATACGATCTCCATCCACTACATAAATTTGATCAATAACTCCTGAGATTGTGGACCGGATTGTTGTTTCCATCTTCATTGCTTCTGTAATCAAAAGAGGCTCCCCTTGGGAAACAATATCTCCTTTTTTTACAAGTATTTGGATAACAGAACCAGGCATGGTTGTTCCAACATGTTTTTTATTGGTAGGTTCTGCTTTTTTACGAACTGCAATGGTGCTTGTAATGCTAGAATCTCTTACTTCGACTTCACGTCCTTGACCATTTAAGTCAAAATAAAGTGTACGTATTCCTTCAGAATTTGGTTCTCCAATTTGGTTTAGCTTGATAATGAGTGTTTTTCCTTTTTCAATTTGTACTTCTACTTGTTCACCGGTACGCATCCCATGAAAGAAAGTGGGAGTATCTATTTTTGTAACATCTCCAAATTTTTCAAATGTTTTTATATAATTTAAGAAGACTTCTGGATACATTAAATAGCTTAGGACTTCTTCTTCAGTTGGTGTGCGGTTTATTTGATTAGCTAATTCTTCTTTTAAAGCATCAAAATCAATTGGTTCACGTAAACTACCTGGACGTGTTGTTAATGGCTTTTCTCCTTTTAAAATAATGTGTTGGAGCTTCTCTGGAAATCCACCTGTCGGTTGACCTAGGTTCCCTTTAAATAAGCTTATTACAGATTCTGGAAAATCTAAATTCATTCCTTTTTGGTAAACATCTTCTTCAGAAAGGTTATTTTGAACCATAAAGAGTGCCATATCACCTACTACTTTGGAAGAAGGGGTAACTTTTACTATATTACCAAACATCTTATTTACGGTAGCATACATGTCTTTTATTTCGTCCCACTTATCTTCTAATCCCACAGCCTTCGCTTGTTGCTGAAGGTTGGTATACTGCCCACCAGGCATTTGATGTCGATAAACCTCTGTTGAAGTAGTCTGAATCCCACTTTCAAAATCTTCATAATAGTACCGAACATCTTCCCAATAGCGATTAATTTTATGAACATTTGTAATATTTAGATGAGGGCTACGACTAGAACCTTCTAAAGCATAATATAAACTACTCATGGAGGGTTGACTGGTTGTCCCACTCATTGCACTAGAAGCAACATCTACAATATCAACTCCTGCTCGAACGGCTTCTGCTAGAGAGTAAACACCATTTCCGCTTAAATCATGTGTATGTAAATGAATAGGAAGGGAAGTCACTTCTTTTAGCTCACTAATCAATTTATATGCAGCGTTAGGTTTTAAAAGACCAGCCATATCTTTGATACAGATGATGTGGGCACCTACTTGTTCCAATTCTTTGACTAAATCTTTATAATATTGAATCGTAAATTTGGTTTCAGTAGGATCGTTGATATCACCTGTATAACAAATAGCAGCTTCTGCAATTTTACCGGTATCACGTACATATTGAATGCTTTTTTCCATTTGTGTTGTCCAGTTGAGACTATCAAAGATACGAAAGACATCCATTCCATTCCGTGCTGCTGCATGAATGAATTTTTCCAAGCCATTATCAGGGAAGTTTTGATACCCAACTGCATTCGAACCTCGAAAGAGCATTTGGAATAGTGTATCTGGCATTAATTCTCGTAATTTTCGAAGTCTCTCCCAGGGGTCTTCGTTTAAAAAGCGATAAGCAACGTCAAAAGTTGCTCCTCCCCACATTTCATTGGAGAATAATTGAGGAATTGCTTTTTGAGTTTCTTGGGCAATATTTAATAAATCAGAAGTTCGCATTCTAGTTGCTAATAAACTTTGATGAGCATCCCGGAAAGTAGTATCGGTTAAAAGAACTTCTTTTTGATTGGAAACCCAATGGCTAACTGCTTCAGCTCCTTGCTCATCTAAAATAGTTTTAGCAGAAATTAAAGAAGTAGGCAGGGATTCTAGTTGAGTTGGAATTCTTGGTTTTTCATAATATTTTTTAGGTGCTTTAGAAATACCCGGGAAGCCATTTATTGTAGTTGTGCCAATATAATCGAGAGTTTTATTTCCGCGATTTAACGTTTCAGGATATTCAAACAAAATTGGATTGGAATCGATAAAGGTTGTTTTTGCTTTTCCAGATAAAAAGATATCGTGGCTAACTACATTTCGTAAAAAAGGAATATTTGTTTTTACGCCACGAATTCGAAACTCACGTAAAGCACGCTCCATTTTTCTAGTTGCTTGTTTAAATGTAGGAGCTTGTACGCACACTTTCACTAGTAAGCTATCAAAGAAAGGAGTTACAACTGTTCCTTGGAACCCGTTTCCAGCATCTAACCGAATTCCAAAACCACCTGGAGAACGGTATGTATTTATTTTCCCAGTGTCTGGGAAAAATTGATTTAAAGGATCTTCTGTCGTAATTCGACATTGGATTGCCGCTCCAATCAAAGGGATATCAGCTTGTTTAGGAATACCAATTTCTTGATGTAAGTCCAGACCCATCGCAATCTGGATTTGTGCTTGTACAATATCAATTCCGGTAATCATTTCTGTAATGGTATGTTCAACTTGAACGCGGGGATTTACCTCAATAAAATAAAAACGGTCTCCTTCTACCAAGAACTCAACGGTTCCAGCATTTATATATCCAATGTGATTCATGAGTTGTAGGGCAGCATCACAAATTTTAGCTCGTTGCTGGTCAGGCATATCGATGCAGGGTGCGACCTCAACGACCTTTTGATGACGACGTTGTACAGAGCAATCACGTTCATACAAATGGACAATGTTTCCATGCTGATCACCTAAAATTTGAACTTCAATATGTTTCGGATTTTGAATATATTTTTCTACATATATTTCTTCATTTCCAAAAGCAGATTGCGCTTCGCTACGGGCGCGGTCAAAGGCATCATGAATCTCATCTTTTGAATGTGCCACACGCATCCCTCTACCACCGCCTCCCAGAGAAGCTTTAATGATGACTGGATATCCATATTCTTCTGCAAAATCTTGAACCTCTTTTTCAGAAGTAACAGGACCGTTTGAACCTGGGATAGAAGCTACACCTGCTGCAATGGCAGCTTCTTTTGCTTTTATTTTATCACCAAATATATCAAGATGATGAAGAGACGGACCGATAAAAATAATATTCTCTTCTTGGCAACGTCTTGCAAATTCAATGTTTTCTGAAAGGAAGCCGTATCCGGGGTGAATTGCTTGGGCTCTCGAATTTTTTGCAATAGAGATGAGTCCTTCAATATCTAAATAAGCATCAATAGGTTTCTTTCCTTTTCCTAATAAATAGGCTTCATCTGCTTTAAATCGATGAACAGACCCTTCGTCTTCTTGTGCATAGACTCCGACAGTGGAGATATCTAATTCACTCAAGGCACGAAAAATCCGAATGGCGATCTCGCCTCGATTTGCTACTAGTACTTTTTTCAAACGGACACCTCACTATTTTTTTTAATAATATTTTAATGTTGAATGTATCTTTTCATTTTACAATGAAATATTTTATCACGCAATCGGAAGTATAAAAATGATTATTAAAAAGAGAAGGAAGTTCGTTATTTCATTCTGCGCTATGTTAAAATAGTAGTGAAGAAATAGAACGGAAGTATTCCACTGGAAGTAAATGTAAGCCCTTACTTGATTTAGTAGTTAAATGAAATATTGATTGATAGAAAAGGGGGAAAATAATGTGGTAGAAAACCAAACTTTAAAACAAACACCACTCTATAATTATTATCGAGAACAAGGAATCAAGGTAGCTGATTTTGGAGGGTGGGCGATGCCTATTCAATTTTCAAGTATTTTAAAAGAGCATGAAGCAGTTCGTGAAAAAGTAGGAATCTTCGACTGCTCTCATATGGGTGAAATAATGATAACAGGTCCAAATGCAGAAACATATTTAGATCGGCTGTTAACAAATGATGTTTCAAAAATGCAGGACTATTCTGTGCAATATAATCTACTGTGTACAGAAAATGGTGGAGTAGTAGATGACGTAATGCTCTATCGCTACTGTACTGAAGAATTTATGTTAGTTTGTAATGCTAGTAATACTAAAAAAGTATTTGAGTGGATGAAGCTATATCTGGTAGGGAATGTAGAACTGAAAGATATTTCTGAGAAAATGGGCTTAATAGCTGTTCAGGGGCCTAGTGCTGAAATGATTGTACAAAAAATGACTGATACAGACTTAAAAAATATATCACGTCATCATTTTTTAGTTCAACAAACGATAAGTGGGATTCCTTCCATTCTAATTTCAAGAACGGGATATACGGGAGAAGATGGATTTGAACTTTATGTTGATACAAAAAAGACGAGAGAATTATGGGAATTTTTTATTGATGCCATTCGCGAAATAGACGGGTTACCTTGCGGATTAGGAGCTCGTGACACCTTGCGATTAGAAGCTGGACTGCCATTATACGGACAAGAATTATCAGAGGAACAGACCCCTTTAGAAGCAGGATTGAACTTTGCGGTGAAATTAAAAAAAGAATCTCCCTTTATAGGAAAAGAAGCATTACTAAAACAAAAAGAAGTAGGAGTAACACAAAAAATAGTTGGCTTTATTACTTTGGAGAGAGGGGTTCCGCGCCATGGGTACAATGTTTATTCAGAAGAAGACCAGCACATTGGAGTGGTAACATCTGGAACGATGTCTCCCACCTTACATAAAGGGATTGGAATGGCTTTGATTGATGAAGCCTATTCAAAGATGGGCACAAAAATAAAAATTGAAATTCGAAATAAATATATTCAAGCTGAAGTTGTTAAAAAAACTTTTTTGAAATAAAAACTTAGGAGAGATAAAAATGACTCAACCAAAAATCTACTTTACAAAAGAACATGAGTGGGTAAGTCTAGTAGGAGAGAATACCGTGCGTGTAGGGATTACGGAGCATGCTTCTAATCAATTAGGAGATATCGTTTTTGTTGATTATACAGCAGGTCTGAAAGAAGTTACTGCAGGTGAAGAGATTATTACAGTTGAATCGGTGAAGTCAGTTTCGGAAGTTTACACACCAGTAACTGGAATGATTGTAAAACAAAACGAGTCTCTAGATGAGAATCCAGAAGTAGTGAATGATTCTCCACTTGATGAAGGCTGGATGGTAGAAATTACATTAGCTAATCCCGCTGAATTAGAAGGTTTATTAAGCCAGGAAGAATACAATACTTTGGTTGAAGAGGAGGAGTAAGTTTATGGATCCAGAAATTTTTCGGTATTTACCGGATACTCCCGAAGATATACAAGTAATGCTTCAAGTGGTAGGAGTCGAGTCAATAAAAGAACTCTTTCAAACCATTCCTCCAGAAATCCGTTTAAAAGATAACTTAGAAATCCCAGATTCACTCTCGGAGTATAAACTCCTTCAAATGATGCAAAAAATGGCGAAAAAAAACATCTCTGCAACTGAAATGCCATTCTTTTTAGGTGCGGGTACCTATGATCACTACATTCCTAGTGTAGTAGATGCGGTTATTTCTCGTTCTGAATTTTATACAGCATATACTCCTTATCAAGCAGAAGCCAGCCAAGGAGAGCTACAAGCTATTTTTGAATTTCAATCGATGATCAGTGAATTGACAGGAATGGAAGTTACGAATTCTTCATTATATGATGGATTTACTTCTTTATCAGAAGCAGTTGGGTTAGCTCAAAATGTGACAAAGAAAAATAAAGTTTTATTATCTATGGGGATTCATCCAGAAGGAAGAAGCATTGTTAAAACCGCAGCAGTTGGTCGAGGAATAGAAATTGAAGAGATTCCCTTATTAAAAGATTGTACTGATTTAGAAAAACTTAGTAAGGCTCTCACGGATGAAGTTGCAGCAGTTGCCATACAATATCCTAACTTTTTGGGAACCATTGAAGATATTCAAGCTGTTAAACGATTGTTAGAAGGAACCTCCATCCAACTGATTGTAATAGCAAATCCATTGGCACTAGGATTGCTAGAAGCTCCAGGACATTTAGGAGCTGACGTTGTTGTGGGAGATACTCAGTCATTAGGTATTCCAATGTCTTTTGGTGGACCTCATTGTGGATATTTTTCTGTTACTAAAAAAAATATCCGAAGAGTTCCAGGTAGGATGGTAGGAGAAACTGAAGATGCAAAAGGAAATCGCGGTTTTGTATTAGCTTTACAAGTACGGGAGCAGCATATCCGTCGAGAAAAGGCTACTTCCTATATGAGTTCGAACCAAGCACTGAATGCTTTGCAATCAGCTGTTTGTATGGCGGCATTAGGAAGGAACGGTATCCAAGAAATCGCTCAGTTAAATTTTAACAATGCCTCTTACTTGGCAGAGAAGTTGATTGAAAAAGGATTTTCGATCTATAATGATGGTCCTTACTTTAATGAGTTTGTAGTGGAATTACCAATAGAAGCTGAAAAAATGAATCAACAGTTATTAGACGTGGGAATAATGGGTGGGTATAGTTTAGAAAAAGACTATGGAATGCCCATGCACATGTTACTTTGTGCAACAGAAAAGCGTTCTAAACAAGAAATGGATCGATTAGTTGAAGCGTTAGGGGGACAGAAAAATGATCGAAAATAAAAAAGAAAATCCACTTTTATTTGAACAAAGTAAAGTAGGTAGAATTGGATATAGTCTTTCCACATCGGATGTTCCTACATATGATTTAACAAAAAAAATCGCTCCTCATTTGATTCGGAAACAACCAGCAAGATTGCCTGAAGTCAGTGAGTTACAATTGATGCGGCATTATACAAGGTTATCACAGAATAACTTCGGAATTGAAAATGGGTTTTATCCGTTGGGATCTTGCACGATGAAATATAATCCCAAAATAAATGAAGTAACAGCAAGACTAGATGGTTTTGCTAACATACACCCTTATCAACCTGAAGAGACCATTCAAGGAGCTTTACAATTGATGTTTGAGCTTCAAGAGGATTTGAAGGTCATTACCGGTATGGGTGGGATTTCTCTGCAACCTGCTGCTGGGGCACAAGGGGAATGGACCGGTTTGATGATGGTTCGTGCGTATCATGAAAAAAATGGAGAATACAAACGAAAAAAAGTTTTTGTTCCAGACAGTGCACATGGAACCAATCCATCGAGTGCATATATAGCAGGGTACGATGTGGTCAGCATCCCTTCAACGAAGGAAGGACTTGTTGATTTAAACGTATTACGTCAACAAGTAGGTCCAGATACAGCCGCGCTAATGCTTACTAATCCCAACACCCTTGGCTTATTTGAAAAAGATATTATAGAAATTGCAGAAATCATTCATGGTGTAGGAGGGTTACTATATTATGATGGAGCAAACTTAAATGCTATTTTAGCTAAAACAACTCCAGGATTAATGGGTTTTGATATCGTTCATCTTAATGTACACAAAACATTTAGTACGCCACATGGCGGTGGTGGACCTGGTGCGGGACCAGTAGGAGTTAAAGAGTATCTACTTCCTTTTTTACCGGTACCACAAGTTATAAAAAAGAAGAAAACTATCACTTATCTTATGATTATCCAGATTCAATTGGTAGGGTAAAAGGCTACTACGGAAACTTTGGTGTATTAGTTCGAGCCTTTACTTATATTCGCACGATGGGGCCAATCGGTTTGCGTAAGGTTTCGGAAAGTGCTGTTTTACATGCAAATTACCTTTCAGAACAATTAAAAAAAGATTATGTACTTCCGTATGATCAAATTTGTATGCATGAATTTGTACTTTCTGGAAAGACACAAAAAAAGCAAGGAGTTCGAACCCTGGATATTGCGAAACGATTATTAGATTTTGGGTTCTATGCTCCTACCGTTTACTTCCCATTAGTAGTGGAAGAAGCAATGATGATTGAACCAACGGAAACTGAATCAAAAGAAGTTTTAGATGAATTTGTCCAAACGATGCAAAAAATTGCCAGAGAATCCATTGAAAATCCGGAAGTAGTGCAAACAGCTCCTCATCATAAATCGGTAAGCCGATTAGATGAAACTAGAGCTGCTCGTAAAGTAAAAGTAAATTACTATGATTAATAAAAATCGTAAGAATCTAAAAAAATATAGTCAGAAAACGATCTTTCCTCTACAATGACTTGCTTCTTACATGAGCAGACTCTTCTAAAGCAAGTCCAAGACTCAAAAAACAACTAACAACCATATATAATAGAGAATCAAATAGACTTACTAATAGAATTCTATTTGGTTCTCTTTGTATTGACAAAGAAGTGTACTACCCATATAATACATAAGAATGTAGCCAACTATTTTTTTGTTGTGTACGTATTAGTCTGTTAATACACTATGTCTAAATAGAGAAAAGGAGGATGAGACCTCATGGAATTTAATCGCCGAAGTCCCGTTTATGAACAAATTATTACATACTTTAAAGAAAGAATTGCGAACGGGGAATATAAACCAGGTAGTGACGTTCCTTCTCGAAGGGAGCTAGCTGTTTTGTTTAAAATAAACCCCAACACAGCTCAGCGTGCATATAAAGAAATGGAGGAACAAGGCTTGATTTATACAGAAGGGAACTCTCCCAGTAGAATTACAGAAGATCGTTCAACCATACAAATGTTACGCAAAGATATGATTCATACGGCACTAGATGATTTTATAGCGGTTATAAAACCAATGGGATTAGAAATACAAGATATCATTCCCTTATTACAAAAAAAGTATGGAGAGGAGAAAAAAATGATTGAACTTCGTGATGTACATAAATCATTTAAAAATAAAAATGTGTTAAAGGGAATCAGTTTTTCTATAAAGCCAAATGAAGTTACTTGTATAACTGGATTGAATGGAACAGGGAAAACGACACTAATGAATAGCATTATGCAGCTCAATCCAATTGATAAAGGCGAAATTTTATTAGACGGAAAAAAATTAACCCATCAATCGTTTGAAAAAATTTCTTATATTCCTGATACATTGAAGATGCCAGGAAATATGAATATTCAAGAAGCAATGAATTTTATGGAAATCTACTATCAAAATTGGAATAAAGATAAAGCCACTGAATTAATTAGCTTTTTTAAATTAAATCCGGATGAAAAATTAAAAGATTATTCAAAAGGGAATCAAGCAAAAATTAATTTCTTGTTAGGTTTATCTCTAGATGCTGACTACTTTTTGATGGATGAACCGTTGTCCGGAGTAGATATGTTTGCTCGAGAGCAAATTTTAGAAGTATTTACGAGCAATTTAATTACTAATAAGGGAGTTTTACTAGCGACCCATCACATTGAAGAAGTAGAGTTTCTATTAGACCGAGTTGTTATGTTACAAATGGGAGCAATTCAAAAAGATTTTTATGCAGAAGAAATTCGTGAAACAGAAGGTAAATCAATCATCGATGTAATGAGAGAGGTGTATCAATCGTGAAAAAATTTACAGATTTACTTGTTTATGAATTAGATCGAATTAAGTATGCTTATCTGATCTTGATTGGCATGATTGTTGGATTACAAGTCTTTGCTGTTTTTCAGACTCGTAATCATTTTATGGCTACTTTTAATGAGTATCAAAAAAATAGCCAAGGAAATGCGGTAGATTTTTTAAATGAACATGGACCTCTACAATTTTTAGAGATTGCTAATAATAGCTATTATTTCTTTTCTATTGTATTAGGAATTATTATTTTAGCAATTTATACAGTAGCGATTTGGTATCGTGATTGGCTTGGAAAAAATAGTTTTTCTTATCGTCTGTTAACCTTACCCGGTTCACGTATGAGCGTCTTTTTATCTAAATTTATAACTCTTTTATTTATGATTTTAGGCTTATTAGCGATTCAGTTACTTCTTATTATTTTAGAAGAAAAATTATTAGTAATGATTACACCGGCACAACTTTATCAAACGAATGGTCTTCGTCAATTTATGCTCTATTTCCAACCTTTTTATATGATTCTACCAACCACTCTTATTGATTTTATTCTTCACTATACATTGGGAATCAGTGCTTTAGCTACTGTGTTTATGATGATCCTAATCGAATTGAGTTTCAAGTGGAAAGGGATTCTATTAGATGTGGGAATTGTAGCAGGGATTATCTTATTATTTAGAGGATTATATGCAATAGGCTGGTTTGAATACTTGTATCCTATAGAGACACTGATGTTCATGATTGCTTTTGGGGTAGTTCTGTTCATCATTTCTGTTCTAGTTAGTCGTAAACTTCTTAATGAAAAAATAAACGTATAGGGAGAAAAAAGAATGAAAAATAAAAAAATAGCGATTCTTCTCCTCAGTATTATTTTTACGTTTGTACTAGGAGTCTATTATGCCCAACCGTTCTTGGCAGATCCACAAAAAAGTTCTTTTAATTTTAAAGTAGTCGAAGGAAATCTCAATGAAATTGAGAACCTGCATTATACAACAGCCGTAGAAAATGATGGTTCTATGTCTCTTGACATCTCACCGGAAGGGACAAAGCGATTAGATAGTGTTTTGTTAGGGTCTATTTATACCTATCAATCATCTGACATGAAAAGATGGCAAAACGAGTATCGAACATTTATGAGAAAGAAACAATATTCCTATAATAATTTCACGGAAGAAGAGGACGATCTTTTTTATACCAATGATTATAGTAGAAATTGGAGTAAAGACGGAGAAAATAAAGTTGCCATTCAAATAGAAAAACTAGATAAAGCGACAAAAGAAGTAACTACTAAAGAAATAAATATTGAGTCTTTGGATGAAATTGAATTTATTTCTTATCACAATATTTCTAAGGCAGGACCTTATTTGGCTATTCAAGCTTACGTAAATACAGCTCAAACACAAAAATACAATACGTATATATATAATTGGGAAACAGGGGAAATAGTTGATGAGATTCAAGCGAGTGATTCTTTTGATTATTGGTCTGGGGATACTACTTTATATATTGAAGTTTTAGATACAGAAAATCCGAAATTCCTTTTAAATAAACGAAGCTATCTGTATGAAGAAGTAGCAGGACAAGAGTGGCAGGATGAAAAAATTGAAAATGATTACCAAATCTACAATCCTGAGACAAAAGATACGGAAAAAATTTTTCTTCCATATGAACTAACAGATAATCATATTCGCTACGTAGTAGGCGATGGAAATGTAATCTTCGTTGAGAAGAGCGAAGAGCATTTCCAAGTAACCATTTATGATGTAGAAAATCAGAAATTGATTAATGAAAAGATCATTCCAATACAATCAAATACATTTTCAGAAGAACCGTACTTTCATATAGTAAAACAAGATTCGAAACTATTGATTACTCAAACATATATGGAGTCCGAACATTCTACGATAGGAATCGTAGTAGTAAATTTGGATCGCTTTGAAAAAAACTTTGAAGGCACAATGGGACTAACAGATCAATCAAAAGAAGAATTAAAAGATCGAGAAATTTATTTTGATTCCATTTATTTTGACTAAACGTAGAAAAGAGCTGAGACATTTGTCTCAGCTTTTTTCTATTTCTTAATCATTTTCTTAAATGCCTTTTGTCCTGCTCTCTTTTTTTATCTAATTTTACATGTAGCAATTTTTACATTGCGTAATAAGTTTGGTAAAATAACGATTGCTATTATATATATAATCGGAGAGAGTAGGAAAATTCTAGATGGAAAGAAAAGAAAAAACAGGATCTCTGTACTGGACATTATTAAAATCTACCTTTGTGTTGAGTGCCTTTACAGTGGGTGGAGGATACGTGATTGTTCCTTTAATGCAAAAGAAATTTGTAGAAGATTTGGGTTGGATTGAAACAGAAGAAATGCTGGATTTAGTGGCAATCGGACAATCGATGCCAGGAGTTTTGGCTGTGAATACGTCCATATTAATTGGATATCGTATTGCAGGATTATCAGGAGCGCTCACAACCGTTTTAGGAACGGTTAGTCCACCGTTATTTATTATTACCATTATTTCTTTTTTTATATGCAGTTTCAAAACAATCCTATTGTAGAAGCAATGATGTTTGGAATGCAGATTGGTGTAGTTGCTGTTATTTTAAATGTAGTTTTTAATATGGCCAAAGAAGTTTTAAAGACGAAAGATGTTGTCAATGCTATCATTTTAGTTGGTGCATTTTTAGCTGGATTTGTATTTAAGTTGAATATTATTTTAATTATTGTGGTAGCAGGATTACTAGGCTTCTTTAATAATATGTGGAAAGTGAAGAGAGGGGGAGTATAACTTGATTTATTTGAAACTGTTTTATTCATTTTTCAAAATTGGCCTTTTTACAATCGGTGGTGGGTATGCATCTTTACCTTTAATCGAGAATGAAGTTGTAAGTAGCCAAGGATGGATCACTCTTCAAGAGTACACGGATATTGTTACTATTTCTCAAATTACTCCTGGACCTATCGCGATTAATGCAGCTACTTTTGTAGGTACGAAAGTAGCTGGGTTATTAGGTTCAATAGCAGCTACACTAGGAACGATTACTCCTTCCGTTATCATTGCAATCATCTTAGCAAAAATTTATTATAAGTATCGAAGTGTAGATACGATGCAAGGAATACTAGCAGGATTACGTCCCGCTGTTGTCGCACTGATTGGATCAGCCGGTGCTTCTTTATTAGTGCCAGCAATCTTTCAAACGGGAGGAATTTCTCTTCTTGGAGTAAATATTAATATGGTCGCATTGATTATACTAGTTTCTGCTACTGTAGCTTTACGAAAATGGAAAGTAGATTCTATTTTGATTATTTTCATTTGCGGAGTTATAGGGGTTTTGCTGTCATTTGTAGGATTATTATAGATGGAAGACAGAGGTATTTCTAAAATGGATCATAAAAAAAAATCGAATTATTTAAAAAAAGAAGATCTACCTGAACAATGGATAGGTTTACCATCCTCGCGTTTTCGAAAGTATCGTGGATGGATCAATAAGGTGAATCCAGGAATCTGTGGTACGTATTCTAGTGCAGTATTGTTGCATGATGCAGTCTATCAAAAAACCAAAAGAAGTTTAAAGAGAGATTCCTTATTGAAAGGGATGCAGACTGTAGTCGATGACTTCATGCCATATAAAGGAACGTTTATTTGGGATGTGGCATATGGATTAAAAAAATGCTAAAAGATATTCCCTTTTGGAAAGTAAACACTGGGATTATTTCCGAAAGAATCGTTCCACAAATTTTAGGTGGGAGTGATCCAGTTCCTGTTGTAGTAGGTACGACCATTCTTTTTAATAGTTCTTATAAAAACCATTGGCTGCTCGTCTACGCATATGGATATAATGAAGAGGGTAAACTATACTTTAAAGCCTATGATAATCATGGGAAATATGATGCCATCGTTCCAGCGTCACAAACCTTGAATTGCATATGGTTAGAAAATCGAGGATAGATAGAGTAAGATAGGAAAGTATTATAAAAAGATAAAATATAATCGTTAATGATCATTCAAGTGTTACCCAATAAGTAATAGAGAGGAAGAAATATGTGAGAGAATTTGATTTTATTTCAATTGGTGGAGGAAGCGGAGGAATTGCTACAATGAACCGTGCTGCGGAACATGGAGCGAAAACTGCTGTAATCGAAAAAGACTTACTGGGGGGAACTTGTGTAAATATTGGTTGTGTCCCAAAGAAAATTATGTGGTATGCAGCAGAGGTATCTGATGCAATTCATAAATATGGCCCCGACTATGGATTTACTAGCAATGATACTACGTTTGATTTCCAGACTCTTTTAAAAAATAGAGATGCATATATCGAACGGTCTAGAAACTCTTATGATGCAGGATTTGAGCGTCGAAATGTAGAAGTAATCTATGGACATGCTACATTTATTGATTCAAACACGATTGAAGTCGGCGGAGAAAAAATTCGGGCGAAACATATTTTAATAGCTACAGGAGCCTATCCGTTAGTGCCATCTATTCCAGGTTGTGAATTTGGTGAAACCTCAGATGACTTCTTTGAATGGAAAGAGTTACCTAAAAAAGTTGGAATAGTTGGAGCAGGATATATTGCAGTTGAATTAGCTGGAGTATTAAATACATTAGGTGTGGATGCTCACATTTTTGTACGTCATGATCGTCCTTTACGAAGCTATGACCCTTATATAGTAGATGGATTAGTGGAAGAAATGAAAAAAGATGGACCAACGTTACACACGCACTTTAATCCTAAAGAAGCTAGAAAAAATGAAGATGGTACTTTTACTTTGGTTTCCGATGATGGAAGAGAAGAAAGCTTCGATAAAATTATTTGGGCGATCGGAAGAGGACCAAATACAAATGGCTTGAACTTGAATGCAACAGATGTAAAATTAGATAAAAATGGATTTATTATCGTTGATGAATATCAAAATACAGATGCAAAAGGTATTTATGCCTTGGGAGATGTAGTAGGAAATCAAATGCTAACTCCAGTGGCTATAGCAGCTGGAAGAAGACTTTCTGAACGATTATTTAATAATAAACCAAATGAAAAATTAGATTATACAAATATTCCTACGGTTATTTTCAGTCATCCACCAATTGGAACAATTGGTTTAAGTGAAGGCCAAGCAATTGGTCAATTTGGTGCAGAAAAAGTAACTACATACCAATCTTCATTTTCTTCGATGTACTCAGCCGTTACAAGCCATCGTCAAGCAGTACGAATGAAATTAGTTTGTGTAGGTGAAGAAGAAAAAATCGTTGGATTGCATGGAATTGGTTTTGGTGTAGATGAGATGATTCAAGGTTTTGCAGTAGCAGTCAAGATGGGTGCTACAAAAGCAAACTTTGATGATACAGTTGCTATTCATCCAACTGGAGCAGAAGAATTTGTAACGATGAGATAACAATAAAAAAAGGGTTTCGGAATGATTAATTCCGAAACCCTTTTTTGTTATTACATTTTTAGTTTATTTACTTTATCGTCATAACCAATTCCACGTAAGATTGCTTTAGCAATCTCCACAAAAGGTATAACAGATAATGCTGCAAGAATAATAATCATCCACTGTTGTCCAGTCATGTCATAGATTCCAAAAATGGTATTTAAACCAGGTGTGAATACTACCACCAACATCAGAACAAGTGAAACGAGTATAGCTAAGTTAAATTGTTTGTTTCCAAATGGACGAATAGAGAATAGTGATTTGAATACTGATTTACAGTTAAAGGCATGGGACAATTGAATAAATCCAAGTGTTAAGAATGCCATTGCTTCACCAATATGAAGGTCCCATCCGTAATGGAAGGTAGCAAGCCAGAAGACAAATAAAGTAATAGCACCTTCATAAATCCCTTGATAAACTAAACTAGCCATAACTCCATTTGAGAAGAAATTAGATGAATTCCCACGAGGAGCTTGCTCCATGATATCTTCTTCTGCTTCTTCTAACCCCAATGCAATTGCAGGGAACACGTCAGTAACTAAGTTGATCCATAGCAAATGAATTGGTTCTAGGATGTGCCAACCTAATAAGGTAGCAATAAAGAGAGTTAAAACTTCACCTAAGTTAGCAGAAAGTAAATATTGAACTGCTTTTTGAATGTTGGAGAATACTTTACGTCCTTCTTCAACTGCATGGACAATCGTAGCGAAGTTATCATCAGCTAAAACCATATCAGAAGCACCTTTTGATACTTCAGTTCCAGTGATTCCCATTCCTATTCCGATATCAGCTTGTTTCAAGGAAGGAGCATCATTTACACCATCACCTGTCATTGCTACTACTTTGTTTTGACTTTGCCAAGCTTTTACGATTCGTACTTTATGTTCTGGAGAAACACGTGCATAAACAGCGTACTCTTGAACCGTTTTAAGAAAGGTTTCTTGTGGAATTGCATCCAACTCTGAACCAGTTATAACAGAATTATCTGTATGTTCGCTATTTAAGATTCCTAAGCGTTTAGCAATAGCGGAAGCTGTATCTTTGTGATCACCAGTAATCATAATCGTACGGATTCCTGCTTGTTTAGCTTCTGCAATAGCCATTTTAGCTTCTGGACGCTCTGGGTCAATCATTCCAACTAAACCAGCAAAAATTAAGTCTTGTTCTACTGTTTGAGAAGTAGTTTCTTCTGGAACAGTATCAATCGATTTGTAGGCCATTGCTAACACGCGTAGTGCTTGTATAGCCATGCTATGGTTCGAGTCCAGGATTTCATTTCGATCAGCTTCTGTAAGAGGAGTAACTTTTCCATTTTTAACAATAGAGGTACAGCGCTTCAAGAGTTCA
Source organism: Jeotgalibaca sp. MA1X17-3 (assembly GCF_021513155.1). Taxonomy (NCBI): domain Bacteria; kingdom Bacillati; phylum Bacillota; class Bacilli; order Lactobacillales; family Carnobacteriaceae; genus Jeotgalibaca; species Jeotgalibaca sp. MA1X17-3. Next base: position 1,052,248 of record NZ_CP090983.1, read on the forward strand.
TCTGGTGCCCCTTTTGTATAAACGGTAAAACGATCTTGATCTGGATGAATAGTAGACATTAATTTACGATCTGAATCAAAAGGTACCTCTCCTACACGAGGAGTTACTTCTAACTCATCTTCGATATTAAATCCTTTTGTTAAGGAGAACTGAACTAAAGCAGTTTCAGTTGGATCTCCAATTAAGGAATTATCAGAAGAAATTTTAGTATCATTTGCAAAGTTCATCGTTTTTACTAAAGGTAGAGTTAAATCAATTTCTTCAGTAGAATCATGAACCTGACCATTATAGTAAACTTTCTCAATCGTCATTTTATTTTGAGTCAAGGTACCTGTTTTATCAGAACAAATAATTTCTGTACCACCTAGTGTTTCAACTGCAGGTAACTTACGAACTAAAGCGTTTCTTTTTGCCATTTTTTGAGTTCCTAATGCAAGGATGATAGTAGAGATGGCAGGTAATCCTTCTGGTATAGCAGCGACAGCAACAGAGATCGAAACCATTAACATCTCTAACCATGTTCTTTGACCAGAATAAATACCAATAAAGAACATAACAACGGCAATAACCAAGATTAGAATCGTCAAGAATTTACCAAGTTGATCTTGATTTTGTTGAAGAGGGGTTTTCTTTTCTTCTGTATTTTGAAGCATATGAGCAATTTTACCCACTTCAGTATTCATAGCCGTTCCTACGACTACTCCTTCAGCACGACCATAAGTAACATTGGTAGAAGAGAAGGCCATATTTTTTCGGTCTCCTAAAGGTGCATTTTCAGGTACTATTTCTAATTTCTTATCAACAGGTACAGATTCTCCAGTAAGCGCAGCTTCTTCAACCTTCAATGAACTGATATCATACAGACGCATATCAGCAGGTACCACATTCCCAGCTTCCAAAACAATGATATCACCAGGAACAATTTCTTCTGACTTCAGTTGAACCATTCTTCCGTTACGACGAACGTTAGCTAGTGGAGAAGCCATTTTTTGTAAGGCTTCGATTGCTTCCTCTGCTTTTTGTTCTTGGAAGACACCTAGGAAAGCATTAATAATGACAACCGCAAGAATAATGATCGCATCTGCAATTTCACCACCAACAGTAGCTGAAATGATTGCAGCAAATAATAATACAAGAATCATAAAGTCTTTGAATTGATCCAAGAATTTCTGAAGTAATGTTCGATTCTTACCTAATTCGATAGAGTTTGGACCAAAATCTGTAATTCGCTTAGACGCCTCTGCATCTGATAATCCTTCTTTTGTCGTTTCTAATTCTTGAAGAACAGTTGCTTCATCTTGAGCATAAAATATTTTCTTTACTTGTTCTGTTGACAATATTTTTCCTCCTTGTTTTTCGTTTTTTAGAGTTAAAAGAAAAGAGACTTATGCAGTGAAATGTACCTACGGAACATTTCTATTTGCATAAGTCTCACTATTTAAGATAACACCAGCAGAACAGTGAAGACTCTACTTATTGTTGATGCTACCACAGTCGGAACTGCTAGTTACTCCCCTATGGAGATATTTACTTTAACACTCGAGTCAATTATAAAGGTTTTTATTTTTCTACGCAACTAATAATGTCTTAATTATTAAAGAAAAGCCATCATAACAAAGTTAAGTAAGAAAAGTCCAGCTGCTCCCCAAAGAATAGGATGAATTTCTTTCGCTTTTCCTTTAACTACTTTAACAATTACATAAAAAATGAAGCCAGCAGCAATCCCATAAGAAATATTGTAGGAAAGTCCCATGAAGATAGAAGCGAAGAATGCCGGAACAGCATCTTCCAAGTCCGTCCAGTTTACTTCTTTAAACGAAGACATCATCATAATTCCAACAATAATTAAAGCAGGTGCAGTTGCGGCTGCAGGAACGATTCCAATTAAAGGAGCAAAGAATGCACTGATAACGAATAGACCCGCTACAACAACAGAAGTCAAACCACTACGACCTCCAGCGCCAATTCCAGCTGCACTTTCTACAAAAGTAGTTACGTTAGAGGAACCAAATATGGATCCAAGAATCGTACCAATAGAATCTGCAAACAAAGCTTTATCCATTTTAGTTTTAAAACCAGAACCACTTTCTAACATAAGCTCATCTTCTTCAGAAAAAATACCAGTACGACGGCCTGTTCCGATGAATGTGCCAATGCTATCAAATGTATCAGAAAGACTGAAAGAGAATATTGTAATCAAAACAAGAGGAAGTCTATTAGGATCGTTAAACAAAGAAAGCATCCCTTCTTTCCCAAAAGCCGCACCAAATGTTGTACCTAACTCAGAGAACGCAGTTCCTAGAGAGTTTGCGGATAAAACTTCCGGTGTAATAGACACAATGCCCATTGGAATAGCCAAAAGAGTTGTGACAACAATTCCAATAAGAATTGCACCTCGTACATTTCTTACAAGAAGAATAATCGTAACAATAAGTCCAATCAAGGCAAGAATTGCAGGGCGTTGAGTGAAGTCTACTAATTGAGGAACAATTCCACCACTAGTAACAAACGTGCCAATTCCGCCAGAATACGCTTCAGTACTTGGATCAAATGTAGTTCCATTAACGGAAAGAATATTTCCAACATCAGAAGTAAATTCTAGGAAGCCAGCATTTTTAATTCCAATATAAGAGATGAATACTCCAATACCCGCACTAATTCCATGCTGTAATGATTCTGGAATAGATTTAATAATCATTTTTCTAAACTTAGTTATGGTAATAATTACATTTACGATTCCGCATAAGAACACCATTGCAAGAGCTTGCTGCCAAGTAAAGCCAAGTGCAAATACAACTGTATATGTAAAGAAGGCATTTAACCCCATACCCGGTGCTAAAGCATAAGGCACATTAGCAAATAATCCCATCAACAAAGTGCTGGCTGCTGCAGAAATGATCGTTGCTAGGAATACTGCCTGACTAGGCATTCCTGTTAGAGATAGAATAGCTGGGTTAACGAAAATGATATAAGACATTGCAAAGAACGTAGTGACTCCAGCCATGAACTCAGTAGATACGGTAGTATCCAACTCTTTCAATTTAAAAAATTTTTCTACATTTAACATGGTTAAGAAAAACCCCTTTTACATTTTTTTGTGTGTTTAGGTAAAAAAATAAGAATAAAGACAATGTTCAGTATCCCAACAGCACTCGTTCAGTATATAGGAACGCTAGGATACATTCAATACTAAAAATGAATGTTTTTATTAAAAAAACTCTAATTGTTCGTGTTTAGGGTGATTTGAGAGTGGGAAAGGCTTACAGAGTTCTTGAATAAATATGATAAGATATAGATGATGAAGATGAAGGAGGACTCAAAATGAAAAAAGAAATTTTTGCAGTAGGAGATGTACATGGAGAAATTTCAATGTTGAAAGAACTTTTAAAATTTTGGAATCCAGTAGAACAGCAATTACTTTTTGTAGGAGATTTAGGTGATCGTGGTGAGAATCCAAAAGAGTGTTTTCTACTAGTAAAAGATCTTTGTGAGCAACAAGGAGCAATTTGTGTAAAAGGAAATCATGAAGATATCCTTCTAAACTTCCTCGATTCACCGGATCAGTACGCTGCTAATTATTATTTGAATGGTGGTGGAAAAACAATCCAAACTCTATTAGGTGGGGAAGATATATCACAAATAACCCCAATTGATCTAGCAGAGAAAATCAAAAAACAATATCCTGATTTAATTGCTTTCATTAAAAGAATGCCGCTCTATTATGAATGGGGAACGTATTTATTTGTTCATGCGGGGGTAGATTTATCCAAAGACAATTGGCAAGATACAGATTCACGAGACTTTTTGTGGATTCGAGAACCATTCCATGAAGGAAAAAATAATACAGGGAAAATAATTGTATTTGGTCATACTCCAACTTTTGTATTTCACGATGACCAAAAAAACTCTCAAATTTGGATGGAAGACAATAAGATTGCAATAGATGGCGGAGCAGTCTTTGGCGGAAGTTTACATGGTGTTATATTTGACAAAGAGGGCATAAAGAATCATTATAGGATAAGTAAAAATGAAGAAAATCAGTTAATCATGAATCAATATTCTTGAGTTTGAAATGGAGAATCTCTTCGTATAGAAGAAGGATTCGAAAGGGTGTATAGAAGATAAATGACAGAACTAACAAATGAAACAGTCCTCCAACTATTAAAAAAAGAATTAAGTGACTATAGTTCCAAGCAAATTGATGCAGTACTAGACTTATTAGAACAAGGGAATACCGTTCCTTTTATTGCAAGATACCGTAAAGAAATGACGGGGACCTTGGACGAAGTACAAATTCGTGAAATTGAAAGTCGAAATGCGTATCTTACTCAATTACAAAGCCGTAAACAAGAAGTCATTCGAATCATTGGGGAACAAGATAAGTTAACTCCTGAATTAGAAAAGAAAATTATGGCTGCTGAAAAAATGCAAAAGATAGAAGATTTATATCGTCCCTATAAACAAAAGAAAAGAACGAAAGCGACCATCGCAAGAGAAAAAGGTTTAGAGCCTTTGGCAGAGTGGATGTTTACTTTTTCAAAACAACCTTCTATAGAAGAGAAAGCAAAAGAATTTATCTCTGAAGAAAATGAATTAAATACAATAGAAGATGTGTTGAATGAAGTTCATGAAATTTTGGCTGAAGTAATTGGTGATCATGCCATATACAGAGAAAAAATAAGAGAATACACTAGAAGAAATGCAAATATTTCTAGTAGCGTAAAAAATACGGACAAAGATGAAAAAGATGTTTTTGAAATGTACTACGAATATTCTGAACCAGTACGATCGATGGCTCCGCATCGGATGCTGGCTATCAATCGTGGAGAGAAAATGGGGATTCTAAAAGTAAGCTTGGATGTAGAGACTGAGAATATATTTAGAATGTTTGAAAAAAATATCATTCTAGATTCTGATAGTCCCTTAGTTCCTCATTTACAAAAGGCATATGAAGATAGTTATCAACGTTTTATTGGTCCAGCAATTGAAAGAGAAATTCGAAATGAGTTGACAGGATTAGCTGAAGAACAAGCTATTAACGTCTTTGGAGACAATCTTCGCAATTTACTTTTACAACCACCTTTGAAAGGGAAAGTTGTGATGGGGTTTGATCCGGCATACCGTACAGGATGTAAATTAGCGATTGTGGATGCTACTGGAAAAGTACTAGCAAAGAGTGTCATCTATCCGCATAAACCGGCAAATGATGCCAAACGAGCAGCAGCAGGGAAGGCTTTCTTACAACTTTTGAATGAATATCAAGTAGAAATGGTTGCGATTGGAAACGGAACAGCTAGTAGGGAATCAGAATTATTTGTTTCTGAACAAATAAAAGCTTTAGATCATCCAGTTTATTATGTGATTGTAAACGAGGCGGGTGCATCCGTTTATTCTGCTAGTGATATTGCTAGAGAAGAGTTTCCAGATTTCCAAGTGGAAGAACGAAGTGCGGTCAGTATTGCTCGTCGGCTTCAGGATCCTTTAGCGGAATTGGTGAAAATTGATCCTCAATCCGTTGGAGTCGGTCAATATCAGCATGATGTGTCACAAAAGCAATTAACAGAACGATTAGATTTTGTAGTGGAAACAGCAGTAAACCAAGTAGGGGTGAATTTGAATACCGCAAGTGCACCGCTTTTACAAAATATTTCTGGTCTAAACAAAACCATTGCAACTAATATTGTGCAGTATCGGGAAGAGAATGGAGCCTTTACAGCTCGACCGCAATTAAAAAAGGTTGCTCGATTAGGTCCAAAAGCATTTCAACAATCAGTTGGGTTTTTACGAATTGTAGATGGTAAAAACATTTTGGATAATACTGATATTCATCCAGAAACGTATCCAGCTGCAAAAGAAATTTTGAAATTAGCAGGGTTAAAAATGGAAGATGTTGGAACCCAAGAAGCGAGGGAAGCATTAGCTACCTTAAACAAACAGGAAGCAATGGACTTGACTGGATTAGGAACAGAAACTTTACATGATGTTCTTCAAGGATTAGCCAAACCGGGTCGAGACTTACGAGATGATATCGCGCAGCCTCTTCTTCGACAAGATGTATTGAATGTGGAAGATTTACAAGAAGGCATGGAGATGCAAGGAACCGTTCGAAATGTAGTTGATTTTGGTGCATTTGTTGATATTGGAGTAAAACAAGATGGATTGGTGCACATCTCTAAATTAAGTCAAAAATTCATTAAGCATCCATCTGATGTAGTTGGAGTAGGGGATATTGTGACTGTTTGGATTGAATCTGTAGATAGAGATAAGGGAAGAATTGCTTTAACGATGCTACCTAATCATTAATAAATAATAGAACAATCGACTTTATTAAAAAGGAGTCGATTGTTCATTTATCTATGATTTTTTCTCATAATCGAAAAGGAGTTATCATGAATCAAGCTGAGTTACAACTACTTGTTGAGAAAATATCTATTGAATTTTTTTCCATTCCTTTTTCACATCAAGCTTTGTTTAATAATCGACTTCGGACAACAGGAGGACGTTACTTGTTACAGAGTCATCATTTAGAATTTAATCCCCGTGTTTGGAGTTTGTATGGAGAAAAAGAGCTAATTGGAGTGATTAAACACGAACTCTGCCACTATCATCTTCATCTAGCTAATAAAGGCTACCAACATAAAGATCTAGATTTTAAACAGTTACTCGCTCAAACAGGAGGGAGTCGCTTTGTTAATAATTTACGAACCGAATTAGAAAAAAAGAAATATCTCCTTTATGTTTGTTCGGAATGCAGTCAAACTTACCAACGTAAAAAAAGAATAGATCTTAATAAATATGTATGTGGAAAATGCAAAGGGAAGTTAATTCATCAAAAATGAGAGTTAGAATTTCTTTATATTACTAACTAAAAAAAGGGAGAAAATTTTAATCGTGAAACTGATGTGTGATTCAACTAGTGATTTGGGTTTAGACTTTTTAAATGAAAATGATATTCACTTGTTTCCTTTACAAATCCATTTAAAAGAAGAAGAGTATCAAGATGTATTAGAATTGCAACCAGATAAAATTTATCAAAGTATCGCACAAGGAATTCATCCTAAATCGAGCCAAGTCCCTGTAGCAAAATACTTAAAAATGTTTTATGAATTAGCGCAAAAAAAGAAAGTGGCATTTACATTGCAATTTCATCAAAATTATCAGGAACCTATGATACGGCTTTGGTTGCTTACAAAGCAATTCTTGAAGAATATCCTGATTTCGACCTTCGAATTATCGATTCCAAGACCGCTTCGTTAGGTACCGGAGTACAAGTTGTTAACGCATTAAAAATGAAAAATAATGGGAAAAACATAGATGAAATAGAAGAACGAATTCGTTTCATCGCCGATCATTTAGTTACCCTTTTAACCGTTTCAGATTTGAACTACTTAGCTGAAGGTGGAAGAATTTCAAAATCCCAAGCGGCTATTGGATCGATGCTACAAATTAATCCCATAATAGAAGTAGTAGATGGAGAAGTAAAAATTATAGAAAAAGTCAGAGGGAAAAAGCGATTACTCAAACGGCTCGTGGAAATTGTTGAAACTAGAGCCGATCAAATTGAAAATCAAACCGTTGGAATTGTTTATAGCAATGAGGAAGATATGAAAATAAAACTGATGGAAGCGATGGAGAGTCGTTTTAAATATGAAGAGCTTGTTGTTCGACCGGTGGGAGCTACAATTGCTACCCATACAGGGCTAGGGACGATGGGGGTCACTTTTTTAGAACAATATGAATCATAAAAAAAGAGTTGGGATAAAAGTCCCAGCTCTTTTCATTTGGTGTTTTTTGATAAAGTAACGACAATTAATTCGGGGCTATTAAATACTCTTACAGGAATAATACTATTGCCTAGTCCACGACTAATAATCAAGGAAGTATTGTTTTTAGTATGAATCCCTTCTGTTAATGAAGGGAACAAACCTTGATTAGGAGCAATGAGTCCTCCCATAAAAGGAATTCTAATTTGACCACCATGAGCATGCCCAGAAAAAACTAGATCAATTTTTTCTTTTGAATACCATTCAAATAATTCTGGTCGATGTGAAAGTAGAATGGTGAACGTGGTATCATCTTCTATTAAATTACTCAACGTATCTTCTATAGGTATTGAATCATTATGGTCCTTCCAATCTCTTTCAGTAAAAGAAGGGTCAGATAAACCTACTATACGAATTGAATCAAGATGATGATGGAATTCATCTGCTTGATTATCTAAAACAATAACCCCATTTGCTTCTAAGTTATTTTTAAGTTCATCGTATAACCCGGACCATGCCTCATGGTTTCCAGAAACATAATAGATAGGAGCAATATTAATTGCTTCCTTAATTAAATCCATTGCAATATCTAAGTTAGGGCGATTTGAATCAATTAAATCTCCAGTTATTACGATGAGATCTGGATCTATATGTTCTATTTTTGTAAGTAAACCATCTTGTTTTGTTCCAAATTCTTTATTATGAAGATCAGATAGATGTAAAATTTTAAAACCCTCAAATGCTTCTGGAATATCACTGTTTTTAAATTCTATTTCATGAGTTGTTATTGAATTATTTTGCCAATAGAAGAAAAGAATGAATCCTATTGTAAGACTTACTAGAGTGAGTAGAACCTTTTTTTTATTTTTCATATACTCGCCTACCTATTGTAAGATACGTACATTTATAAAAAAACTACTGAATGGTAGTGAAATATTCACTCCATGCAGTAGCTCTGTTTTTTTTGGAAACTTATTTATATGCGGCCAAGAGGACTTGAACCTCCACGGGATTTCTCCCACCAGCCCCTCAAGCTGGCGCGTCTGCCATTCCGCCATGACCGCAGTAACTTCTCTATTATAAAAGTAGTTTCCTTTTCTGTCAACAAAGAGTTACGTGTAGCAAGGACAAATTTATTTATAAAAAAAGGACCGAGAAAAGTCTCGATCCTTTTTTATTAGTATCCGAAATGGGTACGTTTTGGAGTAAATAATTGTGAGGTTGTTTGTGAAATAACCACTAAAATTAAAATAGTAAATCCTCCAGTTGCCAAAGCACTAGCGCTATTCAATAGGATAGAATAGATCCAAGGACTCATTCCTTCTGGTGCATATTGACCCCAAAAATAGTAACCAGCAATGGTATGCCAGAAATAACGAGCAATGGTTCCTACTACTGTAGCAACCACAATGAGGATAGAGGAACGTTTCCAATCTCTTTTTTCTACTGATTCTTGAACAGGTTTTGCCCAAAGTCCAGCAAATCCAGTAAAACCAAATGCAACAAAATATTCAATGAATCCTTGTAAAGGTGTTAGTATAGAAGCGTTCCCTACAAAGATATGTAAAATCCCCCACAAAAAACTAGCAATTAAACCAGGAACTAAACCACGACGCAAACAATATAAAACTATTACGGGAGCACCAACTGTTACAGAAAAACTAGGACCAATATTAAAAGGTACAAATGACAAGACAGTGGCAAGAGCAGCAATAATAGTCCCTTCAATCCAAATATTTAAACTTTTTGACATAAAAAAAACCTCCTTTGTTATTTGATAAAACAGACCTATAACAAAGGAGGAGAATACTTTACGTGTTCTCGACTCACACAATCCCTACGTTCGAATTAACGAAACAGGTTCCAAGGGTTAGAATTTTCATTCAATCTCAGCCAGTAACGGCACCCCTTTGTGATAAGCGTTCTATTCAATTACATACATCGTAGCATAGGCTTAAAATTAAATCAAGATAGGAAGAGGGTATTAAAAATTAGACTCCATATAAACTTTGAATGTTTTCTAATAGATGAACATGGATAAATAAGGAGTAATCAAACAATAAAACGATATCATGACCAATATTGTAAAATGAAAGGAATTGAAGCTTCATTTCAGTTATACTATACAATGGAACAAACAAGGGAAGGGGAAGATTAAATGCCAGAGATGGATTATGAATTATATATGGATACCGCAGTACTTGCTGGTAAAATTATGCTAGAGAGTAATGCAGAAACGTACCGAGTTGAAGATACGGTAACAAGAATTCTTCAGATTACAAATTTAGAAATGATTGATGCGTTGGCGTTGACAACGGGTCTGATCGCCACTCTGGACAGTCCTCATATGCATGCGATAACAGTGGTTAAAAGAATCTCGAATCGTACTGTAAATTTAAATAAAATAACGAAAGTAAATGATGTTTCAAGGAGACTTACAGAAGGAGTAATCACCGTTCATCAAGCCTATGATTTGTTACAAAATATTGATGAAATACAATATAATGAATTCCAACGTGATATAGCAATTATAGGGTTTATCCAAGCAATTGTGCTTATGTTTGATGGTGGAAAAAATGAGTTTATTTCGATACTGCCCATTTCGATTGCTGTTTCAATTATGATTCATTTTGGACGAAGTTGGAGAGTAAAGCCTTTTATCTTAGACATGGTAGCGAGTTTCGTTATTGCTTTATTAGCAACGATTATTTCTAGATATACTCCTTATCCTATTCAAGACGATATCTTAATCATCTCAGCTATTATGCCACTGGTTCCTGGAACAGCATTAACAATTGGAGTCCGTGATATCTTCCGAGGAGATTATATGTCTGGTGGAGCGAAAATCTTAGAAGCATTAATGATTGCGATCTTTATTGCAATTGGAATTGGTACGGGTCTTATTTTAGGGGGGCAATTACTATCATGATTACGATTATCATACAATCTTTTGTTGCTTTTATTGCGGTGTATTTTTTTGCAGTCATACTAGAATCTCCAAAGCGTTCTCTTTTAATGGCTGCAACTACTGGTGCAATTGGATGGTTTGTTTATCTAATAAGCTTAGAAATCATGAATAAAGTTCCGGCAACCTTAATAGCTGGTTTGGCTATTTCTGTCTTGTCTCATTACTTCGCTAGAAAATTAAAAACTCCTGCAACGGTGTACTTTCTTTCAGGATTTATTCCACTTGTTCCCGGAGCGGGACTGTATCAAGCTGTGTTTGCTTTTATTGATGGGAACTATGGGGAAGCTCAAATGTATTTAAATGAAACATTATTAATTTCTGGCTCAATAGCAGTTGCTATTTTTATGGTAGACTCCGTTTATGGATTGTATAATCGAATTAAAAGCACGAGGAAGTCTAAAGAAACTGAGTAAATGAAACATATCTGTAATGAAAAAAATAAAAAGTAGTAACCCAAAATATGGTAGGATAGATCGGAAAGGAGTTAAAATAAAATGTCTAATAATAATAATGAAAATCAGAATGAAACTAGAAAAGAACGCTATAAAAGTAATGAAAATCCTAATATGCTTGTAAAACTATCGATAGGATTGGCTGGTCTTTTAGTACTAGCTCTTGTATTCAATTATTTCTTGGGTGGTTCTAATGAAGATCCAAATCAAGTAGCAGGTGCGAGTGATCAAAATGAGTTCAGTATGATTAATAAAAATTCTGGTACCGATAGTTCCCAAGAATCCGTTACCAGTTCTGAAACACAAGTAGCAGAATCTTCTTCTCAAAAATCAGATAAAGAAGAAGCTGCTAATGAAGAGAAAGAAAAAGATTTAGAAGAAAAACAGGTTGAAACCAATGATTCAAATGTGAAAAAAGCTATAGTGGCAAATTGGGAACCTATTGGAACCAAACAAAGTGAGCCCCATGTTACCAGTTATGAAGATGGCAGTCAGGATCGTCTTGAAATAAAAGAAGCAGTATCTCAAGTAACGGGTGTTAACGGGAACGATATGATTGTAAACTGGGTAGGAAATGATACAAGGAATGATGGTGTCCAAAGAGTTACTTCTACCATTACACAGTCATCTACTGGAATGATTTACAAAGTGTATCTCCAATGGGTACCTAATGAAGGTTGGAAAGTAAACAGAGTTGAAGAATTGTATACAGTCATTCGTTAAAAAGAGGTTGGGACCCAAAAAAGTCCCAACCTCTTTTTTAATGTTCTGAATCATATTGGACTTCCAATGCTTTCATTTCAGAAAAACTCACTGGATCAAATACTTTAGCTGCAAGAAATAAATTGAAATCATCTCTAGCTTGATGATCAGCTGCATCCCATATTGCAAAGTCAGCTTCTGAATCGTCCAATAGATCATCTTGAAAAGAAAGCATGGTTTCTCTCCACTCGTTATACGCATCGTAATGTTCTGGTTTCACTCGTTCACCTTCTTATTGTAGGATATATACCATCTCAATGGCACGTTCTTCTATATCAACTGCACCACGCATAAAACCTGCATACTCCAGAGTGTGTTTTGCCCAAGTGTTACCAATAGCAGTTATCGTATATAGTGTTTGAAATGGTTTGATTTGTTCTGCATATTCGACAAACTTTCTAAGAGCATCTGTACCGTACCCTTTTGATTGGAAATGCCGGTCAATTAAAAATTCTTGTAACAAAATATTATTTGTTTTGGGATAGAGATGAAATAAAAGAAAACCAATCGGTACTCCATCTAAATGAATGATTAAAGGAATTAAATGATCAGGATTAACATAGGCACGTGCAAGGCTATCCGCAATAGGAGCAGCGAACTTTTCTTGCCAAGGTGCAACGGAAAGAGAAAGGCAAGTATCTATATCTTTTTGAGTGATATTTTTTAATTCAATCATTCTTGTATCCCCTTTATTTATTTTAGGAATCTGAATAAAAAATTATAAAAATTATTCCTTCTATCTATTTTAAATGACTAAAAAGGAATGGTCAATAGTACCACTTATAGGAAAAATATACAAAAAAATGCTATCATCAGGTAATAGAGAGAAAATGAAATGAAACGGGGAGAAAAAATGGAACCTTTGAAAAGAAGAAACGAAATCATTCTTATTTTGAAAAAACAAGAAGAGCCGATTCCTGCAAAAAAAATTGCTAAACTTTTTGATGTAAGTCGGCAAGTTATTGTAGGCGATATCGCTCTTCTTCGAGCAGAAGGGCAGGATATTATTTCGACTCCGCGTGGCTATATATATGAGCAAAAGAAAAGTAGTCATTCTGGAAAGTATATAGGCAAAATTGTTTGTTTACATTCTGTTGAAGAAACAGAAAAAGAACTCCAAATCATTGTAGATAATGGTGGGGAAACTACGAATGTAGAAGTAGATCATCCATTGTATGGAAGTATTTCCAGTTCCTTACGAATTCGTTCTCGTCATGATATAAAAGAATTTATGAAAAAAGTAAAAGAGCAAAATACTACCCTGCTAGCTTCATTAACAGATGGGATTCATCTGCACACCATTCAGTGTGAAGATGAACAGACTTTTATTCGAATTAAGCGGGAATTAGATGAGGCAGGAATCCTCTATCAACAGAAAAAATGAAAAAATGCTTGCTTATTTTCAAAAGTGACTTATAATAAACGGTGCAGGTGTCAAGACACATGTAAAGACTTTTAGGAAGGTATGATGATTCTTGAACAAAAAAGCGAATACTTATAAGGTTACAATTGCAGCATTATTAATTGCTATCGGAATTTTAATTCCAATGATTTCACCTTTAAAAATTATTTTAGAGCCAGCTTCTTTTACTTTAGCAAGTCACGTAGCTACAATGATTGCTATGTTTTTATCCCCAGCGATAGCAGCAGCTGTAGCAATCGGAACCGCATTTGGTTTTCTATTAGGAGGGTTTCCAATTGTCATTGCTTTACGAGCTGCGAGCCATGTGATCTTCGCTTTTGTAGGTGCTAAGATATTAAGCAGACGTCCGAACATACTCCAAAATCAAAAATCATTTTGGATGTTTAATTTATCCTTGGGAATTCTGCATGCACTATGTGAAGTTATCGTTGTTTCTTTATTTTATTTCTCAGGAAATTTATCATCCGATTATTATAACCAAGGAATGTTAATGTCAGTCATGCTCTTAGTAGGGGTTGGAACAGTGGTTCATAGTATGGTTGATTTTTGGCTGGCTAAAATAGTGTGGAAGACTGTAGGAAAACAAAGTAGAGTTAAATCTACTAGTTATATTAAATAATTCATATAGCTAGTCAGTATACATAAATGAGGAACCCCTTCAAAATGATAAGAAAAGTATAATAGGGCTCAAGTCGGAGGACTTTCACTTCTTTTTGGAGTACACTTATTCATAGAAATGTTTTGGAGGGATAAGAATGAAAAAATGGAAGCAGAAAATACAACTGCTAGCAGGATTAATGGCTATTGGAATTGTACCCCTTGTAGCACCTTTAACTGCTCAAGCAAGTTCTAATGGGATTGATACGACCGTTATTAATGAAAAGTGGGGAAGCCTACGTTTGTTTACGGAGGTGGCTTATCTGATGCTCAAATTAAAGAAACAGCAGAATTATTAGACATTGAAGATATGGATAACGTAAATAGTCTTCCAGTAACAGGTGAAGATTTAGAGTTTTATTTGAATGATGGGGATACTCAGACATCAGAAATGATTTCTTCCGTTCTTGTGCAGAAACAAAATGCCGGAAAAGGTGTTGAAGTTATTATAGAGAATCCAGAACAAATCACCCAAATTACTTCTGATCAGTATACGAACGCTTCGATTACTGCGGGCGTTGCAGATGCTAAAATAGTTATAGCGAGTATCAGTCGTGTTACTGGTGAAAGTGCCTTGACTGGTATCTATAAAGCCTTTGATAAGAATGGTGAGAAATTAGATCAGGATCGTATGGAAGTAGCTCAAGAAGAACTAGAAACCACAAATGAAATTGCTCAAGAAAACGCTGAGAGTGAAGGGTTTGATTCTTCTAAATTAGATCAAGCTATTATTGAAATTAAACAAGCCTTAGCTGATTTAAAAGAAAAACAAGGTGAGCTTGCTACACGAGAAGACGTAGAAAGAATCATTAATGAAGCATTATCCAAGTTTGACTTAGAAAATATGGTTACTCAAGAACAATTTGATAAGCTGCTATCACTTTTTGAAAAATATCAAAAAACTTCTGCTATTGATTCTACAGAAGTAAAGGAACAGCTTCTTAACCTATCTAGTAGTGTTCAAGATAAAGTTTCAGATCTAATTAGCCAAGCAGAGGAAAGTGGCTTTTTCGATCGAATTGGTAATTTTTTCAAAGAAATCTGGCAAGCAATTAGTAGTGTTTTTAATTAAGAATAATTACTTTACAGAAATAGGAAACGCGACATTTTGTCGCGTTTTTTTTGTAAAAAATAATAAATAAAGAATTGGTAAAAAATATATTGATCAGAATTAATAAGAAAAGAAGAATCAAGTGCATATATATGATAAAATAGAGATTCCCTACCTTTTAAATTTAAAGATAAATGATTAAAGGAGCTTGATAGTCGATGAATCAGAAAGAACAAGCAGAACTATTATTAAAGAAAGCCAGAGAGATTAAAGAAAAAGCGTATGCCCCGTATTCACATTTCCATGTGGGAGCTGCTGTTCTTTATCAAGATGGTACTATTATTACGGGAGTAAACATAGAAAATGTCTCTTTTGGCGCTACAAATTGTGCAGAGAGAACGGCTCTTTTTACTGGAGTTACACAAGGGTATACTAACAAAGAAGTAGTTGCAATTGGTGTTGCAGGTAACACCGAAGATTTCTTACCTCCTTGTAGTATCTGCCGCCAAGTGATGGTAGAACTGTGTCAACCTCATACATCTGTTTATCTAACGAATAACAAAAATGAAGTGTTGACCACAAATGTAGAAGAGTTAGTACCTTTTGCATTTTCAACTATGGATATGTAAAAAGGAGAGAGGGGCGAAAGCCCTTCTCTTTCTTCATGAAAAAGGATCTATTATTTTTGACATATATCTTTTGTGCGTGTAATCTAAAGGTGAACTAATTTATATTTTCTAGCAAAAATTTGCTAAGTCATTCGTTTTATTGTATTGGATAAAAAAAGGAGGAGTATTATGAGCCGAGTTAAAAAAGCGTGGATTAATATTATTTTGTTAGCAACTACACTAGCAGCAAACGCAGCAGGTGCATTTGGTCTTATTAACGGATTATCTCAAAAAGATATTTCTGATAAGTACCAAACTCTCATTACACCAGCACCGATGACGTTTAGTATTTGGAGTGTCATTTATGTCTTATTAATTACTAGTTTAATTGTTTTAATAATCAAACATGATAAAGAATACTATAGAAAAAGTATTGATCGGATTTCAATGTTATTCTGGTTGAGTTGTTTATTCAATATTCTATGGATTGTAAGTTTTTCTTATCTTCAATTAGTACTGTCTGTTGTATTTATCTTCTTGTTATTAGTAATGCTCACACTTATTTCTCAAAAGCTGATTCCTATTCATAGTCAAAAGAAAATCCTTTTACCGTTAACGTTTGGATTATATTCTGGTTGGGTTTTCATTGCAACCGTAATAAATATTGCAGCTTTACTAGTTAAAAATAATTGGAATGGATTCTCCATTGCTGATTCAACATGGGCGATGATTATTTTAGGAGTATCAGTAGTTCTTACTGCATTGGTTTTATTAAAAGTCAGAAACGCAGCATTTCCTTTACCGATTGCTTGGGGATTTTGGGGGATTTATCAGTTTCTAAAAGATACCAATGGTTTCCAAGGACAATATCCTGGAATAGAATGGACCGCTTTAGTCGGGATTGTTGTTCTGATTTTATTGAGTGGTTTAACATTTTATAAGAATCGTTATTCACTATTACCTAGACCAGAAAACAGATAAAAATAGAGGAAGAACGTAAGTTTAAAAACGTTCTTCCCCTATTTTTTTATATGGTTAAAGTTTAATGAATATATAGGCAATCGTACTTAATAAAATAGAGTGAATACTTACACCGAAAAGAGACCATTGAAATGATTTGCTTATAGAGTTCCCTTGCTGGGTAAAATATAGGTGAGTTGCTGAAACAAAGGAAACGAAATAAGAAAGGCTATGAATAAAAATAAGTAGAATAGCTGGAAGTGCCATTGCCAATGGAGCAATTAGATTCATAATCAAACCAATCCAGAGGAGAAGGTAAGTAAAGGAATTCATCCCAACAAACGGTGTAATCGTATTGTGAAAAATAAAGGATTCCTTCTTTGTTATTCTTTTAAAGATGTAAAGAATAATGGGGAAAAATAAAAAGAATAAGATAAAAATAATGCTTAACTTCCATATCCATTCAAATAAGTTAAATTGAAAAATGAGGTTAGGTAGAATAGAGATTTGAGATAGGAGTTGGTAGCTATTTTCTATAGCCGAAACAATTCTTGCCAATATAACCGAAGATAGGATAGACGCAAGGACGATATTGACATAACCAAAGATAGGGCTTTTTTCAAATTCTGATTCATTTTGAATTGGATCGATACTACGTTTCAAATTAAAAGCTAAGTAGTGAATACTTGCTTGCCATAGAAGATTCAATTTAAAAGAAGACTTCTTTCTCCTAGTCCCACTTTTTTCTCTAGGAAATGATTCTTGGGTATAGCGGGGTTCTTCTTTTGAGGGGTTTGGAGAGGGCTTGTATTCTTCAACAGTACTTAAATCAGATCCACACATCGGACAAATAATAGCATCTTTAGGTATTTCATTATGACAAAAATAGCATTCTTTCATATTTAGTTTTTCTCCTTTTTTAGTTCATACCTACTAGCTTAAAATATAAAGATACTGAAGGCAAGAGGTAAAATAAAAAAGCTGGCTTTTGGTTTTAAGGAAGAGTGCAGAAAACATTTTTCAGAAAATGATTTTATATTAGTTTACCTAGTTTTAGAAAATAGGTATTGCTTTATGAAAGTTATTATGATAATATATTCTTTATGCGATGAGGCGACAAGCAATCAGATGGTTTTACCATTCTGCTTCGGCAGTTGATGATTGCAGTTGTAGCGGGACATATGTGCTTCGGCACACCACAGGATGTGGATGTTTGATAAAAACTGTTGTGAACCGGGATTTATCCATGAGAAATCATGCCGCGGAAAAAATAGTATTCCTTAATTGGAATACTATTTTTTTTATTATTAAAAACTAAAGCGCTTTCACTTTAGTTGGAAAATTGCTATAATAAAGGGAATAAATATGATAATAGAGCGAGGGGATAGATTTGAAAAACTGGGGAAGGAACCTATTTTTTATTTTATTTTCAATGTTGTTATTCGGATGTTCTACACCTAATAATGACACAAGCCAAACGGTTGAAAACGTTGGGATGGAAGAAATGACGATGGACACAGATGTGGATTCAGAAGATAAAGAATCACAAGGGATAAAACTAATAGGAGATAAAGTTATTAAGACGGTAGATGTAAGTTATAAAACGGTCCATTATGAAGATACAATCAATTATATAATGGAAACCGTATCGAAATATAAAGCCTATGTAGAATACTCCTATGAGTCTACTTATTCTCAAGGAAATTCTGTTTCAAAAATGCAAAACCAAGAATATAGAACTATTAATTATACATTTAGAGTCCCAACGAAAGATCTAGAAGCGTTCCTGAAAGATATAGAGGGAGCACAAGCTGTAAAAGTAAGTGAACAAATTGGTTCTCAAGATGTTACACAGATGTATCGAGATACTGAAACAAGAATCAATGTACTTGAAAAAAAGAAAAAAGATTGAATGAGTTACTAGAACAAGCAGACACGATTGATCAGATTATTCAAATTGAAAATAGTCTAAGTGATACTATTTCAGAAAGAGAACAACTACAATCGCAATTAGATGGTTTTGATGATTTAATTGATTATACAGCTGTTCACATGACCATTGAAGAAAGACAACGAGTATCTTCTAGAAGTGGAGACTCTATTCCTTTTTGGGAGCGAGTGAAAGAAGCGTTATTAGATTCTGTTTTTGTCTTTTACTACTGGGTACAGAATGCATTTATTTGGATCATTTATGCATTACCATTTTTAATTATTATTGGGATTATAGTTTTTATTGTCTACATTTTTTTAAAAAATAAAAGACTGAAATAGGGTGAAATGTAGTTTAAATGAAAAAAACGAAAAAAATTCTTGAACGAAACTATATATCCTCATTTATTTATCATAAAAATATTGCAGATAATAGCTCAATTTAAAATATCAATATACAATAATCGTTCACAATTAAAAGCGCTTCCATCTTTAGTTTACATACATTATTGAAATATATTGAAAAATAAAAAAAGAAATATACCTCATATCTTGTTGTTTAATGGCACAAATCCCTAAGCAATGTTATTATGAAGATAAGAAGTATTTAATAATTTTTTAATAAATACAAACATGCTCATTTAGCAGGTTTTTTACAAGGGAGAAGGGGTAGTATGAAAAGAAACCTTTTTGAAAATTTAGAAAAAGAGATGTATTTATTCAATAAGGGAGAACATTATGAAAGTTATCGGATAATGGGAAGTAAAAGAAGTTTTGAAAATAAACAAGACGGCTGGAGGTTTACAGTGTGGGCTCCACACGCAAAGCAAGTGTCGCTTGTGGGAGACTTCACTAATTGGGAAAATGTTTCTATGGATAAAGTTGCAGAAACAGGGGCTTGGTCTGTTTTCCATACGCAAGCTGATGAAGGGCACTGTTATAAATACTTTATTGAAGATCAACAAGGAAATTCGAAGTACAAAATTGATCCTTTTGCTTTAGCCTTTGAGGTCCCACCGAAAGATGCTTCCATTATTCAAGATTTACCAGAAAAAAAATGGAATGATGGTAGATGGAGAGCCAATAAAAAACGGAAACCCATCTATAAAAAACCACTTAATATTTATGAGCTACATTTCAGTTCATGGAAACAACATGAAGATGGTACTCCTTATTCTTTTTATGAACTATCCGAAACACTCCTTCCATATGTAAAAGAAATGGGCTATACACATATCGAACTGATGCCCGTTATGGAACACCCGCTTGAAGCGTCCTGGGGTTACCAAACCACTGGGTTTTACGCAGTTGCTGCTCGCTTTGGTAATGTTTTAGAGTTTAGAGAGTTTATAGATAAAGCTCATCAACAGGGGATTGGGGTTATAGTCGATTGGGTGCCTGGTCATTTTTGTAAAAATGATTATGCATTAGCTTATTTTGACGGAACGCCTACCTATGAATATCACGATCCTAATCGTGCCATCAACCAGCGTTGGGGAACGTTAAATTTTGATTTAGGGAAAAACCAAGTACACAGCTTTTTAATTTCAAATGCTATTTTCTGGTTGGAAGAATTTCACTTAGACGGAATCAGAGTGGATGCTGTTTCAAATATGTTGTATTTGGATTATGACGAAGGAGATTGGACTCCTAATGAAGATGGTGGAAATGATAATCGACAAGGAACTGCATTTTTAAAAAAATTAAATACCGTCGTATTTAATCGTGATCCGGATACATTAATGATTGCAGAAGAGAGTACAGCATGGGCAAATGTAACGAAGCCCATTGAACTTGGTGGTCTTGGTTTTAATTACAAGTGGAATATGGGTTGGATGAACGACACCTTAAAATTCTACTCCATGGATCCTCTCCATAGAAAAAATCACTTTAACCTTATTACCTTTTCATTTATGTATGCTTTCAATGAAAACTTCATTTTACCTTTCTCCCATGATGAAGTTGTTCATGGTAAAAAATCATTACTAGGGAAAGTTCCTGGAGATCGTTATAACCAGTTTGCAACATTGAGGAATATTCAAGCATATATGATGTCTCATCCAGGAAAGAAATTGAATTTCATGGGAAATGAGATGGGAGTATTTCTAGAGTGGAGATTTTATGAGCAGCTAGAATGGTCCTCTTTGGAACAAGAATTTAATCAAGAATATCAAAATTATATTAAAGAATTGAATCATTTATATCTAAATCAAAAAGCACTTCACGAAATTGACGATGCACGTTCCGGTACAGAAATTATCGATGCAGATAATCATGAAGAATCTATCCTTTCTTTTATTCGAAAGTCAGAGAAAGAAAGAGATTTTTTAATTATCGTATGTAATTTTACACCGGTAGAGAGAAGAGATTTTAAAATGGGTGTTCCTTACGAAGGAATCTATGAAGAACTTTTGAATACAGAACGACAAGAGTTTGGAGGAACGTGGACAAAAGGCCAAGAAGACATGCGAACGATGGCAGAACCATATAAGCAATTCGAACATTCTATCAATTTGATCGTACCAGCAATGGGTGTTTTATATATACGTCCCAAAAGAATTTATGGAGTAAATAAAAAGAAATAATGATTTTAAAAAGGAGGGAAAGGGAAGATATCTTCCCGAAAACCATGGAAAAAGAATTATTAGCTATGATACTCGCGGGTGGACAAGGTTCTAGACTCGGAAAGTTGACTCGTGAAACTGCAAAACCAGCTGTACCTTTTGGGGGACGTTATCGTATTATCGATTTCGTTTTAAGTAACTGTTCGAACTCTGGTATTAATAACCTCGGAGTAATTACTCAGTATCAACCTCTTGAATTAAATGAACACATTAGTAACGGTGAATCTTGGGGAATGAACGGTCATAATGGAAGTGTTACGATTGTTCAACCTTATACGGACTCAGAAGGAGAAAGTTGGTTTAAAGGAACTGCGAATGCAATTACGAACAGCTTGCCTTATATTGATTCTGTAAATCCAAAATACTTACTGGTCCTCTCTGGTGATCATATTTACAAAATGGATTACGAACCGATGTTTGAGTACCATAAAGAAACAGGTGCTGATTTAACAGTCGGAGTAATTCCAGTGACAATGGAAGAAGCTTCTCGTTTTGGAATTATGAATACCGATGAGAATGGAAAAGTTATTGAATTTGAAGAAAAACCTGAAGTTCCTAAAAATAATTTAGCCTCTATGGGGATTTATATTTTTAACTGGGACAAACTTCGTAAAATATTGGTAGAAGATAAAGAAACTGATAAAAAAATGATAGACTTTGGACACGACGTAATTCCTGTTTATTTAGAAAACAAAGAAAAAATATATGCCTATGCATTTGAAGGATATTGGAAAGATGTAGGTACTATTGAAAGTCTTTGGGAAGCGAATATGGAATTTTTAGATCCTAATCATAGCTTACATATTCGACAAGAAGCATGGCAGATTTATACAAATAATCAAGTATCTCCTCCACAGTTTTTAACAGATACATCTGATGTAGCTCATTCAATGATTGTAGATGGCTGCTATGTTGAAGGAGAAGTCAAAAATTCTCTTCTTTCCCAAGGGGTTCAAGTTGGAGAAGGCAGTTCTGTTAAAAATAGCGTTGTTATGGCAAATTCAAAAGTAGGCAAAAATGTACAGATGGATTATGTGATTATAGGAGAGCACGCCATTATTGAAGATGGGGCTAAGTTAGTTGGTAAAAAAGGAGCAATAGAAGTTGTAGGGTACGGAGAACGGATTGGAGGGCAAAAAAATGAGAATGAATAGTATGTGTGCCATTATCAATATGACAGAAGCAAGCACTCAAAAATTATTTCCTTTAACATGGATGAGACCCATCTCAGCACTGCCGTTTGCCTCACGTTATCGAATGGTAGATTTTAGTCTATCCAGTATTAGTCATGCTGGAATGGATTCAGTAGCTATTTTTATTGGGGGAACGGGTCGTTCAGTTTATGACCATATTCGAAGAGGGGCAGAATGGAATTTAGCCTCACGCCTACGGGGAGGAATATTTACCTATTCACAGACCTACATGAAGCAATTCATGATTGAACAGACATATGGACAGGATGACTTTTATTCCAACCATAAAGAATTTTTACAAAAATCAAAAGCTGAATATGTAGTAGTGATGGGGGGCGCTTTGTAGCGAATGTGGATTACAAGCGCGTTCTCAACCAACATCTGGAAGCTCCAGGAGATATAACAGTCGTTTACAAAAATATTGAAACAAATAAAATAAAAAAACATCCTGAAGAAAGAATACTGAGAATGGACCAAAATGGTAAATTATTAGAGTCCTATCCTGTGAAGGATTACGTTTATGATGAGCCAACTCTACCTGTGAGTATGAATATTTATTTTCTAAGTGTACGTAAAATGTTAGAAATTATAGCGCGCTCTGAAGAAGAAGGGCTTCGTTTGGATGCAGATCGTTTAGTATCTCATTATCTAAAGGATTATGATGTAAATCCAAGGGAATATCCAAGTTATTTAGCTTTGGTAGATTCAATTGAATCGTATTACGAAGCAAACATGGAATTGCTAGATAAAGAAGTATTTAATGAGCTTTTCAATACACGACTTCCTATTATGACAAAAGTCAAGAATGAAGCACCTACTTACTATTCAAAAACAGCAAAAGTAACTGGCTCTTTATTTGCTACTGGATGTGTAATTGAAGGAACCGTTGATCATTCGTTGATTTTCCGAAAAGTAAAAGTTGCAGAAGATGCAGTCGTCAAAAACTCTATTATTATGCAAGGTTCAAAAATTGGAAAAGGTGCTGTTCTAGAATATTGTATTTTAGACAAGAACGTTGTTGTTCAACCAGGAGTAGAATTAAAAGGGACACCTGATAATCTAATCGTACTACAGAAAAATAAAGAAGTAGTATTGGAGGAAGAGGGTTAATATGAAAATATTATTTGCAGCAGGAGAAGCAGCACCCTTTTTTAAAACTGGTGGGCTAGGGGATGTCGCCTATGCTTTACCAAAAGAATTAGTAAAACAAGGTGTCGATGTTCGTGTTGTTCTTCCTTACTACAGTAGCATGCCAGATAAATATAAAAAAATGGCAGAAGATGTCCTTCATTTTACTGTAAAAGTAGGATGGAGAGATGTTTATTGTGGTATAAAAAGAATAGTATTAGATGAAGTAACGTATTACTTTGTTGATAATGAAGATTATTTCAATCGTTCCTCTTTATATGGGGATTGGGATGATGGAGAGCGATTTGGTTTCTTTTCTATGGCAGTGATTGAAATGATGGAAAAAATTGATTTTATTCCAGATGTTTTACATGTAAATGATTGGCATACGGCTATGATTCCTGTATTACTAGTGGATAAATATCATTGGATTGAAGCGTACCAAAATATCCGTAAAGTTATTACGATTCATAATATACAATTTCAAGGAATTTATGATCCTAGTATTTTATCGTCTGTATTTAACACAGGAAGTAGTATCTTCCATGAAGGTGGAGTTGCTTTCTACGGAAAAGTTAACTTTTTAAAGGGTGGTATTAATTTTTCGGATGTTGTTACAACCGTTAGCCCAACGTATGCTAATGAAATACAGACAGCAGAATTTGCAAATGGTTTAGAAAAAGTTCTTCAATTCAATAGTTGGAAAATACAAGGAATTATTAATGGGATTGACTATGAAATGAATAATCCCGAAACAGATGAAAAAATTCCTTATCACTTCTCTATAAAAGATTTAAAAGGAAAAGAAAAAAACAAAGTAGCTTTACAAGAAAAAGTAGGATTACCTGTTGATAAAGATATTCCACTGATTTCTAGTGTAAGTCGTTTAACCGACCAAAAAGGATTCCAGCTCGTTCAAGAAAAAATGGAAGAATTATTGAACACTCGTAACGTTCAAGTATTGATTTTAGGTACGGGAGATCAGAAGTATGAGCATTCGTTTAGTTATTTCGAAAAAAATATCCAGATCAATTTAAAGCGGTTCTTGATTTCGATATAGGGCTCGCTCAACAAATTTATGCAGGTTCTGATTTATTCTTGATGCCGTCTGCTTTTGAGCCATGCGGTCTATCACAGATGATGTCCTTACGATATGGAACTCTCCCCCTTGTTCATGAAACAGGTGGTCTAAAAGATACGGTTATTCCCTATAATATGACTACAGGTGAAGGAACTGGATTTAGTTTCTATGATTTCAATGGTTATACAATGTTAGGTACGATTTATCGAGCATTAGATATATATGAGAATCAACCAAAAGCTTGGCGAAACTTAATCAGTCAAGGAATGAATATTGATTTTAGTTGGGAAAAACCAGCAAAAAAATATATAAAAATATATGACTCTCTTGTATAAGAGAGTTATCATTGAAAGAGGAAGAACATGCAACCAATTAGTGTAGAACAATTCAAAGATGATTATATCAAAAAGTTTGAACAGCTATATGCGTATAATTATAAAGAAGGAACACAAAGGGAAAAATTTTCCGCATTAGGTTTCTTAGTTAAGAACTACTATATGGGTGACTGGAAAGATACAGTTGACGAATATAGAGACGAAAAGAAAAAGCAAATGTTCTATTTTTCTATGGAATATTTACCTGGTAGAATGTTAAGAAGTAATTTATTGAACCTTGGTCTAACGGAAGTAGTTGAGGAAGGTTTACAAGAATTAGGGTTAAATCTAGATAATATTACTCTAGGAGAAGTTGATCCAGCACTTGGAAACGGTGGTTTGGGTAGATTAGCTTCTTGTTTCATGGACTCCATTGCTTCAAAAGGACTCCCTGGACACGGAAATGGAATTCGCTATCAATATGGTTTATTTAAACAGAAATTCATTGATGGACACCAAATTGAATTACCAGAAAACTGGTTACGTAATGGAAACGTATGGGAAGTTCGTAAAGAAAATAAAGCAGTAGTAATCAGATTTGGTGGAGAAGTATATATGGTACCAGATGATCATGGTGAACTACATCCACATTATCACCATACCCAAAACATTCTGGCAGTTCCGTATGATACTGCACAAGTAGGTTATCAAAATGATACGGTTAATAACTTACGTCTTTGGGCTGCAGAAATCCCATACGGAGACGAGTACCTTTTCCGTACAGAAGAAGACCGGGATGGAGTAAAACAAATTACAGAAGTTCTTTATCCGGATGACTCTAGTTATGAAGGAAGACTTTTACGATTGAAACAAGAATATTTCCTTTCTTCTGCGGGGATTCAAAGTATTGTACGTTACTATCAAACGCTGAATGAAGATTGGAGTTTATTTGCAGATAAAGTTGCTATTCACGTAAATGATACTCACCCAGCACTTGCAGTTCCTGAATTAATGCGACTACTATTAGATGATGTTCGATTAACGTGGGATCAAGCTTGGGAAATTACGAAGAAAACAATTAGTTATACCAATCATACAATTTTACAGGAAGCAATGGAGAAATGGCCGATTGACATGGTTAAAGATCTACTGCCTCGTATTTATCAAATTATTGAAGAAATCAACCGTCGCTATGTTGAGAAAAAACTTCCTTTATATGGAGAAGATTTGACATATCGTACAGCTATTATTGGAAATGGTCAGATTAGAATGGCTAACTTAGCAATCATTGGAAGCCATAGTGTGAACGGAGTTGCTAGACTGCATACTACTATTCTGATTAATGAAACGCTAAATGACTTCTATCTTATTTATCCAGGTAAATTCAATAATAAGACAAATGGTATTACACAAAGAAGATGGATGCAGATCTCTAATCGTGGGTTAACCGAAATGTTAGATGATGTTATTGGAACAAGTTGGAAGAAAGAGCCAGACGAGTTAGTTATGTTGAAAGCATATAAAGATGATGAAAAAGTTTTACAACGCCTAGAAGATGTAAAAATTGAAAACAAAAAACGATTTGCAAGCTATGTGAAAGATGAAATGGGAATCGTTATTGATCCGAATGCTATCTTTGACGTTCAAATTAAGCGACTTCATGCCTATAAACGTCAACTTCTAAATGTTTTACATATTCTAGACCGCTACTTACAAATTAAAGATAATCCAGAAATTGATATGCCAAAACGTGTATTCATTTTTGGAGCAAAAGCAGCACCTAGTTATCATTACGCAAAACAAATCATTAAATTAATCAATGCGGTTGCAAAAATGGTTAATAATGATGAGGAGATTAATGATTTAATCAAAGTCGTCTTTATTGAAAACTATGGTGTTTCTCTAGCAGAGTTAATTATTCCAGCTGCTGATGTAAGTGAACAAATTTCTCTAGCTGGAAAAGAAGCATCTGGTACGAGCAATATGAAATTGATGGCAAATGGTGCTCTAACAATGGCAACAATGGATGGAGCTACTGTTGAAATCTTTGAGAGTGTTGGAGAAGGTAATATTTATATCTTTGGTTTAGGGAATGATGAAGTACAAGAGTATTATGCGAATGGAACATATAATTCTCATGACCTTTATGATAATAATCCACGACTGAAACGAGTATTGAATCTGTTGATTGATGGAACAATCCCTGATATTCAACAAGAAGGTGCAGATATTTTTGATAGTTTAGTTAAATTTAATGATGAGTATTTCTTATTGAAAGACTTTGATAGTTATATTCGCGCTCAATATAAATTAGATGAAGATTTTAAAGATCGTACGCTTTGGAATCAAATGGCGTTGATGAATATTGCACACGCAGGTCGCTTCTCAGCTGACTATACCATCATGCGGTATGCAAAAGAAATTTGGAAAATTTTCCCTCGTGGAGATATGGGACGTACTTTCCTCCCACAATAAAGCCTATAAAAAGAACGGACCTTCAAAAAAAGGTCCGTTCTTTTTAGTATGTATACTTACTTTGCAATACGAGAAAATAAATATTCTTTTTGTTCTGCTTCATCAAATAATAGGAGCGAGTATTCATTTTTTTTAGTTATATTTATTGAATATCCGTACTGATCTTGAAAAAGTAACTCATTGTTTAAAATATTTTGTAACGTTAATTCTAGGGGGCTGTTGTTCATGAAGATATTTGATTTTTCACTGATTTCCAGTAAAAGATCCCCTTTATCTGATACCCAAAGTCCTTTCCATTTTTTTAATGAAAGATCCTTTGTTTTGGACTTTTTCTCTTGTTGAGTGAGACGTAACTGGATCATAAAAGGAATCATGCTGAATAGTAGTGATAGTACAAAAACAACTTTTTTGAGTAACGTTTTCTGTTTCAATTTATTTCATCCTTTTATAAGTGTTGATAGTCTTATTATATTCCATCCATTATAAAATGGTAGAGTACTTAGACTACAAACAGGTTACAAATTATATATTTTTTATTACGAGTGATTGCAGATGAGAGAATAGAATGCTATTCTATATGAATGAATAATGAAAATAAGATGAGAAAAAGTAATGAGGTAATTCTATGAAAGTAATTAAATTTGGTGGTAGTTCATTAGCAAATGCAACGCAACTTCGTAAAGTTTTGAATATCGTAAAATCAGACCCTGAAAGAAAAATTGTAGTTGTATCTGCACCTGGAAAAAGATTTAAAGAAGATAAAAAAGTAACAGATGAATTAATTGAATTTGCTCGTTTGGTACTAAACGAAATGCCATACGAAACGATTCAAGAAGAAATTTTAAATCGGTATCGTGAAATAACAGAAGATTTAAAATTGAATTATCTTGTTATGGAAAAAATTGAAAAACATTTTGAAAAATTATTGCGAACGAACTTTGAGAGTAATAACTTATTAATAGAAGCTTTCAAAGCAAGTGGAGAAGACAATCACGCAAAATTAATTGCAGCTTTTTTAGAACAGGAAGGAATACCTGCTCGTTATATGAGTCCTCAAGATGCTGGAATATTTGTAACTAGTGAACCTGGAAATGCGACTATTTTACCTGAATCCTATAATTTTCTGAGAAGACTTCGTGAAATGGATGAAGTACTAGTTATTCCAGGATTTTTTGGATATAACGAAAGAGAAGAAATTATTACCTTTTCTCGTGGTGGATCAGATATAACTGGTGCAATTGTTGCCAATGGAGTTCAAGCCGATTTGTATGAAAATTTTACAGATGTAGATGCTATTTACGTTGCTAACCCTCACTACATACCGAATTCTAAGAAAATTAATCACTTAACTTATCGAGAAATGCGAGAACTATCTTATTCTGGATTTTCTGTATTTCATGATGAGGCTCTTCTCCCTGCTTTTAGTGGTGGGATTCCTGTTTCAGTTAAAAATACAAATAATCCAAATGGAGAAGGAACTAAAATTACTCGAACAAAACCCAAAAGTGATACGATTCTTTCAGGGATTGCAAGTTCAAGTGGTTTTATTAGTATTCATATTAGTAAATATTTGATGAATCGAGAAATAGGCTTTATTCGTAAAGTTGCTCAAATTTTTGAAGAGCTTCAATTGAATTTGGACCACATGCCATCAGGAATTGATGAAATTAATATTATTTTAAAAAGAGACCAGTTAACCCCTGGTAAACAGGCAGCATTACTTTATCGTTTGAAGAATGAATTACAATCAGATGAAGTTCGAATTCAAGCTAATGTATGTTTGGTGATGTTAGTTGGAGAAGGGATGGTTGCCTCAGTAGGAACCACAGCAACAGCTACACAGGCGCTAGCAGATGCAGGTGTTAACTTGGTGATGATTAACCAAGGATCATCGGAAATAAGTATGATGTTTGGAATAGTGGAAACAGATGAAGAAAAAGCAGTTAAAGCGATCTATCAAGCTTTCTTTTAATATAAATGGATTATAATAGTTATTCCATTTTGTTGAAGTTGAGTTTGGACTGAAAAATTAAAAAAGGAATATTCTCTAAAAATTAGAGAATATTCCTTTTTTTATTATTCAGGTATGCCTTTTGTGTTTTCTAAAACTGTAGCGGTAGTCGACTTACTTTCGACTCCCTTTACTTTTAACGGAATCAACATTCTTAATCCGTTTAAGATAACTAGGATTGTACTTCCTTCGTGTCCAATGACACCCATAGGCAAGTTGATCACTTGGAGCAGATTTGAAATGATTAAGATCGCAATTACGCTCAGAGAAAAAGTGATATTTGCAAGTGTTATTTTTCTCAGTTTTTTTGAGACTTTATAGGAATAGATTAGTAGAGATAATTTGTTTTTCATCAAAATAATTTCAGCAGTTTCCATTGCAATATCGGTTCCTTCACCAATTGCAATCCCAATGTCTGCATTTGCAAGGGCAGGTGCATCATTTACGCCATCTCCGACCATTGCGACCATCTTATACGTTTTTTGTAACTCCTTTACAATTTCTGTTTTTTCTTGGGGCATACAATTGGCACGAAATTCATCAATACCAACTAATTCAGCAATCGTTTTAGCAGTAGCTTCATTATCACCCGTTACTAAAATAGTATGAACACCTTGAGAACGGAAGAAGTCTACCATTTCTTTTCCATCTTCCTTTGGGGTATCTAATAAAGCAAAGTAAGCAACAACGTGATGATCTTTAGAAACGAAAATGACTGTTTTTCCTTCTTCTTGAATATGTCTTACTTCTTTCAAAAGAGCTTGTTTCTCAGAAGTTTCATTTAAAACAAAATCACCTTTTCCGATATTCCAAATACTACCATCAACTTCACCAGATAAACCAGATCCGGTAATGTCTCTAATATTTTCCATAGGTACTTTGACATAAGATTGACTATTTACATAATTTACTAAGGCAGTAGCAATAGGGTGGGTGGAACGATGCTCTAGTTCTTCTACAATTCCCAATACATATTCCTTTTCAAATTGTTCATCAATGAAATGTTCTGTAACGCGAAGTTTACCTTCTGTAAGGGTACCCGTTTTATCAAAGGCAATACAATCAATTTGACCAAAGTTTTCAATCGCTACTCCCCTTTAAAAAGGATTCCTCTCTTTGCAGTATTACTAATTGCAGAAAGGGTAGCGGGAGAAGCTGAAGCTACAAGAGCACATGGAGAAGCGACAGTTAGTAGAACCATTCCACGATAGAACGATTCATTCCATCCCCATTGCATCCCAAAATAGAAGATAGCAATCATAATGGGGACAAAAGTTAAAACAATTTTTACATATGTATCTTCGATTCGGTTGATAAAACTTGCTGTTTGCGAAGGAGTTGTTTGTGCCTCTTCCACCATGCGAATAATCTTTGCAAAAAGAGTATCTTCAGAACCTTTCGTCACTTCAATTACTAATGGTTCGAATAGATTAATGGTACTACCAAAAACATCATCTCCAACAATTTTTTCACTAGGAACGGACTCTCCAGTAATAGCAGATTCATTGATTAAAGCTCTTCCAGATAAA
Organism: Jeotgalibaca sp. MA1X17-3; assembly: GCF_021513155.1. NCBI lineage: Bacteria > Bacillati > Bacillota > Bacilli > Lactobacillales > Carnobacteriaceae > Jeotgalibaca > Jeotgalibaca sp. MA1X17-3. Next base: position 1,083,176 of record NZ_CP090983.1, read on the forward strand.
ATTTCTCCATCAATTGGAATACTTTCTCCTTTAGAGACTAATACTTTATCACCAATAGAAAGGTCTTTAACAGATACTGTTTCAAGATCTCCATTTATCTTGTATCTTTTTGCAATGGTGGGGACGACATTTAGAAGAGAAGAAATAGCTTCTGTACTTTTGTTGGTAGCATATTCTTCCATTGAACCAGATAGAGAAAAAATGAAAATTAATAAGGCACCTTCTAACCAGTAACCAATTATTGATGCTCCTAAAGCTGCTAGAACCATTAATATGTCTACGTTCAAATGTTTATTTTCAAAGGTATCCTTGATTCCTTCAACTGCTTGATAATATCCTCCAATTAAGAAAGATAAAATAAATATAAGGATGGAAGGAAGACCGATATCTTGAGATTGTAAAATAATTCCCAAAGTAATTAAAATTCCACTAATTAAAGTAGCTACCATTGGTTTATTTTTATGTAGTACCTTCATGTTTAAAACTCCTTTTTTTATATAATAATAGAACACTCTTTCGCTATCTATAAGATACCACTTTAAAAAGCTAGATTGTATTAATTACAATCAAAAACAAATGACTATCATTCTCAATTACAATAAGTTGTTCACATTTACATAAAAGGCTTATAAAATAAAAGGCGAAATGAAAGGTGATAAATAGAAATAAAGACAACTGTATGGTATATTGAAGAAGAAGATAATAGAAAATGAATGAAATAATAACTAGAAAAAGGTGGAGTTATACATGTTCAATTTTTTTAAAAAAGATAAAAAAGAACAAAATGGACTATTAGAAAAGAAAAACCTATATTCTCCAGTAAATGGTAAAATAATTCCGGTATCTGAAGTAGCTGATCCAGTCTTTTCACAAAAAATGATGGGAGACGGTTATGCAGTAATTCCAACAGATGGAAATATTTACTCACCAGCAGATGGAGAAATTTTAAGTGTATTCCCAACCAAACACGCAATTGGAATCCAATTGGAAGATGGACTAGAACTTTTAGTTCATATGGGCTTAGATACAGTTGAGTTAAATGGGAAACCGTTTGAAACCCATGTAAAAGAAGGAGATAAAGTAACAGCAGAAACATTAATTGCTACTTGTGACTTGGATGCTCTAGCAGAAGCTGGAAAAAATAATGCGATGGTTGTAGTAATTACGAATATGGATAAAGTAAAAGAATTAACAATGAATATGGAAGGGCAAGTTCAAGCCCACGATGTAGTCGGAAGCGTACAACCAAAATAAAATCAACAACCATAAATAGGAGCGGACCGAGGGAATACCTCAGTCTGCTCCTGTTTTTTATTTTTATCTAGTAAATAAATCTTACCATGTTACGCAAACACACTCAGGAGCATATACATCTTTTTGTAACAGTGACAATTTTCCGCTCAAACTGTCCCGTTTAAATAAAGTAAGGTTATCAGAGTCTTGATGTCCAACAACTATAAAAGCATCATTCGGTGATAAACCAAAATCTCTGGGAGTATGACCTTCACTAGGAATGATTTCAACTAATGAAAGAGTTTGGTCGATATCTGAAACTTTAAAGACAGCAATAGAGTCATGCCCACGATTAGAAGAATATACATATTTACCATCTTTCGACACGCGAATAGCGGCGCCACTATTAAATGAGGTATGAGTAGAAGGGATGGTTGAAATACGATCAAGGAGGGTGAAACTTCCATCGAGACGATTGTACGTTAATACCTCGACTTCGCTGCTCAATTCTCCTAGTAAATAAACGATCGAACTGTTTGGATGGAACACAAGATGTCTTGGTCCTGTTCCTGGTTTAGCTGTATAACGAGATACTTCTGTCAAAGTACCATCATTAGCGACTTCGTAACTGTATACTTCATCGGTACCTAAATCACATACTAACAAGTATTTATTATCTGGGGATAAGGCCGCATAATGAACATGAGATGCTGCTTGATTTTCATGGACACTGCTTCCTTTGTGATAGATTCGATCGCGCAGGATTAGTGAATGATCTTCCATCTCTTGATAGACAGAAACGAACCCTTCATGATAGCTTGCAGTGAAAATGAAATTTCTTTCTGCATCATAAGAGATATAACAAGGAGGAATATTTTCAGAGGAGTTTACCGCTCTTTTTTTATATGTACCATCTGAGTTTCGCCCGTAAGAAATTACACCCGCACCATTTTCTTCTTTGTAAACAGAAAAAAGAGATTGTTTGTCAGCTGATAGGGTAAGGTAAGTAGGGGATTCCACTTCATCAACCAGCTTGTAATTTTTTAATCGTCCTTTTGTAGTATCTAAAGTAATTTGATGAATACCTGTACTTTCTTTTCTAGTATAAGATCCTAAATATATTGTTTGTTCCAATCGTATTTCCTCCTTTAATTATATAAAAATATTCTTTGTCTTTAGTATATCAAATAAGTGAAAATAATTCTTTTGTAAACTTTTATTTAGGAAATGAGAAGAGGTTTAGTATAGTAGAAAGCAGTACATATGCTAGAATAGAGTATGAATAAAAGAAAAAGGGGAGTCATTAATAATGAAAAGTATAATTACACATATTGGGAAAGATGCTATTGATAAAAAGGAACCTATTCTGGTTTTATTTGGAGAAGAAGCTTCATCTGCAATTAAAAATGTCTCCATTTTACAATCATTTGAAGAGGTAGACCAAACGATACATTTAAATGAAAATGATCAAATTATGTTTGGGAATCAAGTCTATACCGTTAATCATGTAGGGAAAAATGTAGATGCAAATTTACAATCACTAGGTCATGTTACCCTTGTTTTTAAAGAATTTAATCAAGAAAACTTTTTAGAAACAAGTGTATATGTATCTCCTTATGAGTTACCTGAATTATCGGAAGAGATGGAGATCCAATATATTTCTAAACAATAGGCGAAAGAGAAGTGAGTTCAAATGGATAAAAATCCAAAACGATATCGGAGTCAGTATCGAGCATCTTGGTTTGATAAATTAATCTTAAACAATAAATTTGTAATGGGATTATTAATTATTTTGTTACTATTATTAATTATATTTGTTTTTTCGAAAATTGCGTATCTATTTACACCTCTAGGAAGTTTCTTTAGTATTTTAGGTTTTCCTTTAATATTGGGAGGAATTCTTTACTATTTAATGAACCCACTTGTGAACTGGCTGCAAAAAAAGGGGATTAAGCGTGTATGGTCTATTGGGCTAACTTTCGTTGGATTACTTCTTCTTATTATTTGGGGGATTATTATTTTAATTCCAGTTATCCAAGAACAAACCATTGGAATTATTGAAGATCTTCCACTGTATTGGAAAAAAATTAACGATATGCTTTTAGGATTATTTGAGTATGACTGGTTTCGTTCTATTCAAGAACAAATTAGTCAAATCAATTCGACGATTGTTGATTCGGTTACCAACTGGGCGAATGATATTCTTTCGAATACGGTAACAGGTCTTGGGAGTGTCTTTGGAGTCGTAACAAACGTATTTGTTGGATTAGTAACCATGCCTATTCTACTTTATTACCTATTAAAAGATGGAGAAAAAATTCCCCACATCGTTCTTTCCATCATTCCTACCAAACACCGTAAGTCTGTTCGAACGCTACTGACAAAAATTAATTTACAAATTAGTCAATATGTTCGTAGCCAAATTATGGTAGCTATTTCAGTAGGAATTATGTTTGTAATTGGTTATTCAATTATTGGACTTAATTATGGAATTGTTCTTGGAATTTTAGCAGGTTTTTTAAATGTCATTCCTTACATTGGTTCATTTCTAGCAATGGTTCCTGCCATCATCATAGCGGTTGTTCATTCACCATTTATGCTATTACAAGTTTTGATTGTATTTGCTATTGAACAATTTATTGAAGGAAGAGTAATTTCACCACAAATACTAGGAAGTAATCTTTCTATTCATCCAGTTACGATTATTATGGTCTTATTAACTGCTGGAAAAATATTTGGATTAGCAGGTTTTGTAATTGGAATTCCAGGATATGCCGTTTTAAAAGTTGTGTTTATTCATGTGTTCGAGTGGTACAAAGATTACTCTGGACTGTATCATGAGGAACCTCCTTATGATGAAGAAGTAATTTTATCTGACACAGAAGGAAATGACGAAGCAGTAGTTTCTGAATAAATATATTTTAAAAAAGGAAGTAGGGGATAATCCTACTTCCTTTTTTTGAGACAAAAAAATTGACATGTATGACAGGCTGTCATATACTTTCAAAATATAAGTGACAACCTGTCACAAATAAAAGGGAGGTGTCCATATGCCCAAAAAAACATTTTTTAATTTATCAAAGGAAAAACAAAAACGATTACTAGATGCAGCGTATAAAGAATTTTCAAACGTCCCAATAGAAGATACTTCTATTAATGTGATTATACAAGATGCTGATATTTCAAGAGGAAGTTTTTATCAGTACTTTGAGGACAAAGATGATCTCTATTCGTATTGTCTAGATTTACTACGTGAGAATCAATTTGTTCAAGTTGAGAATTGTTTTAAAAATGTAGATGGTAAATTATTTATTGGTTTGTTTGATGTTTTTGACTATTTTTATCAGCACTTTTTTAAGGAAGAACATCAAAAGTTTTATCATCAGCTTTTTTGTAATTTAACGTATCAAAGAAGTAAGGATTTTTATAAGCAAGAGGAAAATAAACATCCATTTAGCTTGTTTGAAAGGATTGCAGAAGGTATTGATTATAGTGATTTAGTATTGGAATCAAAATCAGAAATAGTAGAACTATTAAAGTTCTTTTTTGAAATTATGCATGGGACAATCTCTCAAGTTTTCTCACAAAATTTGTCTGAAAAAAAAGCGTATGATTTAATGAGGAAGAAATTAATGTGGTTATCAAATGGAATTTCAAAAGAAAAAACAATGAATATGGAGGAAACACTACGATGATCCAACTTGGAAAAAGAATATCTTGGAAAGCTTTTTTAGGTTCTGTGCTTTTCATTATCATTCAAGTTTTTGCTGAATTAAATTTACCGAATATGACCTCCAATATTATTAACGAGGGAATTGCAAAAGGAAATATAGAATATATATGGCGAACTGGATTTATAATGCTGCTACTTACTCTAGTCACGATTACGGCTGCGATTATAAGCGTATATATTTCCGCCAGAGAAGCACAAAGAATCGGTCGAGAAGTAAGAGGGGATGTTTATCGGAAAATAATTAATCTTTCTAAAGATAAAATAGATACTGTGGGGACGGCATCATTAATTACTCGTACAACCAATGATGTAGAACAAATTCAAATGGTTGTAATGATGTTTTTACGTTTAATGATGTTTGCACCTATTATGGGGATTGGAGCAGCAGTTCTTTCATACTCTAAAAGTCCCTCACTATCACGCGTATTCCTTATCTCAATCCCGGTTTTAATAACATTACTTTCAGTTGTTATGTTTTCAGCAATACCGTTATTTAAAAAGATTCAAAAGAAAACAGATAAATTGAATTTAATCTTCCGGGAAGGTTTAACGGGTGTACGTGTTATACGTGCATTCAATAAAAGCACGTATGAGGAAGAACGTTTTTCTGAAGCCAATGAAAGTTTCAAAAAGAATAATATTAAAGCATTTTCTATTGTTAGCTTATTAAGTCCACTAATGACACTAGTTTTAAGTGGTACAAATATCGCTATTATTTGGATGGGTGGACAATTTATTTCAGTGGGGAATTTGTCAGTAGGAGATTTAGTTGCTTTTATAAACTATTCATTTATGCTTTTATTTAGTTTCTTAATGACTACGATGATTCTTACGATGATTCCTCGTGCTCAAGTTTCAGCTAATCGAATCAATGACGTATTAGCGATGGAAAGTACCATTCAAGATGGAAAAATTTCTTTTAGCGACACTCAATCCAAAAAATTACGAAGTGAACTAGAATTCAAAAAAGTATCCTATCGATTCTTGGGTGCTGAATTGGACACAGTGAAAGATATTAATTTTGATGTCCGAGCAGGACAAACTCTCGCTATTATTGGTGGAACAGGTTCTGGGAAGACAACAATTGCCAATCTAATCATGAGGTTCTATGATCCTACGGAAGGTGCAGTCCTGTTAAATGATGTTAACCTGACTGATTTAGAACAATACTCAATAAGAGAAAGTATAGGATATGTCCCTCAAAAAGCAAATCTATTTTCAGGAACGATTCGTGAAAATATACAATTCGGTAAAAAGAATGCAACAGATAAAGAAATTTGGAAAGCCCTAGATACCGCACAAGCGAAAGATTTTGTCTCGAAAATGGAGGATGGTTTAGATTCTCGAGTAGAGCAAGGTGGATCCAACTTTTCTGGAGGCCAAAAACAGAGATTGTGTATCGCGCGTGCCATTATTAAAAATCCGGAAATTTATCTCTTCGATGATAGTTTTTCAGCACTTGATTACAAAACTGATGCCGCTTTACGCAAGCAGTTGAAATCTGAAACAGACGATGCAATCGTTGTAATTATTGCACAGAGAGTTAGTACCATTATGGATGCAGATGTCATTGTTGTGTTAGATAATGGAAATGTTGTCGGTAAAGGTACTCATGAAGAATTGAAAAATTCTAATGTAACTTATCAAGAAATTCTTGAATCACAATTTAAGGAAGGTGAAGGGGAATGAGAAATGCAGCACCGAAAGTAGTCGTTAAACCCAAAAACTTTTGGGGAACCCTAAGCCGTCTATTGAAATATATGTCAGGAAAGCGCTGGGTTTTATTGCTAACAGTAGCTCTATCAGCTGTTGCAACGATTTTACAAGTACTAACTCCACGTATCTTAGGAACTGCTACGACCACGATTTATGAAGGTGTAAAACAAGGGATGCAGATTGGTGCAGATGGAGTAAATCGTTTCCCAGTTGATTTTGATCGGATTGGTCAAATTTTATTGTTAGTGATTACACTTTATGTAATTAATGCTGTTTTGAGCTATTCTTCTCAATTTATTGTAGTACGAGTCGTTCAACAGACGGTCTATCAGATGAGACAGGACTTCAAAAATAAAATGTCCCGTGTACCTATTTCTTATTATGATACCCATAGTAATGGTGATATTATGAGTCGTGCAATTAATGATGTTGATAATATTGCTCGTTCTCTGATCCAGTCTGTTAGTCAATTTATCATGAGTTTTGTACAGTTTTTTGGAATCCTGGTTATGATGTTAATAATTAGTTGGAAACTTAGTTTAGTCGCATTAATTACGATTCCTTTGAGTGCCCTGATTGTTTCACAAATCGCACCACGGTCTCAAGCGTATTTTAAAGAGCAACAAAAAACATTGGGATTATTAAATAACCAAATAGAAGAAAATTACTCTGGTCATGCAGAAATTCTTAGTTTCAACCAAGAAGAGCGTGCGATTGAAGAGTTTAGTACTCAAAATGAAGAACTTTATCGAGTTTCTTGGAAAGCTCAAGTAGTTTCAGGAATATTAATGCCATTGATGAATATGGTGAAGAATTTAGGTTATGTATTTGTTGCTGTTATCGGTGGAATTGAAGTAGCTTCAGGCAGATTACCTATAGGGGATGTACAAGCATTTCTTACTTATAACAATCAGTTTTCAGAACCAATGAAGCAATTGTCTAATATCTTAAATACGATACAAGCAATCATCGCTTCAGCAGAGCGTATTTTTGAAATGTTAGATGAAGACGAAATGATACAAGAATCTTCAGAAATAGAGCCAATTGAAACAACTGATAAAGTTACATTTGAGCATGTACGTTTTGGATACAATGATCAAGATGACTTGATGACTGATTTCAACCTCTCCGTCAAACCAGGTCAAATGATTGCAATTGTTGGACCTACAGGAGCAGGGAAATCTACACTCATTAATCTTTTGGAACGTTTTTATGATGTTAGAGGTGGAAGTATCAAGCTTAATGGTGTAGATACTAGAGACATCAACAGACATGAATTACGAGAACATTTTGCGATGGTGTTACAAGATACTTGGCTCTTTAATGGAACCATCTATGATAATATAAAATATGGTGCCCCATTGGATGCAACCAAAGAGGATATTTGTCAAGCCTCTAAGATTGCTTATGCAGATGAATTTATTCGTACTTTGCCAGAAGGGTATGACACGGTACTGAATGAGGATGCTAGCAATATTTCTCAAGGTCAGCGTCAACTATTGACGATTGCAAGAGCATTTGCTAGTAAACCAGAAATTTTAATTTTAGATGAAGCAACTTCTAGTGTAGACACACGGACCGAAATTTTAATTCAAAAAGCAATGGAGAAATTGCTTTCTGGAAGAACCAGTTTCGTTGTTGCTCACCGTTTATCCACCATCCGTGATGCAGATAATATTGTAGTAATGGATAATGGTGATATCGTAGAAACAGGTACCCACGATGAACTCCTAGCCAAAAAAGGTTTCTATGCAGACTTATATAACAGTCAGTTTGCAGATGTGGAAGCTTCTTAAAATGAAAGAATGGAAGAAAGATTTAAAGAGGGCAACCTGTTTAGATTCTTTCTTTTTTTATGGTTTATGTTATACTTGTTATATAACAAGTATAAAGAGGTGAGGAAATGTTTCTAGAAATTGATCTATCAAGTGAAACACCTATATATATTCAATTAATGTATCAATTAAAAAAAGGAATCATAAATGAGGAGTTGCTACCCGAAGAGAATTTTACCGAGTGTCCGTGTTTTAGCAGGTGATTTAGGAGTCAACATGCATACGGTTAATAAAGCTTACAATCTCTTAACAGAAGAAGGGATTTTAACAAAAAATCAAAGAGGGTATTCTCTTCAACCTATGGGCTTAAGAATTCAAACGGAGGAATCAAAAAAACAAATGAAAGAACGCTTGAAAGAATTAATGATTGATGCCTTTGTTTATGGTCTTTCTGAAGAAGACATGAAAAACTGGCAAATAGAAATGATGGATGAATTAAAAAAGGAGGAAGAATAAATGTGGACCTTTGTACTTTTGATGTTTTTTGTCTTTTTGACGATTGGAATAACGACTGGAATTATACCTTTATTTAGTAGACATGCTACTCCTTTTAGTGTGTCCCTTCCAGTAGACTACCTTCAAAAACAATTTGTAGAAATCAGGAAAAAACGATATGCCGTTTGGAATATTCTAATGAGCATTTTGTTAGGAGTGCCTCTTTTTATTGCTCCTTATATTGATACCGAACTAAATCAAGAACTTTTCACTAGTATTTATACAGTAACTGGAACGATTTTTTTAATAGTTTTTTCTTTTGTACTATACTTAAAATATCGGCATGATCTTCTAGAGTGGAAAAAAATGATACCAAGAGAAGCTTTTGAAGAGTCAAAGAAAATAGTTGTAGACAGTCAATATCACCAAAAATTAGATACACGTGGAAATTTTTCTATTTTCATTTGGCAATTATCTATTATTGTTCTCACGGTTATTTTGACCTATGCATTCTACGAGCAAATTCCTCAAGAGATTCCTATTCATTGGAATACTTCTATGCAAGTAGATCGATGGATTGAAAAAAGTCCGTGGAGTGTGTTAATGTTACCAACTATGCAAGTATTATTAATTCCCGTTTTTAATTTCAGTCATTATGCTTTTATTCAATCAAAACAAAAACTATCTCCTTTAAAACCAGTTGTATCTGCGAAAAAAAGTAGGCTATTTAGAAAAGCTTGGTCTAATTTTTTATGGATGACTGCTATTTTGACTCAAATATTTTTCTCTTTCCTAAATATATTTTCTTTGTTTATGAAGGAAAGTCCCTTTTAGCCAATGATGGTTGTAATTATTCTTTACTTAGTAATCATCTTAGGAACAACAATTTATTTGACCTTTAAGTACGGGCAAGCTGGAGAAAAATTAAAATTAGCAGATGACGATGAAGGACAGGAACGTTACTACGAAGATGTTGAAGAAGATAAAAAATGGATAGGTGGACTCTTTTATTATGATCCTGAAGACTCTTCTATCTTTGTAGAAAAACGTTTTGGGATTGGCTCAACTCTTAATATGGCTCGTTGGCAATCTTGGATGATGATTGCGGGTCTTTTTTGGTTTTATTATTTTAACAATTCTCCTTTCTCTTATAATGGAATAGAAAAAATACAAAAACGTGTATGGAATGATAAATTCCGTACACGTTTTTGTTTTATGATTTTGTATTCTTTTGTTGTTGAGTTTTTATTGCCAAGTCTATCATGCGGTCTGCCAATGAAATATTACGAACAAGTAAAGGCCCATGTAAATAAGAACAGAAAACATTTTTATACCGAGCACCTTCTGTGTCGTCTTCGTTGTTGTTTCCATTTCCTACTCGTACAATACCAAGAGGTTCAACGTTTTCACCTAAAAAAGTGCGACCATTATGATTTTCAAAACCAGTGTATATTTCACCTGTTTCTTTATCATCAATCGTGATATCACCAGTAAATCGCTTATTTTCTTGGTTTAATGTGTAATGATCGAGTGCACCAATTCCTTCAATCCGATTCCCCGCTGCATCCATATAGTAATGTCCTAACAATTGAAAACCACCACAGATAGCAAGGAAAACACCATTATTTTCAATATACTGCTTTAATGAATCTGCTTTATCTTGGATATCTTTTGAAACAATGAATTGTTCATAATCCTGTCCACCACCAAAAAAAACGAGATCATAGGCATTTGGATCAAAAGGTTCATGGAGACTAACAATTTCTGTTTCGACTTCAATACCTTTTTGGCGGGCACAATATTGAAGCATTAAGAGGTTGCCATTATCCCCATATGTATTTAAGAGGTTGCCATATAAGTGACATATTTTTAGCTTCAATTATTTCATCCTTTCAGCAAGATAGCCTTTTTCAGCTAGCAATTTGCGTATATTTAATACAGCTGTATAAGTAGCCATGATATAAATTTTATCAGTAGGCGCATCTTGAAGAGAATCTATTAAAATAGATAAGGAGTCAGTTGTTTTTAACTTGTCTTCCTCAATACCGGCTACTTTTAAACGTAAATATAATTCATCTTTTCTTATTCCACCAACAAACACGGAAGGAATTTCAAATTCAGTAAGGCGTTCAAATTCACCATCCCAAATCCAACTAACATCCGTTCCATCTGCGGGGCGGTCATTTAAGATAACAGCAAGGGAAAAAGGATCCTTTTCGTAATCCAATAGGGAAATAATTTGATTGAGTCCCACTGGGTTTTTGATAAGATTCAGAATAATCTTCTTTTCACCAATTTGAATAGTTTCTTGGCGACCAAATTTTTGTTGAGCAGCCGAAAAGCCAGCTTGAATATCATCAGTTGTTAAACCAAATTCACGCGCAACAGAGTAGGCTGCTAATGCATTATAAACATTATATAAGCCGGCTACATTAATTTTAAAGGGGTGTCCATCTATTTCGAAAGAAGAAGATTGATAGTCCAAATGATCAACAGATGTTACGGCATATTTTAATTCCGGACGATGGAAGTCACAATTTGGACAATAATATTTTCCTAAGTTTGCATAGGTATTAAATTTATAATGAAGAATATGTTGACAAGTAGGACAAAGAACTCCATCCGTATTATAATGAGCCATTGTTTCCCCATCTTCTTGATGGTTAAATCCAAAATAAAGTTGTGGATTTACCATTTCTTTTGAATGGAAAATCGGACTATCTCCATTTGCTAATACAATAGCATCTGGAGCTAAAGCAGCTCCCTCTAACATTTTTTGGTAAATGGTATAAATTTCTCCAAAACGATCCATTTGATCGCGGAATACATTTGTATTAACAATAATTTTTGGCTTAATGTATTTTGTCACATAAATGAGACTCGCTTCATCAACTTCTAAAACTGCTAATTTTTTATTTCCATGTTTCTTTCCACTATTTTCTAAAAAAGCAGAAATAATTCCTTGTACCATGTTTGCTCCAGTTGGATTCGTTAAGATATTTTGAAAACGTTGACTTAAAACATGATAGGTAAGGGAAGTAGTTAACGTTTTTCCATTTGTACCCGTTATAATCACTACTTCATAATTTTTAGAAAGTTGAGACAATACAGCAGGATCAATTTTAGCTGCCAACTTTCCAGGTAAACTGGTTCCACCTTTTGTAAAGGTCCGTAATGCCCATTGCGATCCTTTTCCTACTATAAGGGCGACTGTTCCGCGAATGCTCAAATAAATCTCTCCTTCTTTAAAATCTCATGGATATCATAGCACAAAAGATGATAATTCTGAATATAATAGATAAGGAAAGCAACATATTTTTCCAAATCTTTAATGGTTCATAACGAATAAAATGAGTTGATCTTGTTTATCAATAGTAATTTATATTAAAAATAGAGTCTCGTTTATTGACTTTATACCCTTTTATTACTATTATATTACAGATAACTACTTTGAAGATAACGGTGGAGGAAGCGATGGCTCAATTATTTTTTAAATATGGTGCGATGAACAGTGGGAAAACAATTGAGATATTAAAGGTAGCCCACAATTATGAAGAACAAAATAAACCGGTACTAATTTTTACTAGCGCCGTGGATAATCGAGATGAAGTTGGATATGTTACTAGTCGAATTGGACTTAGACGAGAAGCCATTCCAGTTTTTGATGATACAGATTTATGGCAAGCAGTTAAAAATGCAAAAGAGAAACCGTATTGCATTCTATTGGATGAAGCACAATTTCTCAACAAATCTCATGTCCTTCAATTAGCGAAGGTAGTCGATGATTTGAGCATTCCTGTAATGGCGTTTGGATTGAAGAATGATTTTACAAATGAATTGTTTGAAGGATCAAAATACTTGCTCCTTTATGCAGATAAAATAGAAGAATTAAAAACGATTTGTTGGTATTGTCACAAAAAAGCTACGATGAATATGCGGATTCTAAATGGCAAACCAGTTTATGAAGGAGAACAGATTCAAATAGGCGGAAATGAAGCCTATATTCCTGTTTGCAGAAAGCACTATTTTTCTCCAGTTCTGCAAGATCCGATTCATAAATAATTATTCCGCGAAATTGAACTTAGAAGGGTTTTGAAAAAATGTTTGATCAACTAGATGCTTTCATTATCCGCTACGAAGAGCTTACAGAATTGTTAAGTGATCCAGAGGTTATTGAAGATACAAATCGCCTAATGGAACTTACTAAAGAAGAGTCAGAACTTCGAGGTAAAGTAGCGGTTTTTAGAAAATATAAAAATATAGAAAAAGAAATGGAAGAGACACTTGAATTGCTTTCTGAAAACTTAGACGATGAAATGGCTTCTTTAGCAAAAGAAGAGCTTACTTCGTTGAAGAACGAAAAAGAGCAAATGCAAGAAACTATCAAAGTCATGCTTCTTCCCGAAGATCCAAATGATGGTAAGAATATTATTATGGAAATCCGTGGAGCTGCTGGTGGAGACGAAGCAGCCTTATTTGCTGGAGATCTATTTGAAATGTATACCAAGTATGCAGAAAATCAAGGTTGGAAAGTAGAAGTAATGGATGCTCACATCACTGGGATCGGTGGCTATAAAGAAATTACTTTGATGATTACGGGTCAGAGTGTTTTCTCTAAATTAAAATATGAGAGTGGAGCTCATCGAGTACAACGTGTTCCAGAAACGGAATCACAGGGGCGAGTTCATACATCTACATCCACTGTGGTTGTTTTACCAGAGATGGAAGAAGTTGAAATTGATATCGATGAGAAAGATATCCGGGTAGATATTTACCATGCAAGTGGAGCGGGAGGACAGCACGTTAACAAAACAGCTTCAGCCGTTCGTTTAACTCACCTTCCAACCGGAATAGCAATAGCGATGCAGGACGAACGTTCTCAAATTAAAAACCGTGAGAAAGCAATGAAAATACTACGTGCACGAGTCTATGATAAAATTTCATCTGATGCACAATCCGAATATGATGCAGATCGTAAGTCCGCAGTCGGAACGGGAGATCGATCGGAACGAATTCGAACTTATAATTTCCCGCAAAATAGAGTAACTGATCATCGCATTGGCTTGACGATTCAAAAACTTGATCAAATTTTAAGTGGTAAATTAAATGAAATCATTGATTCACTAATTATTGCAGACCAAACAAAGAAGTTGGAGAAAATAAATAATGGGACTAACTAGTACAAAAACCTATCAGAATGTGATTCAACAAGGGGTTCTGTATCTGGAAAAGCATCAAAAACAATCTTTTTTAGCAGAGAGACTAATTATGGATCGAATGGATTGGAATCGTACTGACTTACTTCTTCATTTAAAAAAGAAAATGTCAGAACCTGCTTATTTACAATATTTGAAAGATTTAAATGAATTAATAGAAGGTAAACCTTTGCAATATATTGTTGGGAAAGAGTGGTTCTATGATCTTCCCTTAAAAGTTACTTCAGATACATTGATCCCTCGTCCGGAAACGGAAGAATTAGTTCATGAAGCATTGAAACAATTAAAAGGAAAAGAAAATTTGAATGTGTTAGATATCGGTACCGGTTCAGGAGCAATTGCGATTGCCATGAAAGCTAATCGTCCGAACGACGAAGTGACAGCAACAGATATTTCTGAGAAAGCATTACAGGTTGCAGAAGAAAATGCGCTCACTCATCATGTCGACATCCGTTTTTTACAAGGAGACTTACTGGAACCTGTTTCCTTAGAAATGTTTGATTGTATTTTAAGTAATCCCCCTTATATTAGTCATGACGAAGAGTATTTGATGGATGAATCCGTACTAAAATACGAACCTCATTCAGCTTTATTTGCAGACCATGAAGGATTAAGTATCTATGAAAAGTTAGCTTATGAACTTCCTTTCTATCTGAAAACAGATGGGTGCTTGTTTATGGAGATTGGTTTTCAACAAGGGGAACGGTTATCTACATTATACAAACGTGCTTTTCCTGACAAAGAAGTATCAATCTTACAAGATAGTAACGGGCAGGATCGAATCTTAATGGTTCTATAGAAATACTCACAAAGAAGTTTGGAGCAACTGCTTCAGACTTTTCTTATGCACAAATGTAAAGGAGTGAATGTGAAATGGAGACAAAAATATACACATCTCTTACGATTGAAGAAGCTGGTCAAAAGTTACGGGAGGGACAACTGGTTTCTTTTCCTACTGAAACCGTTTATGGATTAGGAGCACTTGCATCCAATAATGCAGCAGTAAAAGATGTTTATCGAGTAAAAGGAAGACCGAGCGATAATCCTTTAATTGTACATGTTGCTTCAAAGAACATTAAAGAATATGTGGAAGTTGTTTCTGAAGAAGCTTCTCGATTAATGGATGCATTTTAGCCAGGACCACTCACACTTATCTTAAAAGGAAAAGAAGGAGTATTTGCTCCTACGTTAACAACTAAGCAGGGTACCGTTGCATTAAGGATGCCTAATCAGCCTCTTACCCTGCAGTTGATAGAAGCAGCTGGATTCCCCCTTGTAGGTCCTAGCGCGAACATTTCAGGCAAGCCAAGTCCGACAACCACTCAACACGTTTTGCATGATTTAAATGGGAAGATTGCTGGTGTGTTAGAAGGTGGAGCTACAGATATTGGAGTTGAATCAACGGTTCTCGATTTGACTAATGAAAAAGGGCCTGTTATTTTGCGTCCTGGAGCCATAACAGCAGAAGAAATTGAAGGTGTTCTCCGCAGGAAAGTTCGTTCGGGAGGAGATCCCAATAATAATGAAGCCCCTATTGCTCCTGGTATGAAGTATACTCACTACTCTCCTAAACAACCTGTATATATTATGAATGGAGAAAAACAAGATTGGCTTCATTTTATTGAAAAACTCCGATTAAAAAATCAAAGTTTTGGAATTCTTGCGTCAGATGAAATGATTGAAATGCTTCAAGAGATAGCTATCAAACAAAAGGAATGGATTTTTTCTTTAGGGAAAAAAGAAACTCCACAACAGGCGTCTCAACGCTTTTATTCGGGATTACGCTATTTTGACGATAAAGATATCGATTATATTTTAGTAGAAGCCTATCCTAAAAAAGGGATAGGGGAAGCGTTCATGAATCGATTGGAAAAAGCTTCTTCAGGAAGTTATCCAACGGGATTAACTACTCCCCTGTAAACTAAAACGAATATATGCTATACTAAAAACGAATTTTAATCAAATTTTCATAAAAGGTGTTTAAGACAGGGGATGGGTATGAATGGATACAGAAATTTTTAAATTAATTATCAAAGAAAAAGAAAGACAAGAACAAGGAATCGAGTTAATAGCTTCTGAAAACTTTGTTTCTACAGAAGTATTAGAAGCACAAGGTAGTATTTTGACAAATAAATACGCAGAAGGTTATCCAGGTCGCCGCTACTATGGTGGATGTGAATTTGTTGACATCATAGAAAACTTAGCGATTTCTCGTTTGAAAGAATTATTTGGTGCAGAATATGCTAACGTTCAACCCCATTCAGGAAGTCAAGCGAACATGGCCGCGTACCGAGCGCTAGTTGACCAAGATAGTAAAATATTAGGAATGGATTTGAATCATGGTGGACATCTAACTCACGGTTCAAAAGTAAATTTTAGCGGACAAAGTTATCATTTTGTAAGTTATGGTGTTGATCCAGAAACAGAAATGATTGATTATACGGAAGTAAGAAAAATTGCTTTGGAAGAAAAGCCTGATTTAATTGTTGCCGGTGCAAGTGCCTATGCACGTCAGATTGATTTCAAAAAATTCAGAGAAATTGCTGATGAAGTTGGAGCATTGTTCATGGTAGATATGGCTCATATTGCCGGTTTATGTGCGACTGGTTACCATCAAAATCCAGTTGAGTACGCAGATGTTGTTACATCAACTACTCATAAAACAATGCGTGGTCCTCGTGGTGGAGTTATACTTGCCAAACAAAAATTTGCTAAAAAATTAAATAGCGCTGTTTTCCCTGGTATTCAAGGCGGACCTTTAGAACATGTCATTGCAGCTAAAGCTGTATCATTCCATGAAGCTTTACAACCATCATTCCATGATTATATTGGGCATGTAGTTGAGAATGCTAAAGCAATGGAAGAAGTATTCCATGATTCAAAATTCCGAATAATCGGTGGGGGAACAGATAATCATTTACTTCTGCTAGATGTATCTGGATATGGAGTAAATGGAAAAGAATTAGAGACATTATTAGATGAAGTAGGAATTACTGTAAATAAAAATTCCATACCATTTGACAAATTGCCTCCAAGTAAAACAAGTGGAATTCGTGTGGGAACACCTGCTATTACAACTAGAGGGTTTGGTATAGAAGAATCTAAAAAAGTTGCAGAATTGATCATTCGGACAGCGGAAGCAAAAAATCAATCTGAAAAAATTGAGGAAATTCAAAAAGAGGTTCAAATACTAACGAGTGAGTTTCCTTTGTATATAAACTAAAAATAGAATATCACTAGTAAAATGCAAGTTCTTCCATTACAATGGAAAAAGTAAAAAAAGAAAGCAGGGGTATAACAAATGGGACGAGTAACAGTAATGGACCATCCATTAATCCAGCATAAATTAACGATTATCCGAGAAAAAATACTGGAACGAAAGATTTTCGTGAAGTGGTTAGCGAGATAGCTATGTTAATGGCGTATGAAGTAACTAGAAGTATGCCGTTAGAAGATGTTGAAATTGAAACACCGCTTGTAAAATCAATACAGAAACGATTGAGTGGTAAGAAAGTTGCGATTATCCCTATCTTGCGAGCTGGACTAGGAATGGTAGATGGCTTTTTAGCTATGTTACCTGCTGCAAAAGTAGGACATGTAGGAATGTATCGGGACGAAGAAACATTTGAACCTCATGAATACTTCGTTAAAATGCCTGCTGATATTGCAGAAAGACAGCTGTTTGTTGTAGATCCAATGCTAGCTACAGGAGGCTCAGCTGTAGCTGCTATTGAAGCACTTATTAAAAGAAATGCAAAGCCAGAAAACATTAAATTCATCTGTCTAGTTGCTGCTCCTGAAGGAGTTAAGGTACTTAATGATGCCTATCCAGAAGTAGAAGTTATAGTGGCAGCGATGGATGAAAGATTAAATGAACAAGGATATATTTTACCTGGTTTAGGAGATGCGGGCGACCGTTTGTTTGGAACTAAATAAGGTAATCAAATAGGAATGGTTCAAGCGTGAATATACTCGTCACGCTTGAACCATTTTTGCGTAATTTTGTGGTCTTTATTTTGTTACACAATATATAAGTGCAATATATTGACTTTTTTCTCAAAAAAAACTTTAGGAATTTTATGCTTTTTTTTGATTATTTAAAGGATAGGTGGTATGATTGCAATGCAAATGGGTCATGAAAACTTTTATCAGTCTTTCTTTTTAGAGATAGGTATTCAAAAGCAGAACCTTCTGTTTATAAGAATATTTGACTAAAGGTTTGAGGTGAAGTGGAATGGTCCATTCTATTTGTATGGAAAAGAGGTGACACGTTTGGAACATGAAACGAAAGTTCTAGAGTTCATGGGGATTGGTTTTAGCGCAAATATTCTCATCAGTGTGGCAGCGACCGTACTGTTGGTTTTTTTATTTTGTTTTTGGGCAACCCGGAATTTGTCGATTCGACCAGGGAAAGCACAGTCAGTGATGGAGTATCTAATGGATTTTGTGAAAAACATCATTCAGAATTCAATGGATTGGAAAAAAGGAGAACAATTTCATCTTCTCGGTTTTACACTTTTTCTTTTCATTTGGGTATCTAACGTTTTGGGACTTGCATTAATTTTGAATATTGATGGTTTCTCTTATTGGAAAAGCCCGACTGCCAGCCCAGTTGTTGCCTTAGCTTTAGCATTAATGGTTATTTTACTAACACATTACTTTGGTGTTAAGGAACAAGGATTTAAAGACTATTTTTTGAATAGCTATATTCGACCGGTATGGCCATTGATGCCTATCAAAATTTTAGAAGAATTTACAAATACTTTAACATTGGCACTCCGTCTTTACGGGAATATTTACGCTGGAGAAATACTACTGGGGTTAATTGCCTCATTAGCTAACTCAAGAGGAGCACTTACTTGGGTTGTTGGACTTCCTTTACAGATAGTATGGCAAGGCTTCTCCATATTCATTGGATCGATTCAAGCCTTCGTATTTACGACCCTGACAATGGTGTACTTGGCTCATAAAATCGAAGCGGAATAAAAATGTACATTAGACAACAAAAAAATTATTAGAAATAAAGGGGAAATTAATATGAATTTTATAGCAGCAGCAATTGCGGTAGCAGGAGCGGCCATCGGAGCATCTTTAGGAAACGGTAGAGTAATTTCTACAACCATCGAAGCGATTGCTCGACAGCCGGAATTACAAAGCCGACTTCAAACACTTATGTTTATTGGGGTTGGATTGATTGAAGCCGTTCCAATTATGGCGGTAGTTATTGCATTCTTGCTTATTTTCCAGTAAAAATTGGGAAATATCGGATGACAGGGAGGAAATACGATGACAGGGACTTATACGCTAGGAGCCATCACAGCATTAGGAGATACAATTGTAACTGTAGTAGGGTTTTTGATACTGGTTTGGCTGGTAAAACGATTTGCATGGGAATCAATCATTAATACAATTAATGAACGTGAAAGAACCATCAATGCTGACATTGATAAGGCTGAAGATGCAAGAAAAACAGCCGAAAAACAGCGGAAAGAAACACAAGAACAGTTACGAAATGCAAGAAGTGATGCAAATGAAATATTAAATCGAGCACAAAAAGAAGCAAGTGATTTACAAAAAGCAATTATTTCTGAAGCAAAAGAAGATGTTGTCCGTTTGAAGCAGCAAACACAAAGAGAAATTGAATTGGAAAGGAAACAAGCATTCCAAAATATGCGTTCTGAGATAGGAGCAACATCTATCAATATTGCTCAGAAAATTATTGGTAAAGAAGTTCACGCAAAAGATCATCAACGATTAATCGAGGAATTTATTGAAGGACTGGAGAAATAATATGGTGAAAGACAATAAAGAAAATTACGATGTAACAGCCTTTGTTCGCTCCCATTACAATACTCTAGCTAACTCACAAATTGCAGATAAAATTTACAATGAGATGAATCTTCTTTTTGATGGATTACAGGAGGCAAATGATGATCAAGAAGCACAAAAGCATCTTGAAAAATTGGTTCCTTACCTATCAGCTGAAGGAGTAAATTTCCTTTCTGGTTTAGAAGAAAATGTTGAAAAAGATGGAAAGATATCCATTGAAGACATGGTTTCAGCAATTGAAGAGTTTAGAAAACTTCATGAAAAAGATAGAGAACCAGTAGATGTTACATTAACATCTGCAGTACCTTTGAATAGAGAACAAAAAGAACGTGTCATCGCAAGCTTTCGAAAAAAAGTAGGCGGTCACCATCTTTTTATTCATGAAGTGATTGATCAAGATGTAGTGGGCGGCGTTCGCTTGGAAACAGAAAACTATTATTACGACAATACAATTGTAAAAAAACTAAAAGAAATAAAAGAGTTTATTTTAAATGACGAATGAGATTGAAGAGGTGAGAAATGTGGCTATAGAAAAAGAAGATTTGCATTCTTTAATCAATCAACGAATCAGCACTTTTCAATCTGCTTCAGGAATGGAAGAAATTGGAAAATTAACCTATGTAGGGGACGGAATCGCTAGAGCAGTTGGACTTCAAAATGTAATGAGTGGAGAATTACTTGAATTTTCCAATGGTTCAATTGGAATGGCACAAAACCTAGAGGCGAATGATGTTGGTATTATCATATTTGGTAAGTATACAGATCTTCATGAGGGAGATATTGTTAAAAGAACGGGCCATATTATGGAAGTACCTGTAGGAGAAGAATTGATTGGACGTGTCGTGGATGCTTTAGGAAGACCATTGGATGGTCAAGGAGCTATTTCCACAACTAAAAAAAGACCAGTTGAGAATGAAGCACCAGGTGTAATGGCTCGGAAATCCGTAACAACTCCATTACAAACAGGTTTAAAAGCAATTGACGCTCTTGTACCTATTGGACGAGGACAACGTGAATTGATTATTGGTGATAGAAAAACTGGTAAAACTAATATTGCAATGGATACCATCATTAACCAACGTGGTAAAGATGTTATTTGTATTTATGTAGCAATTGGTCAAAAGGAATCAACGGTTCGAAATTTAACGGAAACGTTAAAAAACTATCATGCGATGGACTATACAATTGTTGTTTCAGCCAGTGCATCAAAACCTGCGCCGATGCTTTATATTGCTCCTTATGCAGCAACTGCAATGGCAGAAGAATTTATGTACCAAGGTAAACATGTCTTAATTGTTTATGATGATTTATCTAAGCAAGCAGCAGCTTACCGTGAAATGTCACTATTACTGAAAAGACCACCAGGTCGAGAAGCTTATCCTGGAGATGTATTCTATCTTCACTCTCGCTTATTAGAGCGTTCAGCTAAATTAAATGACGAATTGGGTGGAGGATCCATTACATCCTTACCGATTGTGGAAACTCAGGCAGGAGATATTTCTGCGTACATCCCTACAAACGTTATTTCTATTACGGATGGGCAGATTTTCCTAGAGAGTGACTTGTTCTTCGCAGGAATTCGTCCAGCTGTTTCAGCAGGGTTATCCGTTTCTCGTGTAGGTGGAGCTGCTCAAATTAAAGCAATGAAAAAAGTTTCAGGGACTCTACGTTTAGATTTAGCTTCCTATAGAGAATTAGAAGCCTTTACTCAATTCGGATCAGACTTAGACCGAGCTACTCAGCAACGTCTAAATCGAGGACATCGTACAGTAGAAGTATTGAAACAAGGTTTCCACTCCCCAATGGATGTGGAAAAACAAGTAATCATTCTATTTGCCTTAACCAAAGGATTCTTAGATACGATTCCTGTTGAAGATTTAGCGCGTTATGAAAAAGAATTGATGAACTACATGGAGTTATCGTATCCACGATTGTTGGAACACATCACAAGAACAAAAGATTTGCCAGCAGAAGAAGATTTAATAGATGCACTGCAAGAATTTGTTCACGTTTTTGTGCCACACAGCAACTAATAGCTAATCCGTTTTTTCTTTAAGAAGAATAGGATCCTATGTGTTCTTCAAAAGAGGGGTGAAAAAATGGGATCATCATTGATTGATATAAAAAAACGTATTACATCTACTAAAAAAACAAGTCAGATTACAAGTGCAATGCAAATGGTTTCTGCTTCAAAACTAATTAAAGCAGAACAAAAAGTTAAAAATTATCATATTTATGCTAATAAAATTAGAGAGATTGTTACACACATTGCAAGTTCTCAGTTATCACTTTTAGAAGAAAAAGGTCATGCATTTGCTCATGTTCAGCAATTGATTGACTTTAACGACCTTCTGATTGAGCGCCCTATTAAAAGGACAGGATATCTCATTGTCTCTTCAGATAAGGGATTGGCAGGAAGCTATAATAGTTCGATTCTAAAATCCACTCGTGAAATGCTACGTGCAGATCATGAAAGTTCAGATGAATATGTCATTATTTCTATTGGAGAAACATTAGCTAATGATTTAAGGAAAAATAGTATTCCTGTAGGTTATGTCGTTTCGGACTTGAGTGACCAACCGTCCTTTGATGAAGTTCGAGAGGTTGTTTCTAAAACAGTAGATTACTACCGGCAAGGAATGTTCGATGAGTTGTATGTTTGTTACAATCACCATGTGAATGCACTAACGTCACTCTTTCGAGCAGAAAAAATGTTGCCACTAACGGACTTGGATGCGGAAGAAGCAACAGATTATGAAGTAGAATATCTGTTTGAACCAACTAAAGAAGATATACTAGAAGTTTTATTACCTCAGTATGCACAAAGCTTGATTTACGGTGCAATTATTGATGCGAAAGCATCCGAACATGCTTCCCGTATGACTGCTATGAAGAGTGCAACTGATAATGCAAGTGATATAATTGACGAATTAACAGTTACTTATAACCAAAAACGCCAAACAGCTATTACACAAGAAATAAATGAAATAGTCGGCGGCGCACAAGGATTAGAAAATTAATGACAGGGAGGCATATAAATTTATGAGAAAAGGACATATTGTTCAGGTAATTGGACCCGTTGTCGATGTAGGCTTCTCCTTGTCTGAAGGAACTCCTGATATTCATAACGCATTGACTGTTCAAAAGAAAGCAACAGAAGATGGCAAAATCGAAACAGTCGTCCTAGAAGTTGCAATTGACTTAGGAAAAGGAATTGTTCGAGCGATCGCAATGGAATCTACGGATGGACTTCAACGAGGATTGGATGTAGTTGATACCGGTTCTCCTATAAAAGTTCCGGTAGGAAGAGAAACCCTGGGAAGAGTATTTAATGTTTTGGGAGAAACAATTGATTTAAAACCAGATTTCCCAAGAGAGTATCCAAGAGAGTCTATTCATAAACCAGCACCTACGTATGAAGAATTAAGTAGTAACTTTCAAATTTTAGAAACGGGAATTAAAGTAATTGATTTACTAGCTCCGTATCTAAAAGGTGGGAAAATTGGCTTATTTGGTGGTGCAGGAGTAGGGAAAACCGTACTTATTCAGGAACTAATTCATAATGTTGCTGAAGAACATGGTGGGATTTCTGTGTTTACTGGTGTAGGGGAGCGTACTCGGGAAGGGAACGACCTTTACTTTGAAATGAAAGAATCAGGCGTAGGAAAAAGAACAGCAATGGTATTTGGTCAGATGAATGAACCACCTGGTGCACGGATGCGTGTAGGTTTGACAGGATTAACAATGGCAGAATACTTCCGTGATGAAGAAAAACAAGATGTACTGTTGTTCATTGATAACATCTATCGATTTACTCAAGCTGGTTCGGAAATTTCAGCACTATTGGGAAGAATGCCTTCAGCTGTAGGGTATCAGCCAACTTTAGCAACGGAGATGGGGCAATTACAAGAGCGGATTAGTTCCACTAAAAATGGTTCGATCACATCCATTCAAGCAATTTATGTACCTGCGGATGATTATACAGATCCAGCACCAGCTACAACCTTTGCTCACTTGGATGCAACGACGAACTTAGAAAGAAAATTAACAGAACAAGGGATTTATCCTGCAGTAGATCCGCTTGCTTCTTCCTCTAGTGCTTTATCAGCAGAAATTGTTGGAGAAGAACACTATCATATTGCTACTGAAGTTCAACAGATTTTACAAAAATATCGTGATTTGCAAGATATTATTGCAATCTTAGGTATGGATGAATTATCAGATACAGAGAAGGTTACGGTGAGTCGTGCGAGACGAATTCAGTTCTTCCTTTCACAGAACTTCTTTGTGGCAGAAGCATTTACTGGAATTCCTGGATCTTATGTTCCTGTTAAAGAGACGATTAGTGGATTTAAAGGAATTATTGAAGGGAAATATGACGATGTGCCAGAAGAAGCATTCCGAAACGTCGGTAGTATTAACGAAGTTCTGGAAAAAGCGAAAAGCTTAGGGTATGAAGGAGCGGAGTAAAATGGTCTTTTTACAAGTTAATGTAGTTACTCCAGGCGGAATGGTGTATCAACATCGTGCCAAACAAGTACACGCGATAACGACTGATGGAGGCATCACAATCTTGCCAAACCACACACCGATTATTGTTCCGCTTGCTATTGACAATTTAACCGTTACTAGAGATACAGAAGAGAAAAAATGTAACCATTTAGCTGTAAGTGGCGGTATTTTGGAAGTACGAGATAATATTGTAAATATCATTGCGAATACAGCTGAACGGGCTAGAGATATTGATATTAATCGTGCTGAAAGAGCTAAAGAAGCTGCTCAGAAATTCTTGTCAGAAGCAGAACAGCAAAAGAATAAACAAGACTTCCAAAGAGCAAAATTAGCATTGGCCAAAGCCATTAACCGAATTGGTGTTTCAGATAAATCTATCTGATAGAGAAAAAGGAAAGAGGATAAGACGAAAGTCTTTCTCTTTCCTTTTTTTATACTTTTAAATTATAGTAAAGGTCTATCAAAAAGAAGTAAAATTAATTATAATAGAACTAAGGTCTTAATTGTGCTTTCTATGACCTTTTTAATCAACACTATAGCGGAAAATGACTTAACGTTTTTAAAAAAAGCTATTTGAAACTAAATCATTTTTTTTTAATATGTTTTGTGTTAGTATAGTTTGGAACTAAGGGGAGGTGTGAACAATTGGACTATATTTTATCTTTTAGTCTATTAACACTTTTATCCCATATGGTCTTCATTTTTCTAGCATTTTGGGCTTTAAAAGCATTAATGATAGAAAAGTGGATTAGAAAAGGCCATGTTAGAGAAGCGCGATTACTTTATTTTTTCCTAGCAATTGCACTTGGATACACTGTTAGTTCTTTTTTTCTAAACTTTATTGAAATTTCACAAAGTGTTAGCTTTTTAATAACGAAATAATATATTCCAAGGTTTACCTTGATTGAGAAGCTGCTGGTAACCATTCTCATTTATTGCTAAAGAATTTTAATGAAACAGATAAATATATCTCGCATCAAAAATATGCGAGATTAAATTCGGAGGGTATTTTTTTATGGATAAAATGATTGTTCAAGGTGGGAATCGCCTTCAAGGGACAGTTAAAGCTGAGGGAGCTAAAAATGCTGTTTTACCTATCATTGCTGCAACTATTTTGGCAAAAGAAGGTAAGTCAGTTTTAACGAATGTTCCTAATTTATCAGATGTATTTACAATGAATAATGTACTAAAAAATATTGGAATTGAAGTTGACTTTGACGAAGAAAACAATACGATTATTACGGATGCTACCGGAGAAGTAAACTGGGAAGCACCTTTTGAATACGTTAGTAAGATGAGAGCATCTATTGTCGTGATGGGTCCACTTTTAGCTCGATTAGGTAGAGCAAAGATTGCACTTCCTGGAGGCTGTGCAATTGGCACACGTCCCATCGATTTGCATTTAAAAGGTTTTGAAGCAATGGGAGCAAAAATTAAAATCGAAAATGGTTTTGTTGTTGCTCATGCAGAAAAACTTAAAGGAGCTAAAATTTATTTAGACTTCCCTAGTGTAGGAGCAACCCAAAGTATCATGATGGGAGCGGTTCTTGCTGAAGGAGTTACTCTTTTAGAAAACGTAGCGCGTGAACCTGAAATCGTAGACTTAGCAACCTTCTTAAATCGAATGGGAGCAAAAATCTATGGAGCGGGAACTGAAACGATTCGAATTGAAGGAGTTCAAGAGCTACATGCTACAGAACACTCTATTATCCCAGATAGAATCGAAACGGGAACTTTTATGATTGCAGCTGCTGTAACGAATGGTGACATTTTTATAGAAGATGCTATCGCAGATCACAACAAACCATTGATTTCAAAGTTGAAAGAAATGGGTGTGATCATTGAAGAGTCAGATAATGGCGTTCGAGTGATTGGTCCAAAACAGTTACAACCTACTGATGTAAAAACAATGCCACATCCAGGATTTCCAACGGATATGCAAGCGCAGATGACGGTTGCTCAATTACTTTCTTCAGGATCTAGTACGATGACTGAAACAGTTTTTGAAAATCGCTTTATGCATTTGGAAGAACTACGTAGAATGAATATTAATTTTAAAATTGAAGGCCAAACGGTTCTTCTGTATGGTAATTCAGATTTGCAAGGAGCAGAAGTAGAAGCAACGGACCTAAGAGCAGCAGCAGCACTTATTATTGCTGGATTAGTTTCTAAAGGATATACACGCGTAACTAATTTGGCTCATTTAGATCGTGGATACTATCAATTTGACCGCAAACTACAAAATCTTGGTGCAAATATTGAACGAGTAAATGAAGATGAAAATCAAATGATCTCTTCAACAGAGTTAGAGAAATTATTTGCGAAATAATAAATGATTGTTAGAAATAAATTGTAAAGGAAGTTAACTATGAAGTTTGATTTTAAACCCATTATCACTACCATACTTTGGATTGCTCTTTTCTTGCTATTAGCTCTCGTGTTATTCGCAATCGGATTGATGATTGGGTATGGGGGATTAGGTAATGGAGAAACAATGCAAGTTTTTCAACGAGAAACATGGGAACATATCTTAGACTTTATACGTTGACTATAATCAGGACCGGTCGTTACACCCAGTGGAGACGAATGGTTCTGATTTTCTTTTTCGTGATAAAAACATTGTGTAAGTTTTCTGCCTCTGTTATAATTTATACATTGTTGTCTCCTTAGTGTAATGGATATCACGTAAGATTCCGGTTCTTGAGATGGGGGTTCGATTCCCTCAGGAGACGTAGATAGAGATGAACTAGCTACTTCTTAACGTCTACAAAGAACGTTTGGAGGTAGCTTTTAAACCTTTTGAAATAATATCTTTTTAAAAGCAATCATTTAAATTGACCTTTATTGACCAAAGGTGTAAAATCAGATTTATAGATTAAGAAAGCAAGCTACATAGGAGGAAATCAAATGAATTTAATACCTACAGTAATTGAACAATCATCACGTGGCGAACGTGCTTACGACATTTATTCTCGTCTACTAAAAGATCGCATTATCATGTTAAGTGGTGGAATTGATGACAATGTATCCAATTCAGTTATCGCACAGCTATTGTTCTTGGATGCACAAGATCCTGAAAAGGACATTTATATTTACATTAACTCACCAGGTGGGTCTGTATCTGCTGGACTAGCTATTTTTGATACAATGAATTTTATAAAAGCAGATGTTCAAACGATAGCAATGGGAATGGCAGCATCTATGGGAAGTTTCTTATTGACTGCAGGAACAAAAGGTAAGAGATTTGCTTTACCAAATGCAGAAATTATGATTCACCAACCATTAGGTGGTGCTCAAGGGCAAGCTACAGAAATCGAAATTGCAGCACGTCATATTTTACAAACACGTGCACGTCTTAATGCGATTCTTTCTGAAAGAACAGGTCAACCGATTGAAGTAATCGAACGTGATACGGATCGTGATAACTATATGACAGCAGAACAAGCAAAAGAATACGGAATTATTGATGAAGTAATGTCCAGTTCTAAAGCTTTACATTAAAATTGAAAGCAAGCAAAGAGAGTGAACACTCTCTTTGCTTGCTTTTTTCTATTTATTTATAAGGAAAGTGCGCGGTTGCTAGGTAGTACGTTAAACTTCCCTTTTTCAAGGATAGGGACAAAAAAGGGCCAAGCAAAATATTCATCATAGTATTAATAAAATGAAATGAATTATAAAAAAACACTATAAATAAGCTAAAACAGTTGTAATTCCCTCTAGATGTTGGTAGAATACAGAGGTGAGAGTGAGATGGACAAAAAATTGTGTTTTTACTTCTGAACGATCACTGCATAGATATTTGATAAATCTTCACATTGTTGGTCGTCGTACGGCCAACGGATAGAAAAGGGGGGATTTGATGAAGGACTCTATTTCTGTCTTACAAAAAATCATTCCTGACTTTCTATTAGTGTTGTCCCATCGTTACCGAATTCTAGAAGTCATCCATTCGGAAGCACCGATTGGAAGACGTGGATTATCTGAGTTTTTGCATCAATCAGAACGTACACTAAGGACGGAAACTGATTTTTTGCGAGAGCAAGGGTTAGTTACTAGCTCGAAAGTAGGAATGGGATTAACAACAAAAGGAAAACGTGTTTTTTCTGAACTTCAAAACATTATGGAAAAAATAATGAAAATGAATGTTAAAGAAGAAGCATTAGCAAAAAAGCTTAAAGTGCAGTTTTGCCGCATTGTTCCTGGAGATTCGGATAAAGATGAAAAAGTTTTAGAAAACTTAGGAGCAAGTGCTGCTGCTATGTTTGATGAACTTTTACCGGATGGAGAATTCATTGTTGCGGTAGCAGGCGGAAGTACGATGGCTGCTATGGCTCACCACTTAACTACGGAATTATCGAAGCATCGTCACTTTACCTTTGTTCCTGCAAGAGGTGGTCTGGGTGAATTGATGTCAATCCAAGCGAACACGGTAACTGATCTGATGGCTCAAGCAACTGGTGGTAAAAATATAGCTTTATTTGCACCAGATAACTTGAGTGAACAAGCTTATCAGTCGTTAAAAGATGAACCATCTATCCGATATACAATGGACATGATTCAAAAAGCGAATTGTTTGTTATATAGTATTGGAAATGCTAAAATTATGATGGAACGTCGAAGGATGACGGATGAAGAAAAAAACGTCTGGTTGAACAAGATGCAGTCGGTGAAGCATTTGGCTGTTACTTTAACAAAAAAGGAGAAATTATTTTTCGCCTTTCCAGATTTGGTCTTCAAATAGAAGACATAGAGAAGATCCCCTATGCGATAGCCATAGCAGGCGGGACTTCTAAAGCTTGCGCAATTGAAGCTTACTCTAATATCGCACCTGAATATACTTGGCTCGTAACAGATGAAGGTGCAGCTAACTCGATTTTAAAAGGGGTAACCCTTTAAAATAAATTAATTATCCTAAAGGAGGATTTTTTTAACATGACAGTAAAAGTAGCGATTAATGGTTTCGGACGTATTGGACGTTTAGCACTACGTCGTATTCTAGAATCAAATACAGGTATGGAAGTTGTAGCAATTAACGACTTAACAAGCAATGAGGACCTAGCTTATCTATTAAAATATGATACAGCTCAAGGACGTTTCCCATATTCAGTATCAGTTGAAGGCGACGACCTAGTTGTAGATGGCAAAACAATCAAATCTTATGAAGAAAAAGATGCAAGCAAATTACCTTGGGGCGATCTAGATATTGATATCGTTCTAGAATGTACAGGATTCTACGTAAGTGAAGAAAAATCTCAAGCACACCTTGATGCAGGAGCAAAACGTGTTCTTATTTCTGCACCAGCTTCAGGCGACTTGAAAACAATCGTTTACGGTGTAAACCACGAAGAAATTACAGCTGAAGATAAAATTGTTTCAGCAGCATCATGTACTACAAACTGTTTAGCACCACTTGCTAACACATTGAACAACACATTTGGAATTGATAGTGCATTGATGTCTACTATCCATGCATATACTGCAACACAAGCAATGCAAGATGCTCCAGGCGGACGTAAAAACCGTGCAGGTGCAGCAAATGCTATTCCAGCATCAACTGGTGCTGCTAAAGCAGTAGGTAAAGTAATTCCAGAATTGAACGGTAAAATTGATGGAACTGCTGTACGTATTCCAGTAATCACTGGTTCAATGGTTGAACTTTATTCAGTACTTTCTAAGAAGACTACTGTTGAAGAAGTCAATGCAGCAATGAAAGCAGCATCTTCTGAAGCATTCCTTTATGAAACAGATGAAATTGTTTCTTCTGATGTTATTGGTGTTCCAGCTGGATCAATCTTTGATGCAACACAAACAAAAATCATCGACGGTGAAAATGGCCAATTGGTTAAAACTGTTGCATGGTATGACAACGAATATGGTTTTGTTGCAAACATGGTAAGCACATTGTCTTACATGGCATCAAAATAATTTAGAATGTACTCGTAAAATAGGCGGGAAGCGTCGCGCTTCCCGTTTTTTTTATAAATTTGAGTGGAGGTTCTCATATGACAACGAAAGTAGTTACAGATTTAAATGTTACAGGAAAGAAAGTACTCGTACGTGCAGATTTTAATGTTCCAATGAAAGACGGAGCAATCACAAATGATAACCGTATTGTACAGGCTTTACCAACTATTAAACATTTACTTGAAAATGATGCAAAAGTAGTTTTATTTTCGCACTTAGGTAAAGTAAAAACGGAAGAAGACAAAGCAGCATTGAGTTTAAAACCAGTAGCTGATCGTCTATCTGAATTATTAGATAAAAAAGTTACCTTTGTACCTGAAACTCGTGGAGAAAAGCTAGAAAATGCAATTGCTGATCTAAAAGATGGCGAAGTATTGATGTTTGAAAATACACGTTTTGAAGATATTGATGGTAAAAAAGAAAGTAAAAATGATCCTGAATTAGGGAAATACTGGGCAAGTCTTGGCGATTTATTCGTTAATGATGCGTTTGGAACTGCACATAGATCACATGCATCCAATATTGGAATTGCATCTAACCTAGAATCTGCAGCTGGATTCCTAATGGATAAAGAAATCAAGTTTATTGGTGGAGCAGTAGATAAGCCAGAGCGTCCTTTTGTTGCAATTTTAGGTGGGGCAAAAGTAAGCGATAAGATTGGTGTAATTGAAAATCTATTGAAAAAAGCTGATAAAGTTATCATTGGTGGAGGAATGGCCTATACTTTCTTGAAAGCTCAAGGAAAAGAAATTGGTAAATCCTTGCTAGAAGAAGATAAACTTGATTTAGCAAAAGAGTTATTAGAACGTGCTGGCGACAAGTTGATTTTACCAGTTGACTCTCGTCTAGCAAGCTCATTCAGTAACGATGCTGAAGCAGGAGTATTTTCTGTTGATGATATTCCAGCTGATTTGCTGGCATTGGATATTGGACCAGAGTCAGAAAAACTTTTGCAAAAGAGTTAGAAGGCGCAAAAACGGTTGTATGGAACGGACCGATGGGTGTGTTTGAATTTGATAACTTTGCTAAAGGAACGATTGCCGTATGTGAAGCAATTGCAAAATTATCAGATGCGACAACCATTATTGGTGGGGAGATTCTGCAGCAGCTGCAATGCAGTTAGGATTTGCAGATGATTTCACACATATTTCAACAGGTGGTGGAGCTTCTCTAGAATATCTAGAAGGAAAAGAACTTCCAGGAGTTTCATCTATTTCTAAGAAATAAATTAGTAGTTTTGAAAGGGGTAAAATTATGCGTAAACCAATTATAGCAGGCAACTGGAAGATGAATAAAACAGCTGAAGAAGCTCATGCATTTATCGAAGCTGTCAAAAATGAAGTACCTAGTGAGGACAAAGTAGAGTCAGTTATTGGAGCATCAGCATTGTATTTAGAAAAAATGGCTGCTGATACAAAAGATTCTGATTTGAAAATTGCAGCTCAAAATTGTTATTTTGAAGATGAGGGTGCTTTTACAGGAGAAGTTAGTCCTAAAGCGCTTGGAGAAATGGAACTAGACTACGTAATTATCGGACATTCCGAGAGACGTGAGTACTTCCACGAAACTGATGAAGATGTAAATAAAAAAGCTCATGCAATTTTCCGTAATGGAATGCTTCCAATCATTTGCTGTGGCGAAACTCTTGAACAAAGAGAAGCTGGCGAAACAAATGAATGGGTTAAAGGACAAGTTACAAATGCGTTGAAAGATATGACAGAAGGTCAAGTAATGAACGCTGTAATTGCTTATGAACCAATCTGGGCTATCGGAACTGGTAAATCTTCTTCTGCTGAAGAAGCAAACCAAACGTGTGGCGTAATCCGTGATACATTGAAAGATTTATATGGACAAGGTGTTGCTGATGCAGTACGCATTCAGTACGGTGGTAGTGTGAAACCTGCGAATATTGCTGAATATATGGCTCAAGAGCATATTGACGGTGCATTAGTAGGAGGAGCAAGTATCGAACCTGATTCTTTCTTAGCATTATTGGAGGCAGTAAATAAATGAATAAAAAACCAGTAGCAATCATTATCCTTGATGGATTTGGTTGCCGTAAAGAAGTTATGGGAAATGCGGTAGCACAAGCAAATAAACCTAACTTTGATCGCTATGTGAATGAATTTCCACACGCAACCATGCAAGCATCTGGTTTAGCTGTTGGTTTACCAGAAGGTCAAATGGGTAATTCTGAAGTAGGTCATACAAATATTGGTGCAGGACGTGTAGTTTATCAAAGTTTAACTAGAATTGATAAAGTAATTAAAGATGGAGAGTTCTTAACGAACCCAGCTTTAAATAATGCTTTTAGTCATGTTAATGAAAATGACTCTAGTTTACATCTTTTTGGATTGCTATCTGATGGCGGAGTTCATAGTCATATCAATCACTTGGTCGCGCTTATCAAGGCTGCCAAACAAAAAGGAATTAAAAAGCTGTATCTACATGCTTTCTTAGACGGAAGAGATGTAGATCCTCATGCTGCACCTGGCTATATTTCTACTGTGGAAGCAGCGATGCAAGAAGCCGGCTTAGGTGAGATTGCAACAGTATCTGGTAGATACTATGCAATGGATCGAGACAAGCGTTGGGAACGTGTAGAAGTAGCTTATAATGCGATTGCTCACGGAGAAGGCGAAAAATTCGATACTGCACAAGAAGTAGTAGAGAAAAGCTATGAAAATGATATCACAGACGAATTTGTACTTCCAAGTGTAATTGTTAAAGATGGCAAGCCAGTGGCAACTATTGAAGATAATGACAGTATTATCTTCTTTAACTTCCGTCCAGACCGAGCCATCCAACTTTCTAATGCATTCACAAATGAAGAGTGGGAATTCTTTGATAGAGGAAATCGTGCAGCGAATGTTAAATTTGCAACCTTTACTCTTTATCAAGAAAGTGTAATTGCTGATGTTGCATTTGCTCCTATTCCTTTGAAAAATGTAGTTGCTGAAGTATTAAGCCAACAAGGAAAAACACAGTTACATATTGCGGAAACCGAAAAATATCCACATGTTACATTCTTTATGAATGGTGGAAAACACGAAGCATTTGATGGCGAAGATCGTATCTTGATTCCTTCACCAAAAGTAGCTACGTATGATTTGCAACCAGAAATGAGTGCCTATGAAGTAGGGGATGCATTGATGGAAGCAATTGATGCAGATAAGTATGATGCCATTCTATTGAACTTTGCTAACCCTGATATGGTCGGACATTCCGGCATGCTGGAACCAACTATTAAGGCTATCGAAGCAACTGATGAAAACTTAGGTAGAGTTGTAGATAACATTTTAGCGCATGACGGATATGCAATCATTTTTGCCGATCATGGAAATGCAGATACAATGATGACACCAGAAGGATTACCTCATACTGCACATACAACTGTTCCTGTACCGGTTATTGTTACTAAAAAAGGAGTAACTTTACGTACGGATGGTAAATTAGCAGATGTAGCACCAACGATGTTAGATTTAATGGGTGTAGAGAAACCAGAAGAAATGACTGGTGAATCTTTAATCATCAAGTAATCATCAAGGAATGATTTAAAAGAAACATTGCAATCGTAAGAGATATTGTCTAAAATTAACATGTATCAAAAAAGTATTGATTTGAGAAGGGGAGAAAAAGAATGCCATACATTACAGATATTTTGGCTAGAGAAGTACTTGATTCACGCGGAAATCCAACAGTTGAGGTTGAAGTTTACACAGAAAGCGGAGCATTTGGCCGTGGAATCGTTCCATCTGGAGCATCTACTGGTGAGCACGAAGCAGTTGAATTACGTGATGGAGATAACGACCGTTACCTAGGAAAAGGTGTTTTGAAAGCTGTTGAGAACGTAAATGATGTAATTGCTGAAGCAATCATCGGTTTTGACGTAAGAGATCAACTAGCAATCGACCACACAATGATCGAACTAGACGGTACTCCTAACAAAGGAAAACTAGGTGCAAACGCAATCTTGGCAGTTTCCATTGCAGCAGCACATGCAGCAGCAGATTACTTGGATACTCCATTGTATCAATACTTAGGTGGATTCAATACTAAAGTATTGCCTACACCAATGATGAACATCATTAATGGCGGATCTCATGCTGATAACAGCGTAGACTTCCAAGAATTTATGATTATGCCTGTAGGAGCTCCTACATTCAAAGAAGCTTTACGTATGGGTGCAGAAGTTTTCCATAGCCTAGCTAAAGTATTAAAAGGCCGAGGATATTCTACAGCTGTTGGTGACGAAGGTGGATTCGCTCCAGACTTGAAATCCAACGAAGAAGCTCTTGAAGTTATTATTGAAGCAATCGAAAATGCTGGCTATAAAGCTGGAGAAGACGTACGTTTAGCAATGGACGTAGCTGCATCTGAGTTCTACGACAAAGAAAGCAACACATATGACCTAGCTTCTGAAGGACGTAAGTTAACTGCAGAAGAAATGGTTGAACTTTATGACGGATTCCTTTCTAAATACCCAATTATTTCCATCGAAGATGGATTGGATGAAAATGACTGGGACGGTTGGAAACATATGACTGACGTTCTTGGCAAAAAAGTTCAATTGGTTGGAGACGACTTGTTTGTAACAAACACAGACAAATTGAAACAAGGTATTGAAAACGGAATTGGTAACTCAATCTTAATCAAAGTTAACCAAATCGGTACATTAACAGAAACTTTTGATGCTATTGAAATGGCTAAAAAAGCTGGTTATACAGCAGTAGTTTCTCACCGTTCTGGTGAAACTGAAGATGCAACAATTGCAGATATTGCAGTTGCAACAAATGCTGGACAAATCAAAACAGGTTCATTGAGCCGTACAGACCGTGTTGCTAAATACAACCAATTGCTTCGTATTGAAGATCAATTAGGTGAATTGGCAGTATACCAAGGTTTAGACGCATTCTACAACCTAGATAACAAATAATTATTTCGATTAGCAGAGAGTTAGGACAAAAGTCCTAACTCTCTTTTTTTGATTTCATCAGAAAAGTTTTATAAAAAAATCACGTTCTTAAAAGATTTCCTTTCATTCAGGACAAAGTTTGTTATAATCATTATTAGAAATGGATGATAGAACCATTAAAAATAATGTAGTGTAAGAAGGAGTTAGTTTATGAGAAAGATATGGAATTTTTCCGCAGGGCCAGCAATCTTACCAGAACCTGTGCTCGAGCAAGTACAAAAAGATATGCTCTCTTATAAAAATAGTGGGATGTCAGTAATGGAACTAAGTCATCGATCTGCCTTATTTCAACAGATTACAGATGATGCAGAGCTTTTATTACGAGAATTAATGGATATTCCTGAATCCTATCGAATTTTTTTTACAAGGAGGGGCCAGTTCTCAGTTTGCAATGGTACCTATGAATCTATTGTCTGAAAAAGGGAAAGCTGGGTATGTAATTTCTGGCTCCTGGGGAAAGAAAGCTTATGAGGAAGCAAATAAATTATATGGAGAGCAAATAAAAATTCTTGCAGACTCTTCTGAAAATAACCATACGAATATACCGGATTTTCACTGTGATAAGGATGAATTTGATTATATTCATATCACAACAAATAACACAATCGAGGGGACTGCCTATCATCAGCTTCCTTCTTTGAACGGGACTCCCCTTGTTGCAGATATGTCTTCTAATATTCTGTCTGCAAACTATAATATTCGAGATTTTGATTTGGTTTATGCAGGTGCCCAAAAAAATATAGGTCCTGCTGGCTTAACGATTGTCATTGTCAAAGAAGATCGATTAAAAAATGAAAAGACAGCACCAACGATGCTGGATTATCGAACTCATATTCAAAATGCGTCCATGTATAATACACCACCTACTTTTGCAATTTATGTAGCAAAATTAACTTTTGAGTGGTTAAAAGAACAAGGCGGCGTGAATAAAATAGTGGAAACCAATCAAGAAAAAGCGCAATTACTCTATGATACGATTGATCAATCCGAACTATTTTCTTCACCAGTTGAAAAAGAATTCCGTTCTCTTACGAATATTCCTTTTGTAAGTGGAAATCAAGAATTAGATGCTACTTTTATAAAAGCAGCACAAGAAAAAGGATTTGTAAACTTAAAAGGACATCGCTCCGTCGGTGGAATGAGAGCCAGTTTGTATAATGCTTTTCCGATTGAAGGAGTACAAGCATTTGTTTCATTTATGAAAGAATTCGAGCAACAAAATAAAAGGACGTGGCAAATTTGATAGATATACAAACCTTTAATAGGATTGCACCAGAAGGACTAGAATTGTTAGATCAAGATCACTATACATTGAATGAAAATACAAACCCAGATGCAATTCTATTAAGAAGTAAAGATTTGCATCCAATATCTTTTAATGAAGAATTAGTAGCGATCTCTCGTGCAGGAGCTGGAGTGAATAATATTCCAATCGAAACTTGTTCAGAACAAGGCATTGTTGTGATGAATACGCCGGGTGCCAATGCGAATGCAGTGAAGGAGTTAGTAATCGCCGGTCTTCTCATGACTGCTCGTCCTATTTATCAAGGAATAAAGTGGTTAGAAAATCTTCAAGCAGAAGATTTAAGTGAAAAAGTAGAAGCTGAGAAAAAGAACTTTCGTGGTCATGAAATTGCTGGAAAAACATTAGGAGTAATTGGACTGGGAGCAATTGGTTCGTTAGTCGCTAATGATGCTTATCGTCTTCAAATGGATGTAATTGGCTATGATCCTTATGTCTCAGTAGAGACCGCATGGAGTATTTCAAGTCGAGTTAAAAAAGCAAACTCTCTACAAGAAGCACTTCAAGAATCTGATTATATTTCTCTACATGTTCCGGTAAATGGTAACACAAATGGTTTTGTTGACTTTGAATTTCTTACACAGATGAAAAAAGGAGCGGTTCTACTTAACTTTTCTCGCAATGAACTAGTAGTAAAGGAAGATATACTACGAGCCTTAGAAGAAGGATACCTCTCTGGGTATGTAACGGACTTTGCGACGAAAGAGTACCTGGAACATGAAAAAATCCTTGTATTTCCTCATTTGGGAGCATCTACGGAAGAAGCAGAAGTAAACTGTTCGATTATGGCTGTTAAAAATCTGAAATATTTCTTTGAAACAGGAAATATTGTGCATTCTGTTAACTTTCCATCTATTGAGATGCCTCTTCAACAAGGAACTCGAATTACCGTAATCAACCGTAATGTACCTAATATGGTAGGTCAAATGTCTGCAGCATTAGCTAAAAACTTTGTAAATATAGAAAACATTGTAAACCGAAGCCGTGGAAATTTTGCTTACACCATCATTGACGTTGCAGAAATAGATGATTCATTATTAGAAGCTATTATTGCAAGTGTCAGTGAAATAGAAGGTGTATTAAAAACACGAGTAATCAAAAGAAAGCAGGAGAACTATGGTAAAAATTAGACCTTTTAAAGCAATTAGACCCAATTCCTATGATGTTGATCAAGTTGCTAGTTTACCCTATGATGTAGTCAATGATAAGGAAGCTAGACTATTAGGAGAAGAGAACAAAAAGTCTTTTCTATATATTGATCGTGCAGAAATTGATTTGCCAAAAGGGATTGATCCTCATGATGAACAAGTCTATCAAAAAGCTCGAATGAATTTAGAAAAATTCCTCAGCAATGATTGGTTAGTTAAAGAACGAGAGCCCGCCTACTATTTATATCGTCTCAAAAGAAATGGACGTTCTCAATATGGGATTGTGATGACCATTGATATAGAAGAGTATTTTACGAATCAAGTGAAACGTCATGAATTTACAAGACCTGATAAAGAGTTAGATCGTATTCGACACAATGATGCGTGTGATGCTAATATGAGTCCCATATTCCTAACCTATCCAGATAGTGAAGAATTAAATCGTTTGATGATCGACTTTAAAGATAAAACATTACCAATCTATGCTTTTGACAGTTATTATGATGTAGAGCACTACGTTTGGAAAATTACAGATGATGAATTACTTACGCGAATTACGGAAATATTTGCAAACGATATTGACTCTCTTTATATTGCTGACGGGCATCATCGAATGGAATCTGCTGCAAAGGTTTCTAAAATGAGAAAAGAAACATACCCAAATGCTGACGCAGATGCTAATTTTAATTACTTTTTAGGTGTTGCCTTTCCTGAGTCCCAACTAGAAGTCCTTCCGTATAATCGTCTAGTTAAGGGAGAAATGACTAGTGGGAAGTGGGAAAAATTAAAAGAAGCTTTTGAAGTAGAGGAAGTTCCAGAAGAAACTTTTGAACCAACAGAAGCAGGAGTAGTTGGTATGTATGCAGATAAAAAATGGTTTAAGTTAACCATTAAAGAAACGATGGTCCCAGACGATATTGTTGGATCACTAGATGTTTCTTTTGTCCAAAATAACCTTCTTCAACCCTTATTTGGAATCGAAAATCCTCGTACAGATTCCCGAATTGAATTTGTTGGAGGGATTCACGCTACAGATGAGCTGATGGCACGAGCAAATGAAGAAGAGAATACAGTAGCTATTTCATTATATCCAACTTCTATAGCTGATTTAAAAGAAGTATCAGATGCGGGGGAAACGATGCCACCTAAATCAACTTGGTTTGAACCTAAATTATTAAGTGGATTATTCCTCCATCCCTTTGAAAGTACTCAGTATCAAATCGATAAAGAAGAAAAATAGCAATCAGTGGTCGTTGGTAAATTTAAATAAGGTATGCTATAATTAATAGTAGTATTTTTTAAGGGGGATCACTCATTGTACGAGATCTTATTAACATCACTTATTATTGTCTCTTTTTTATTGATTGCAGTAGTTTTAATGCAGCCATCTAAAACAAATGCCGCAAGCGCATTGAGCGGTGGGGCTGAACAGTTATTTGGAAAACAAAAAGCACGAGGCTTTGAAGCTGGTTTACGTCGAGTAACAGGTGTGTTGGGATTTGTCTTTATGGCATTAGCCGTAGCACTAACGTACTTGTCTTCACATTAAAATGAAATCCAGGCTGGGGCTCCTTGTCTCAGCTTTTTTCATTCATGAAAAAAATTATGTGACTTTTTCCCTCTGATGGAAAAGGTCCTTTTTTTCAATAAAATTCAAAAAACAGATAAAAAAAGAATAGAGAAAGATTTAGTGGTCTCTATTGGGGTTTTTGACTAAATTCAAGTACAATGAAACATATAAGTAGAAGAGGAGACTTTGCATGAAAGAATTACGATTACCAGAACCATTTCTATTCGAACGATCTAAAAGAGCAGTATTACTGTTGCATGCTTATACAGGAAGTGCAAATGATGTTCGCCCTTTAGGTAGGTTATTGGAAAGAAATGGCTATACGGTATATGCTCCTCAATTTAGTGGTCATGCAACACAAAATTTTGAAGATGTGATTGAAAAGGGAGGACCTGAAATTTGGCTACAAGATGTAGTAGATGCAACTACCTTTTTACGAAAGAAAGGCTATGAGGAGATTGCCGTTCTGGGTCTTTCACTAGGTGGAATCATGGCTACTCGTGCTGTTGAATTATACGACTATATCGCAGGAGGTTCGTTTAATTCTCCCATTTATGATATAGGAGAAAGTAATGTGCCGGCAGCTTTTTTAAACTATTTCCGAACCTTTAAAAAACGTCAAGGGTATGACCTAAAAGTTATTGAACAAGAAAGAGAAGCAATTAAACCAAAATTAAAAAAACAGTTAGACGAACTAACAAAGTTTTCTGAACAGATTCAAACAGATATTGCGAAAGTCGATATACCGTATTACATTGCTTCGTCGGGGAAAGA
This sequence comes from Jeotgalibaca sp. MA1X17-3, assembly GCF_021513155.1. Lineage (NCBI taxonomy): Bacteria > Bacillati > Bacillota > Bacilli > Lactobacillales > Carnobacteriaceae > Jeotgalibaca > Jeotgalibaca sp. MA1X17-3. The sequence goes on from NZ_CP090983.1 coordinate 1,123,419, forward strand.
TGAATTAATCAACCCATCGAACGGAAAAGTTCTACGAGATGCATTAATTAATGCCAAAGTAGACTATCATAGATTCCCTGAACTAACACACGTAATTACAATTGGAAGCAAGCGCGATCCATTTGAAGAGTCTGTATTAACGTTTTTAAATAAATTAAATTGGAAAGAAGGATAACCATTTGCGTAAAGTAAACCAAATGAAAGAAGAATTAGTAACATTCTTACAAAAAAACAGTGACAAAAGTTATTCCGTTAAACAAATGAGTAAAGCACTACAGTATGAAGAATCTAGTGACTTTAAACAATTTGTAAAAGCAATCGCAGAAACAGAAGAAGAAGGAAAGATCGCTCTTAATAAGAGTGGCCAGTTCCGTATTAAAATGAACAAAAGTACGATTACCGGAATATTCAGAGCGAATGATCGTGGATTCGGATTCGTTAACTATGATGAACACGAAGATGATATTTTTATTCCAAAAGGAAAAACGGGTAGTGCGATGGAAGGGGACACAGTTGAAGTAGCCATCGTTAATAAACCGGAGCCGTGGAATGACAAAGGAGCAGAAGGAAAAGTTCTAGAAGTACTGACTCGAAAAACTAGTAAAATTGTTGGAGAGTTCTTCCCATATGATGCAGTTCGTCGAGAGGAAACTGGATATTTAGGATATGTCATCCCACAAGATAACAAAATTAAGAGTATGGTTCTTTATATTCTGCCAGAAGGCGTACGACCGGTAGAAGGTAGTATTTGTTTAGTAGAAGTGGTTGAATACCCAACCAATGAAGATCCAGTCTCAATGAAAGGTCTCGTTACACAGGAGATTGGTCATAAAAATGCTCCTGGAGTAGATATCCTTTCTATATTATATAAATTTGGAATTCAACCGAGTTCCCAGAGGATACGTTGCAACAAGCAGAAGATATTTCCTTTGCAATTCCAGAAGAAGAAATTGCGAAACGAAAAGATTTACGCAATGAAAAAATCATCACGATTGATGGCGCAGATGCTAAAGATTTGGATGATGGAATTTCATTAAAAAAACTAGATAACGGAAACTTTAAATTAGGAGTTCACATCGCAGATGTATCCTATTATGTAACGGAAAACTCTGCCATTGACCGAGAAGCTTATGACCGTGGGACGAGTGTTTATTTAACGGATCGCGTTGTTCCAATGCTTCCACAGAAATTATCGAATGGCGTTTGTTCTCTTTTACCAAATGAAGAACGTTTAGCAATGACTTGTGAAATGGAGATAGATGAAAAAGGAAAAGTCGTTCACTATGATATTTATCCAAGTGTTATCATCAATAAACAACGGATGACTTATACAGATGTGAATTCAATTTTGACAGATAAAGACCGTAAAATACGTGATCAATATACTGACTTTTTAGATATGCTAGAAGATATGGGCAAACTACACAAAATTTTGGAAAAGAAACGTACGTCTAGAGGTTCAATAGACTTCGACAGTCAAGAATCCAAAATTGTTGTAGATGAAGAGGGGAATCCTCTTGATATTGTAGTGATGGACCGTGGAGTAGGCGAACGACTAATTGAGTCCTTCATGCTTTCTGCAAATGAAACGGTAGCAGCTCATTTTGATCGTAAAAAATTACCGTTCATTTATCGTGTCCATGAACAACCAGATCCATCTAAAATGTTGCGATTTATGGAATTTGTAACAACTTTTGGAATCATGGTAAAAGGTTCAAATGAAAATATTACACCAAAACAATTACAAAATGTAATGAAAGAAGCTAAAAACGAACCTTATCAGGCGGTTGTTTCTTCCGTGCTTTTACGGAGTATGAAACAAGCGAAATATGATATGGATCCACTGGGTCACTATGGCTTAGCAGCAGAAGATTATACCCATTTCACTTCTCCAATCCGTCGTTACCCGGATTTGATTGTTCACCGTTTGATTCGTGACTATCAATCTCCAGGCGACTTGGAAAAGAAAGAAGCTAAATGGGAAGCAACTCTACCTGACATTGCTGTTCAAAGTTCGAAAATGGAAAGACGAGCAGTGGATGCAGAACGGGAAACAGATTCCTTGAAGAAAACGGAATTCATGGTTGATAAAGTGGGTCAGAAATTTGAAGGAGTGATTAGCTCTGTTACAAAATTCGGATTATTTGTAGAATTACCGAATACGGTAGAGGGATTAATTCATATATCCAAAATGGGACAAGACTACTTTAACTTTATTGAAAGCCATATGGTCCTATTAGGAGAACGCACAGGAATCGTGTTCCGAATTGGACAAAAAATTAAAATTGAAGTAACCAAAGCGGATGTGGAGACTCGTGAAATTGACTTTGCTTTAGTAGAGGAAGAAGAATTCACTGTCTATGATAAAGAACTAAACAAAGGCAGAGGAAAGAATAAGAACAAACGAAATGGTAAACCAGATTCAAGAGGACCAGGTGGAAAAGGAAAGAAAAATACATCCAATAAACCATTCAAGAAAAAACCAGCTAGAAGTCCACGCAAGAAGAAATAATGAGGAAGAGATAGAGGGTGTACTATGCCAAAAGGTGATGGAAAAACGTTAGCTACGAACAGACAAGCTAGACATGACTATAGTATCTTAGATACGGTTGAAGCGGGTATTGTTTTAAAGGGTACAGAAATCAAATCCATTCGAAATGGTAAAGTGAATTTACGTGACGGGTATGCTACCGTTCGTGACGGAGAGATTTTTTACAAAATGTTCACATCAGTCCTTTCGAACAAGGAAACATCTTTAACCATGATCCGTTGAGAATGAGAAAATTATTATTACACAAAAAACAAATAGCTTCATTGATTGGTGAAGTAAAAACAACGGGTGTCACATTGGTTCCATTGAAAATTTATATAAAAAATGGAGTTGCTAAAGTACTAATTGGAGTTGCTAAAGGGAAGAAAACGTACGATAAGCGCGAGTCTCTAAAGCAAAAAGATATGAAACGTGAGATAGACCGAGCACTTAAAAATCGGTAAATAGTAAAAGAGACATACAGCATTCTTTTGAAAATGCTGTATGTCTTTGTATAGAAACCTTGTGAAGAAAAATCTTTCCCTGTATTTTTTAGTGTTTTAAGGCTAAGATAGTAGTAGTGATGTCTTTTTTCTCTTAATACATTTTTTTAACAAAAAAATATGGAGGTAGTCTCATGGTCGTTCAAAAAGATAAGTATTTAAAATTACTATCAAAAGAATATCCAACAGTAGCAGATACGATAACCGAGATCATCAACTTGGAAGCAATCATGAATTTACCAAAAGCAACGGAACATTTTATTAGTGATTTGCACGGAGAATACGATGCAGTTCAACATGTATTGAGAAACGGCTCTGGTAATATAAAAGAAAAAATCCGAGAAATCTTTCAAGGTAGATTGAGTACGCGTGAAATGAATCAGTTAGCTACCATTGTTTACTACCCAAAAGAGAAAATCGACTTAATTGTATCGGAATTAGAGTCTGAAGCAGAAATTGAAGAATTTTTCACTTTAACAACGTCTCGAATTACGGAATTGTGTGCTTTTGTTGTATCAAAATACACACGCTCCAAGGTACGGAAGTCTTTACCAAAGGATTATGCATATATTATAGAGGAATTACTTTTTAAAGATGCTATTATGACAAATAAAGAAGACTATTATGATAAAATTATTGATACGGTTATTTCTCTAAAACGAGGAAAAGAGCTTATTGCTGCTTTTGCTCATGTGATTCAACGACTGGTGGTTGATTATATTCATGTTGTCGGAGATATCTATGATCGAGGGCCTTATCCTGATAAAATTATTGATATGCTAATGGATGGTCATGAACTGGATATTCAGTGGGGAAATCATGATGTATTATGGATGGGGGCAGCTAGTGGTTCAGCAGCATGTATGGCAAACGTTATTCGTATCTGTGCACGTTATGATAACTTAGAAATTATTGAGGATGCATACGGAATTTCATTACGGCCATTAATGTTGTTTTCAGAAATGAATTATCCTGAAGAACGCTTTGAGCCTTTCATGCCCAAAATTGATCCAGATGAAGAAAAGAAAATTTATCCAGAAGAAGTTAGACAAATTGCAAAAATGAATCAAGCGATTTCTATTATTCAATTTAAATTAGAAGGAGAAATCATTCAACGACAACCTAAATTTGAAATGGATGACCGCTTATTGCTGGCGGGAATTAATCTTGAAGAGGGTACTGTAAAAGTAAATGGAAAAACCTATCCTTTAAACTGTACATATTTTCCCACGATTGATCCAGAAAATCCCTTCAAATTAACCGAAGAAGAAGAACAAGTTGTTGGGAAATTGCAAATTGGATTCCAAAACAGTGAAAGACTACACAAACATATGAAGTTTTTGTTTAGTAAAGGGAGTATGTATACCATTTACAATGATAATTTAGTTTATCATGGATGTGTCCCTTTAAATGAAGATGGAAGTTTCATGCAAATGGATATTGGTGGGAACAATTATTCTGGCCGTGCTCTTTTAGATAAATATGAAGATGTTTTAAGAAAAGGGTACATCCACCGTAAAAATAAAGAAAGAAATAAAAAATATTTAGATTACATTTGGTATTTATGGGAAGGGAAAGCATCTTCTCTTTTTGGAAAAGACAAAATGACAACGTTCGAACGTCTATATATTAGTAATAAAGAAACGCATCTTGAAAAGAAAAATCTCTATTATCATGAACGAGATAACATTGAAATGTCTTATAAAATTCTAGAGGAATTTGGTGTGGATCCTACTAAAGGACATATTATTAATGGGCATACTCCAGTAAAAGAAAGTAAAGGAGAAAACCCATTGAAAGCAGATGGAAAACTCATTGTGATTGATGGCGGCTTTTCAAAAGCATACCAGCCAACAACAGGCTTAGCTGGATATACATTGCTATATAATTCTTTTGGAATGCAACTGGTTTCTCATCAGCCGTTTACATCTGTAGAGAATGCGATGATTAATGAAATAGATATTGTATCAACCAGGAGAATTGTTGACAAAGAACTTGAACGGAAAACGGTTCGAGAAACGGATGTAGGACGACGATTGACTCGCCAAGTAAAGGATCTTCAGCAACTCTTAGAAGCATATCAAGAAGGAGAAATTGTTGAAAAAGTAAAAAAATAGAAAAATTGAGGTGGATTATGAGTAAAGGTGTTACATTTTATTTTATGCGTCATGGGGAAACCTATTTAAATCAATATAACCGAATGCAAGGATGGTCCGATGCTCCACTTACGAACCGTGGAAAGCGAGACGTAATTAGAAGTGGTGCAGGTATAGCTAATTTAAAATTTGATGCGGTATATTGTAGTGATTTAAGAAGGACATTTGAAACTGCTCAAATCATTTTAAATGAGAATCAACATAAAAATGACGAACCAGTAAAAGCTATGCCAGAATTTAGAGAGATCTTCTTTGGTTCTTTTGAAGGGTTGGATGCACCAGAAACATGGGATAATCTTGCCGAATTCTTAGGATATAAAAATGGTTTAGATTATTCAGAAACAAATTCAGTTGTAAAAGAATTAAACGGAATGCGTAAAATGGATCCTTATCATGAAGCAGAAGATTATTTAATGTTTTGGACTCGTGTAGAAAAGGGCTTAATTGAATTAATTAGTGAGCATAGAGATACAGGACGAAATATTTTGATTGTATCACATGGTCTCACCATTCGAAATATTATCCATGCACTTATTCCTGAATTTGAAATTGACCGTCATTTAGATAACGCTAGTATTTCTCAAGTTAGTTACTATGATGGCTTTTATCATCTGGAAAAGTTTAACAGTACAGAACACTTTGCACCTAATCGAGTAGAGGGGTATGAAGACTTACCTGAGTCTCACAAGATTATCCCAACAGATAAATAGGCAATAAAAAAACATTCTCTTAGTAGAATGTTTTTTTATTGAGTTTTTTTAGATTTTAGGGTATACTAAACAAGTAAATTAGGTGCGCCTAAAAAAGGAGAGTTGTATAGATGGATGGCATTATTGCGAAAGATATGAGTGTTTACTACCGAGATAAAAAAGCATTAGACAACATCTCAGTAGAAATACGTAAATCAAAAATTACGGGGATTGTTGGTCCCAACGGAGCAGGAAAATCGACATTTTTAAAAGCATTAATTAGATTAATTCCTTCTGAAAATAAAGGAGTTTCTATCTTTGGAAAAACTCTAAAAGAAATGCAAAGAAAAGTTGCGTACGTTGAACAAAGAAGCGCACTGGATCTAACCTTTCCAATAGATGTAAAAGGAACGGTTCTTTTAGGTACTTATCCCAAATTAAGTTTTTGGTCTCGTCCTGGAAAAAATGAAAAAGATGACGTGGAAGCAGCACTAAAAAAAGTGGAACTGTGGGATCTAAAAGACCGTCAAATCGATGAGTTATCTGGAGGCCAGTTACAACGAGTATTTATTGCTCGCGCCTTAGCTCAAGAAGCAGACTTAATTCTTTTAGATGAACCATTTGTTGGAATTGATATGACCAGTGAAAAAATGATTATTGAAATTTTGAAAGAATTACGTAATGAAGGAAAAACAATTATTATCGTTCATCATGACTTGCATAAAGTAGTGGAGTATTTTGATGATTTAATTGTGTTAGATGGGAAGATGGTAGGATACGGTACGGTTGAATCGACCTTTACCAAAGAAAATCTAGATGAGGCTTACGGTGAAATGTTTGGTTCTCTTGTCTTAGAGGGGGTTCAATCATGATTAGCCAATTTATAGAAGGTCTTCAAAATTATGGATTCTTACGTAATGCACTCTTTACATCTATGATGGTTGGGTTTATTGCCGGAGTAATCGGTGTATTCATCGTTTTAAGAGGAATGTCTTTGATGGGAGATGCCATTTCTCATGCGGTTCTTCCAGGAGTTGCTGTATCTTATATCATTGGTACTAATTATTTAATTGGAGCAACTACATTTGGAATACTTGCGGCATTATTGATTGGATTTGTATCGGATAAAAGTAAATTAAAAAATGACGCTGCAATTGGAATCGTATTTAGTACCTTCTTTGCAATGGGAGTTATCTTTATATCCTTTGCAAAAAGTTCAACGGACTTGTATCATATCCTATTTGGAAACGTACTAGCTGTAACTGATTCTGATATGGTCATAACTTCTATAGTAGGAGTTATCGTTATTTTATTTATTGGAATCTTTTATAAAGATTTAAAAGTTTCATCTTTTGATCCCACGTTTGCACAAGCATATGGTGTAAAAACAAAATTCTTACATTATGCTTTGATGTTTGCTTTAACGTTAGTAGCGGTGTCTAGTTTACAAACAGTAGGGACTATCTTAGTAATTGCCATGCTAATTACACCAGCTGCAACTGCCTTTCTACTTACAAATAAATTATCAGTAATGATCTTTATTTCAGCAGCATTAGGAGTCATTAGTGCCGTTGTAGGCCTGTTCTTTAGTTATAGCTATAACTTAGCGTCAGGAGCTACAATCGTTCTTACAGCAGCAGTATTCTTTGTTATTGCGTTTTTATTTTCACCAGTAAAAGGGATTTTAATGAATGGGAAGGGAGGGAATCTAAATGAAAAAAATTACTAAAGGGTTACTAGGATTAATTTTAACAATTGGTTTAGCAGCATGTGGTAATGGTGGAACGGATACCGACTCTTCTGGAGAAGTCGGGGATAACTCTGATAAAATTGGAGTAGTCGCAACAAATTCTATTTTGGCTGATATGATTTATAATATAACGGGAGATGCAGTTGACTTGCATAGTATTGTTCCTGTGGGCACGGATCCTCACGAATTTGAACCACTTCCAGTTGATATTGCCAAATCTACAGATGCTGATATCGTTTTTTATAATGGATTGAATCTAGAAACTGGCGGAAATGGTTGGTTTGTTAAATTGATGGAATCCTCTAAAAAAGTAGAGGGAGAAGATTACTTTGTAGCCTCAACTGGAGTAGAACCATTTTATTTAACAACTACAGGAGAAACTACAAATCAAGACCCTCATGCTTGGTTAGATATTCAAAACGGCATTACGTATGTCAAAAATATGACTGAAGTTTTGATTGAAAAAGATTCTAAAAATAAAGAATTATATACAAAAAATAGCGAAGATTATATTGAAAAACTAGAGGAATTGGATGCTCGTGCAAAATCACAATTTAATGATTTGCCAGAAGAAAAGAAATTATTAGTTACTTCTGAAGGAGCCTTTAAATACTTCTCACATGCGTATGGATTAGAAGGAGCCTTTATTTGGGAGATTAATACAGAAAACCAAGGGACTCCAGAACAAATGACCCAAATTATTGATAAAATAAATGCCACAGAAGTTCCGGTTCTATTTGTTGAAACAAGTGTGGATCCAAGAACTATGGAAAGAGTTTCCAAAGAAACTGGTATTGAAATATATTCTAAAATCTTCACGGATTCAGTTGCTAAAAAAGGTGAACCAGGAGATAGCTATTACGATATGCTAGAGTGGAACCTTGAGAAGATTCATGAAGGTTTAGAAACAGATCGAAAATAAATCAATAGGGAAGAAGACATCCGTTCGTGGATGTCTTCTTTTTTGGAAATAAGGTATTTCTACTCTAAAAAGTTCTATGAAACAGGTACCTTGAAATTTCTACAATAATCAGGTATACTATAGATGTTCGTAAGGACTTCCCTATTAAACGGGGACGTTACGGATTCGACAGGTATAGGTCGAGCTTTTGATGCGCTCCGTAGGTTACGTCTACGCAAAAACGTTACAGTTAAACTAACTGACAAAACAAACAATAATACTTTAGCTTTCGCTGCGTAAAAACAGCTAGCTAAGATCCTCTTGGCATCGCCCATGTGCTCAAGTAAGGGTCTCAAATGAAGTGGGCTACACTGTGACTTTCCACCTGGAGGAATCAGAAGAGATTAATCAGGTTAGCCGAACGTAATGCCCGTCAGGTGGCTAACGCAAGGCGAATGCAAATAGCCTGGATATGAGCGTAGATTCAGAAGTGCCGATATGCTTGGACGCGGGTTCGACTCCCGCCGTCTCCATGATCAAAAAAGTTTACCCCTTAGAAATGAATTTCTCATTTCTAAGGGGTATTTTTTATTTAAAAGTAATCAGTACTTTTTAGACAAATTTTTCTAAAACAATTTTGCCAATAGCTGAGCCAGATTCAAGCAATCGATGAGCTTCTTTGATATTTTTTGCATTAATAGGGGAAAGGCATTTGTTTAAGGTAGTTACAATCAAACCTTTATCAATATCAGTTGAAATTTTATTTAAAATATTATGTTGTTCCACCATATCTTTTGTTTGGAACATAGAACGAGTAAACATAAATTCCCATACAAAGGTTGCACTTTTATTTTTCAATAAAGATAAATCAATTGGTTCTTCTGTCTCTACAATCGAACATATCTTTCCTTGAGGAGCTATTGATTCTGCCATATTTTCCCAATGACTATCGGTAGCATGTAAGCACAGAATATAATCGATAGGACCAAAACCTAATTCCTTTAATTGTGGTAAAAAGGATTCATAGTGCGTAATAGTAGCATCTGCACCTAAATCCATCACCCATTTCTTTGTTTCCGGTCGAGAAGCAGTTCCTATTACGGTTAAACCAGCTTTCTTAGCTAACTGAGTAGCAATGGAACCTACTCCGCCTGCCGCACCAATAATCAGAATATTCTGATCTTTATTTTCGCTAGTTTCTAAACGAACGCCTAGACGATCAAAAAGACTTTCATAAGCTGTTAGAGTAGTTAATGGAAGAGCAGCAGCTTCTGGAAAGGATAAAGAAGTCGGTTTTTTCCCTACAATTCGTTCATCGATTAGATGGAACTCACTATTCGCTCCTTGCCGAGTAATATCTCCGGCATAATAAACTTCGTCCCCTGGTTGGAAGAGAGTACAATCAGGTCCTACTTTTTCAACCACACCAGAAGCATCCCATCCGAGGATTTTTGCAGTTTTTTCTTTTTCTCCTGATTCACGTACTTTATAATCAACAGGATTAACTCCAATAGCTTCTACTCGAATTAATAAATCATGTTTAGTAGCCACTGGTTTTTCAACCGTTAGATCTAACAAACTATCAGGTTGATCGAGAGATAGATGTTCATATAATCCTACAGCTTTCATTTTATCCAAATAAAACACACCCTCATTTTATAATTTTCTATCAATAAGCTCTTTATAACTTCATGATAACATACGTGTAATGATTCAAAAAAAGGCAATAAAAATAATGAATCAAAATATGAACTAGTATAACCGTCTTTTTTGATCTAATTTTTTTAAAAGGTTCTGGAAAAAAAGGGCATTGCGATCGTTAACTGCATTTACAAATTGTTCTTCGTTCAGAACAACTAGGTCAGAATAAAATGTTTCAGCTGCTTTTCTTCTGATGCGAACGACTCCTTTGGCTAATTCAGGATGAAATTGTTGAAGGGTGCCATCGAGAATGTATCCTTTATCTTTATCTGAAACAAGGATTACACTCGTTAAAACTAATCCACCATCTGCTTTTTCTTTACCAGCTACACCAATCTTAACAGTTTTCAAAAAATCGTTTGCACTAGAGTATCGGTGAGAAAGAGAGGAATGCTGAAAACGAAGACGCACTTGCCGATATGTTTCTTGTACCCAAATAGCTGCTTTTCCACGAAGAGCTTGACTGTACTCACCTCGTGGAATAACTTCTAAATACGTTCCGAATAATAAAAAAGGATTTCCACATTGAGTAAGAAAATCTACTTCTGAAATTTCTTTAGATAGATCTGGAACGGAAGAAGGAATGACCGTTTCTTCTTGAGCATCCCAAGTAGCATATCCTTCATAATCAATGTATTCTTCTAAATCTGATTGACGAACACGAAAATCACCAGTTGATCCTCTTGTTTTAATAGCAATCATTCGGCCATCTTTTATCATATTTCGAACAGTATTTGGATGTACTCCTAAAATATTAGAAACTTCTTTAGTAGTATATAACCGCTCTTTTTTCATTTTGTTTCTCCTTTTGTATTCAATTGTAATCATTTGTATCAATTATTATACTTATTCTAGCATAATACGCTAGAAATAGATAGTTGGACGGAACCGTAATGAGCGTATGGAATCTTCAAAAAACTGTATTCACATTCTTATCATTTGAATTCTTTTAAAATTATTCTGATATAACGTATAATGAATACAGGCTATAATTTTCTTCTTTCTTTAGTGACTACAATTTCGTTCAATGCTTTAAAAGTAGAGATGTTCAAATAATGAAGTCATACAGGAGTGAAGTAGATGTTTACAAAAAAAGGTTAACAGAAGCATATGAAACGGCCCGTGTAGAATACTTTGATGAAACAACCAAATATGTTTTTATTAGTGACCAGCATAGGGGAGATGGAAGTCTATCTGATGAATTTTCTCGGAACCGTAATATTTTCCAATATGCAATTGATTACTATTATAAAAATGGTTATACCTACGTTGAGGCTGGTGATGGAGATGAATTATGGGAGTATCAAGATTTTACTCATATAAAAAATGCTCATCCAGAAGTATTTTCAACGATTAGAAAATTTCATGAGGATGAACGTTATATCCGAATGTGGGGGAACCATGATATCTATCTGAAAAATCAATCCTATGTAGAAGATCATTACTATATAAATTATGATGAATATACGGATACCTTTTTTAATTTTCTAAAAGGTTTAAAACCAATTGAATCATTATTGTTAAAGAATAGAAATACGGGACAGGAAATTTTTACGGTACATGGACACCAAGGGGATGCACCGAATGATCAATTGTGGTTCTTTACCATGCTATCTTTAAAATATTTCTGGCGGTTCTTACATGCGTTTGGGATTCGAAACCCATCTAGCCCGGTTAAAAATATTAATCGACGACATAAGATTGAGAAAAATTTTTCTAAATGGATTGCAGAAAATAAAATGATGCTTATTTGTGGTCATACCCATCGATTTAAATACCCTCGAGAAAATGGGATGCCATATTTTAATATCGGTTGTTGTGTATATCCAACTATTATAACGGCTATAGAGTTAGAAGGAGAAAATATTCAATTAGTTCGATGGAAAATAAAAAGTGATAGTGAAGGGGTATTAAATATTGTCAGAGAGATTATGAGAGGACCAGATAACGTAGCTAAATTTGATATGAAGAATGAGAATCCATATATACCGGATTATATGAAAACTTTATCAACTAATGGTCATTAAAATCTGTATAATGAATATATATTCTAATAGAAAGAAGGTAATTAAATGAAAATAAATAAAAAATCACTTTCTCTTTTTGTAGCCTCCTCCTTATTGTTGGTTGCTTGTGGAACTACGGACTTGAACAGTGAGACAGAAAGTGTTTCTGAAACCACAACTAGTAGTATGATTAGCTCTAGTGTAAGTGAGAGTGTTCCTTCTTCGGTGGAGAGTGAAAGCAGTGAATCTAACTCAATTAGTGAAAGTAATTCTAGTGAAGTGGAATCTGAAGAAGAAACGGAATTAAATCACGACGAAGCTGCAATGATTGAAAGAGCAAAAGAAAAAATTACGGAATTAACTGGATATGTAGAAGGTGATGAATACTTGTATTTGATTGACGGAGTAGAAGGATCAATTGTGAGTATTAATGTGCGAGAGAATGGAGAAGAAGTTGCTAGTTCATCTGGATTTTATCAGTATGATGATCGTACAGATTCTCTCCAAGAAATGGATGTTTTAACTGGAGAATATGAAGATTTCCCAGCAAATGAATAAATAAAAAAATGGTATATCCGTTTCTGTCAGATTGATTCTATCAATTCTGACTGGTAAACGGATATAATCTTTTAGAGGTGTAAAAATGGATGTTGTTTTACTATTAAAAATTTTTATTATAAATTTTAGTTATATTACCTTAAATACCATTCGTTTTATGTTAACAATGAAAGGGTATCGTCTCATTGCGCCTATGCTAAGTGTAATAGAAATTGTTATTTACGTAACCGGTCTTTCTATGGTTATGAACAGTCTAGATAATCCGTTAAATTTAGCAGCCTATGCTTTGGGGTACGGAATTGGTGTTGGGGTAGGAATCAAGATTGAAGACTGGCTTGCTTTAGGATATACGATGATGACCGTGATGACTTCTAATCCTGAAAGCGATATGCCTGATAAACTACGTGATGCAGGTTATGGTGTAACCATGATGAATGCAAGAGGTAGAGATGGTGAACGATTAATGTTAAACGTGTTGGCAGCTCGTAAAGATGAAAGAGACTTGTTGAATAAAGTAATGGAAATTGATGAGAAAGCATTCATTGTTTCTACAGACCCGAAATATATTCAAGGTGGCTTCTGGTCTAAAAGGCTTCGTCGCTAAAGTAAACAATTAGGAGGATAAAAATGACTAAAAAAGTTACGTTAGGAAAAACTGGTTTAGAAATAAATCCAATTGGTTTAGGCGCAAATAAAATTATGGAAGCAAATCCCGAAACAAACACAGAATATGGTGGAGATATTCTTCTTGCTGGAATTGAAGCAGGGATGGATTTCATAGATACCGCATTTATTTATGGTCGGGGTACTTCTGAAAGCATTATCGGAGAGACGTTTAAAAAACACAACTTACGCGATAAAGTAGTCATTGCTACAAAAGGAGCTCATGAAGTCACTCCTGATGGAGTAAAAATTAATAACCGCCCTGAGTTTATGAGACAAGAAGTGGAATCAAGTCTTCGTCGTCTTCAAACCGATTATATTGATTTATATTATGTACACTTTCCAGATGAAGATACACCAAAAGCAGAAGTGATAGGCGCTTTGACTCGTTTGAAAGAAGAAGGGAAAATTCGTTCCATTGGTGTTTCCAATTTTTCTTTACAACAAATTAAAGAAGGGAATATGGATGGTGGAATTGATGTGGTACAAGATGAGTACAACCTTATTAATCGTACTGCAGAAATAGAAGTCTTTCCTTATTTTAAAGAACAGGAAATTGCCTTTATTCCTTATTTCCCTTTAGCGTCAGGATTATTAGCTGGAGCCTATTCTTTGGATCATAAATTGACAGAGAACCAATTAAATAAAGAACATTTCCAAGAAGAAAATTTTAAAAATATTTTAAGTCGAGTTGACCAAATTCGTTCGCTTGCTGAAAAGCATCATACAGGACTACAAAATATTGTTCTTGCTTATTATTTGATGCAAGAACAAGTAACTGCTCTTATTCCAGGAGCACGTAACAAAAAACAAATGCTAGAAAATCTAAAAACCAATCAAGTTCGATTAGATCAAAAAGATATTCAACTCATTGAAACAGCTTTTCCAATCGGTTTTGATTTCCGCAATAGCAAATAAAAGCTTTACCTAAAAATCAAAACTCTGGTATTGGGTACAAAACAATATCAGAGTTTGTTTTATCAAAATTGAGGAGGACAACAAATGAGTGCAGAAAAAAGAGAGATTGACTGGGAAAATCTAGGATATGGCTATATAAAAACAGATTATCGTTATATTTCTTATTGGAAAGATGGAGCTTGGGATGAGGGGACTCTGACTGAAGATAATCAACTACATATTAGTGAAGGGTCAACCGCTCTTCATTATGGACAATCTTGTTTTGAGGGAATGAAAGCATACCGTACGAAAGACGGCAGGATCAATCTATTTCGTCCCGATCAAAATGCAAAGCGAATGCAGAAAAGTTGTGAAAGAATCATGATGCCTGCTTTTCCGGAAGAACAATTTTTAGAAGCAATACAAGCAGTTGTAAAGGCTAATGAATCATGGGTTCCTCCTTACGGTTCGGGTAGTACTTTGTATTTACGGCCCTTTGTGATTGGTGTAGGAGATAATCTTGGAATTAAACCGGCAACAGAATACATTTTCTCTGTTTTTGCAGTTCCAGTTGGTTTGTATTTTAAAGGTGGCTTAACTCCTTCAAACTTTATCATTTCTGACTATGACCGTGCGGCTCCCCAAGGAACCGGCGCTGCAAAAGTAGGTGGAAACTATGCTGCAAGTATCCTTCCAGGACAAGATGCACGGAAACGTAATTTTAGTGATGCGATTTACTTAGATCCAGCTACTCATACAAAAATTGAAGAAGTAGGAAGTGCAAACTTCTTTGGAGTTACTAAGGACGGAACGTTTGTAACACCTTACTCACCATCTATTTTACCAAGTATTACTAAATACTCTCTCTTGTATTTAGCGGAACATTATCTAGGAATGAAGGCCGAAGAACGAGATGTTTATGTAGATAACTTAGATGAATTTAGTGAAGCGGGTGCCTGCGGAACTGCTGCAGTTATTTCCCCAATTGGTGGGATTCAAACTAAAGATGGATTCCATGCCTTCCATTCAGAAACTGAAGTTGGACCGGTTACTCAAAAATTATATGATTTACTAACCGGTATCCAATTTGGTGATGTAGAAGGACCGGAAGGCTGGATTAGGAAAGTTGAAATTTAAAATAATGATTATTTAAACAAAGAAACTCTTATTATTTTGTTCTCTTCTCTAGCTTTGATATGATGAACTAAATAATAGTGAAAGTTTGGAGAGTGAACAAAGTGGTTGCAACAACAAAAAGTAATTCAAAGTTTGATATCAAGACGTTTGCCAATAAAGCTATGGGTCATTTTAAAAGAGCGGAGATGGGACCGCAATCTGCCCAACTCGCTTACTATATCTTGTTAGCTTTATTTCCTATCTTATTGGTACTTGGAAATGTGATTCCTTTACTGCCAATCGCAACGGATCAAGTTTTGGAATACGTGGAATTAGGAGTTCCAGCAGAAGTTAGTGAAGTCTTGCTACCTATTTTGAAAGGGTATCTAGAAGGAGGAAGTGGAGGAGCGATTTCAATCGGGCTTATTATTTCTATTTGGCCCGCATCCAAAGCTTTTAATGTTTTCCAAAGAGTACTGAATCAAGTGTATGATACAAAGGTTAGAAAAAACTTTATTATCGCACGAGTGTTTTCCTTTTTAACTGCCATTCTATTGATTAGTTTGATGGGTGTCGTTGCCTTTATCTTTGTATTTGGAAAAGAAATACTTCAACTATTACAGAATTTTTTCCCAATTAACTTAGCAATTGTAAATACCTTTGAGTCATTACGTTGGGTTGTTGCTTTTGGAATCCTTATTTTAATTATGGCCTTTGTGTATTATTTTGTTCCGAATGTGAAATGGTCCTTTAAATTTGCTCTACCTGGAGCAATTTTCTCTACGGTTGGTTTCTTATTAATCTCTCAATTGTTCTCTCTTTACATTAGTTTTGCAGGGAAACAAGCAATCGGAAGTGGAGCTATCGGGGTATTTATTGTTTTGATGATTTGGCTTTATTTGTTAGGAAACGTCTTTATTTTAGGGGGCGTAATTAATGTGGTTTTTTATGATTATAAACATGAAGATCTGATTGTTATCGATGAAAGAAAGACCTATCTATCCGTATTGTATTCGTCGGATGCAAAAAAATATATCGCTAACAACCAAATTTTGAGAAAATCACTCGTCAAGCAAAATGATAAAATCAAAGAACACTATTTACCGGGGCAATTTGATTTAAAAGAATAAAGAATGAATATTTAAGATGGGGATGGAGGTTTTCAGCATTCTCATCTTTTTTTCTTGCTTATTTTCTATATAATGGTGTAATGAAAGTACCGGTGTATTTAGAAAGGGTTGAAACATGAGAAATCAACAAATGACATCAAAGTCAAATGCATCAAAAATTGACTACGGAATTATTTTATCCATTATTATTTTGGCATTAATAAGTATTGTCACTATTTTTTCTACCACATACTTAATGAGTTCTACGCCAACCCTTACTCCGACCATTATGCAGATATTATGGTACGGAATTGGAACAGTTGCTGCCATCGTCATGATGTTTTTTGATTCAGAGCAATTATGGAAACTGGCTCCCATTGCTTACGGACTAGGAGTACTATTATTAGTGTTGGTTTTAATTTTTTATGATCGAGATCAATATATCCAGTGGGGCGCAAAGAGTTGGTTTTCAATTGGTCCCTTTACATTCCAACCATCTGAAGTAGTTAAAATATCGATCATTATGATGTTAGGAAGAGTAATTACGGCACACAATATTTCTGTGGTAGAAAGAACGATTAAGTCAGATTGGTTTTTACTTCTCAAAATTGCTTTATGGAGTTTACCTTTACTAGTCCTAATCATGGCACAAAATGATTTAGGAACGACATTAGTATTTTTAGCAATTATTATTGGAATGACCTTACTTTCAGGGGTTTCATGGAAAATTATTACTCCTGTTTTTGGAACGCTAGCTATTTTCGGTAGTATCCTCATTTATCTTGTTATATACAATCGAGACGTATTGGTTTACTTAGGATTTAAACAATATCAATTCGCTCGAATCGATACGTGGTTGAATCCTTTTGCCGATAGTCGTGGAGATGCCTATCAATTGGTTCAAAGTATGAAAGCCATTGGATCCGGAAAATTGTTTGGAAAGGGATTAGGTATATCAGAAGTTTACGTACCAGTACGTGAAAGTGATATGGTTTTCTCAACAATCGGTGAAAATTTTGGGTTTATTGGTGGATGTTTCCTACTATTTGTTTACTTCTTACTCATTTATCAAATGATTCGCGTTTGTTTTGATACTAAAAATGAATTTTATACCTATATGACTACAGGTGTCATTATGATGATTTTGTTCCACGTATTAGAAAATATTGGAATGACTATTGGACTCTTGCCGATCACTGGAATTCCTTTGCCATTTATTTCTCAAGGTGGTTCGGCTTTATTAGGAAATATGCTTTCGATTGGATTAGTGATGAGTATGAGGTTCCATTATAAGAGTTACCTATCTGCCAAAGAGGATAATCCAAATGGAAGAGTAAGTAGAAACAAACAAAAAGGAGAGCGATAAAATGTTAAAATTTTTAGGACACCCCAAATGTACAACGTGTAAGAAAGCTGAAAAATGGTTGCAAGAAAATGAAATTGAATATACCTGGGAAGATATTCGAGAAAACCTACCCGAACGAGAAATGTTAATTCATTTATTAGAGGATGAAGTTCTAACACCACGTCGCTTGTTTAACACAAGCGGAAATCTATACAAAGAACATCAGTTAAAAGATCGTTTGGATGACTTATCTACAGAAGAGAAAGTGGATATGCTTCGTGAAGACGGTATGCTTATTCGTCGTCCGTTTATTACGGATGGAGAACAAGTAACGGTCGGCTTTGATGAAGACAACTTAGAGGAAGTTTGGGGAGGAAAGGACGTTCAAAAAGATGACAAAAAAATATAGTGAGAATGGTTTTTGGATCAAAAAAGAAGAAGATACCTATATAGTTGGATTATCTGAAAAAGGTCAAGATGATTTGGGTGAAGTGATTTTTATTGATTTACCTGAAATCGGAGCCATTTCACCAGATGACGTGTTAATAGGAGTCGAAGCTGCTAAAGCGGTAACCGAGTTAACTTCTCCATTGAATGGAATAATTACCGAAATTCATGATGAATTGGATGATGAGCCTGGATTACTAAACAGTACGAGTGATGATGATACCTGGATAATAAAACTAAATCAAGTCCATGAAGACCAGCTAGCTGCGTTCTCAGATAAATCTGGATTATAAGAAAAAAGGAGATAAAATGGATTTTTATCCATTTTATCTCCTTTTTTATTTTTTACTTCTTTTTACTAAGTCTTCAAAGAATATTCTACCAGTTTTACTATCATGCAGCATAGTCTCTGGATGCCATTGAAGTGCAAGGATATCCATGTCTGGATTACTAGATTCTAATGCTTCAATAATACCATCAGAAGTTTTCGCAACAATGTGCAAGCCATCTCCAACAACTTTAACGGCTTGATGGTGAAAGCTATTTACAAAAGCTTCTTCTCCAAGAATAGTAGATAAGTAACTATTTTTTTCCACTTGAATTTTATGAATAGGAAAGTTAAAAACTGTTTTTTGAACATGCTGGATTAAGTTATCTCCGTATTCAGATTCTAAATCTTGATAAAGAGTACCTCCAAAATAAACATTTAAAATTTGCATTCCACGGCAAACTCCTAAAATAGGAATCCCTTTTTTGATAGCTGCATCGATGAGAGCTAAATCAAATGAGTCACGCTGAGGGAACGTTGCTTGTAGATTTCTATGTGGCTCTGTATGGTATCGAGCGGGATCAACATCGTGTCCGCCGGTTAATAATAAACCATCAATTAAATGAACGTAGTTTTTTGCGTTCTCTTCATTTCCTACAGGAAGGATGAGAGGAGAAGCACCTGCCTCTTGCAGTCCCTCCACAAAATTTTGTGGAGTGTACGCTACTGAGTTTCCTTCAAAAGTTGAAACGGTTTGTAGTAATTGATTTCCTGATATTCCAATAATTGGATTTATGATGATCGCCTCCTATTTTTCTAGTGATTTACCATTATCTCATAAATTCCCCTTTTTGTAGATAAAAACATTTTGAAGGATAGCAGTGTACGTCTCGTATCATTGCGATTCATTCTCAATTGGTTTAGAATGTTTATAGATAAAGAATAAAATCAGTAAGGAAATACCTTACAAAACATAGATTGAAAGATGAGAGGGAAGACAAAAATGTCCACAATTGAAATTATAGATTTGCATGTATCAATAGAAGAGAAAGAAATTCTAAAAGGTGTAAACTTAGTCATCCATTCAGGTGAGATTCACGCAATTATGGGACCAAATGGAACAGGGAAATCTACACTATCGCAAGCCATCATGGGTCATCCAAGTTATACAGTCACACAAGGACAAATTTTGCTAGACGGAGAAGATGTTACTGAAATGGCAGTCGACGAACGAGCAAGAGCAGGTTTGTTTTTAGCCATGCAATATCCTAGTGAAATTACGGGCGTAACGAATGCAGAATTTATGCGCGCAGCTATCAATTCTCGTTTAGATGACGATCACAAAATGTCTGTTATGAACTTTATTAGAAAACTTGATAAAAATATGGAAGTACTCAATATGCCAGAGGAAATGGCTGAACGTTACTTAAATGAAGGCTTTTCCGGTGGTGAAAAGAAACGCAACGAAATTTTACAACTAATGATGATTGAACCTAAATTCGCTATTCTGGATGAGATTGACAGTGGATTAGATATTGATGCCCTTCAAGTTGTTTCTACAGGATTGAATTCAATGAGAAGTGATGATTTTGGAGTATTGATCATTACTCACTACCAACGTCTACTGAATTATATCGAACCTACCTTTGTTCATATCATGATGGACGGAGCCATCGTAAAATCAGGAGATGCCAGTCTTTCAAAACGATTAGAAGCTGAAGGCTACCGTGGAATCCGTGATGAGTTGGGTCTAGACATTGAAATTGATGAATAAAGAAGATAGAAAGGTAGGAGCAAACTGATATGACAGATAAAATAGAAAGCGACATCCAGTCACAATTGGAACAATTCTCTGCGTTCCGTGAAGAACCAAGTTGGATGCACGATCGAAGAATGGAAATGGCTGAATTATATCAGGAATTGCCATTCCCTACAGTAGAAAAAGTAAACTTTCATAGATGGCCGATGATGGATCAAGTGATTGATGCAACATACGGTGAGGAGTTGGTGAATAGCCAGCAATATCAGTATGGTCATGCGGACAATGGAAAAATCGTTCAATACGGAAAAGAAACCATTATGGAACAACTTCCACAGGAACTGATTGACCAAGGAGTGATCTTCACCGATTTATTTACCGCGATGAATGACTATCCAGAACTAGTAGAAGAACATTTTATGAATCAGGCCGTTCAATCGGATGAAAATAATTTAACGGCTTATCATACTGCTTTTTTAAATAGTGGTGTATTTATTTATATTCCCAAAAACGTTGAAGTAAAACAGCCCCTAGAAGCCTTATTTATTCAAAACAGTCATGTGAAAGAAGCGCTAAATAAACATGTCCTATTTGTGGCAGATACGAATAGCTCTGTTTCTTATGTAGAAAAATTAGAAACAGAAGGCAGTGAAAAAAATTCAGCAGCCATCATCGTAGAAGTGATTACCAAACCAGGCGCAAAAGTGAAATTTTCTGCTGTAGATCATTTAGGAGAACAAACTCACGCATATATTAATCGCCGTGGTTATTTGGACCGAGATAGCTCGATTGATTGGGCGATTGGTGTCATGAATAATGGAAATGTCATTTGTGATTTTGATAGTGACCTAATGGGCGAAGGCTCTCATAGTGAAATTAAAGCCGTAGCCGTTTCAACAGGTCGTCAAGTCCAAGGACTAGATACGCGTGTAACAAACTACGGCAAACATAGTGTGGGGCATATTTTACAACATGGTGTTATTTTAGACCGTGCTACCTTAACTTTTAATGGAATTGGCCATATTATAAAAGGAGCAAAAGGCGCAGATGCTCAACAAGAAAGTCGTATTTTGATGTTGTCTGACTTTGCTAGGGGAGATGCAAACCCAATTCTTTTAATTGAAGAAAATGAAGTGACTGCCGGTCATGCGGCCAGTGTGGGACGAGTCGATCCAGAGCAAATGTTCTATTTACTTAGCCGTGGAATTGAACAAGAAGATGCTGAACGTTTAGTGATTCGTGGATTTTTAGGAACCGTGATTGCGGCTATTCCAGTGAAAGAAATTCGAGATGAATTAATTGATATGATTGATAAGAAATTGACAAGGGATGATCAGTAATGTTTGAGGTCGCAAAAGTGAAGAAAGACTTTCCTATTTTATTTCAAGAAGTAAATGATGAGCCTTTGATTTATTTAGATAATGCGGCAACCACTCAAAAACCAAAACAAGTGCTGGATGCAATTCACCACTACTATGTAACCGATAACGCCAATGTTCATCGAGGAGTTCACACACTAGCTGAACGAGCAACTCGTTCGTACGAAGAGGCCCGAGAGACCGTTCGGAATTTTATTCAAGCAGACTCCCTAGAAGAAGTACTCTTTACGAGAGGAACCACTACTTCTTTGAATCTAGTTGCTCAAAGTTTAAGTGAACAGGTAATAGAAGAGGGCGATGAAATTTATATCTCTCCTGTTGAACACCATTCCAATATTGTTCCGTGGCAACAAATAGCCAAACGAAAAGGAGCGGTCTTACGTTATTTACCTCTCCTAGAAAATGGTGTCATTGATGTAGCTGCTTCAAGAGAAATGCTAACGGACCGTGCGAAAATTATGGCGGTGTGTCATGCTTCAAATGTATTAGGAACGGTTAATCCAATTAAAGAGTTAGCCCAGTTGATTCATGAAAAAGGGGGCTACCTCGTCGTTGACGGTGCCCAAAGTGTTCCCCATATGCGAGTACATGTAAAAGAACTGGATGCTGATTTTTATGCATTCAGTGGACATAAAATGTTAGGCCCAACAGGGATTGGCGTTTTATATGGAAAAAAAGAACGATTAGAACAAATGGAACCCATTGAGTTTGGTGGAGAAATGATTGACTTTGTTTATGATCAAGACTCTACTTGGAAAGAGCTGCCTTGGAAATTTGAGGCGGGTACACCGAATATTTCAGGTGCAATTGGGTTGGCTGCTGCTATTGATTATTTAGAAACAGTAGGAATGGATGCCATCCAACAACACGAGCATGATCTAATCGCTCATGTGTTTCCTCAACTACAAGAAATAGACGGTCTAACCATTTATGGTCCCAAAGATTCCAATCAACGAACAGGAATGATCACTTTTAATATTGATGGAGTTCATCCTCATGATGTAGCGACTGGATTTGATATGGAAGGTATTGCCGTACGGGCAGGTCATCACTGTGCACAACCTTTGATGCGGTACTTAGATGTTCAATCTACGGTACGGGCAAGTTTTTATTTATATAACACACTAGAAGAAGCTGACCAATTTGTCGATTCGCTCAAGAAGGTAAAGGAGTTTTTTACAAATGGCATTATCTAAACTGCAAAATTTATACCGTCAAGTAATCTTGGATCATTCTTCCCACCCACGTAACTTTGGTGAATTAGAACATGCCAATGGAACTTTGGAGTTGAACAATCCAACGTGTGGTGATGTCATTAAGCTTCACGTTTATATTCAAGACGGAATTATCGAGCAGGCAAAATTTTCTGGTCACGGCTGTAGCATTAGTACAGCTAGCGCCAGTATGATGACCGAAGTTATTATCGGTAAAACGATGCAAGAAGCAAAGAAACGTATTGAAGAATTTTTATTACTCGTTCAAGCCAAAATAGATCCTGATGAAACGGATTTAAATGATGCGGTTATTTTAGAAGGTGTTTCTAAATTTCCAGCTCGTATTAAATGCGCAACTCTAGCTTGGAAGGCATTGGAACGAATTATTTTAACAGAAGAAGCTACACTAAATGAAACCAAAAAGGAGGAGAACGATCATGAGTGATGTACCTATAGTAAATGATTATAAGTTTGGATTCCACGATGATGCAGAAATTCTCTACTCCACAGGAAAAGGACTTAATGAAAAAATTGTTCGCGAAATTTCCCATGAGAAAGACGAGCCGGAATGGATGCTGGACTATCGATTGAAAGCGTTGGAAGCCTACAGGAAAAAACCTCTTCCTGATTGGGGACCAGATTTATCTGCATTGGATTTTGATGACATCACCTATTACCAACGAGCTACTAATAAAATTGCTCGTTCGTGGGATGATGTTCCACAAGAGATGAAAGACACCTTTGAAAGAATTGGAATCCCCGAAGCAGAGCGGGCTTATTTAGCTGGTGCATCGGTTCAATATGAATCTGAAGCGGTGTATCACAATATGAAAGAAGAATTCGCTAAATTAGGAATCGTCTTTACTGATACCGATACGGCTTTGAAAGAATATCCAGAAATCTTTAAAGAGCACTTTGGAACGATTGTGCCACCTAGCGATAACTTTGAAGCAGCCTTGAATTCAGCCGTTTGGTCAGGTGGAACGTTTATCTATGTTCCAAAAGGCGTAAGATGTGACGTTCCTCTCCAAACGTATTTCCGTATGAATAATGAAGGGTCTGGACAGTTTGAACGGACTTTGATTGTAGTAGATGAAGGAGCAAGTGTTCATTATGTAGAAGGCTGTACGGCACCAACCTATTCGACTGCTAGCTTACATGCAGCGATTGTAGAAATTGTTGTCAAAAAAGACGCGTATTGCCGCTACACGACCATTCAAAACTGGTCTGATAATGTATATAACTTAGTAACCAAACGTGCACATGCCTATGAAAATGCGACGATGGAGTGGATTGACGGGAACTTGGGTGCTCATACGACTATGAAATATCCAAGTGTCTTCCTAAATGGACGTGGGGCAAGAGGAACGATGCTTTCGGTAGCTTTCGCCGGAAAAGGACAATACCAAGATACCGGTGCAAAAATGATTCATAATGCACCGAATACATCTTCCTCGATTGTTTCTAAATCCATCGCCAAAGATGGTGGAGCCGTAAACTATCGTGGACAAGTACGCTTCGGAAAAAAATCAGCAGGATCGATTTCCCATATCGAATGTGACACGATTATTATGGATGACTTGTCTTCATCGGACACGATTCCTTATAATGAAATCCATAATGGTAATGTCTCCCTAGAGCACGAAGCAAAAGTATCTAAAATATCAGAAGAACAACTCTACTACCTGATGAGTCGAGGGCTTACAGAAGAACAAGCCACCGAAATGATTGTCATGGGCTTTGTCGAACCGTTTACCAAAGAACTGCCAATGGAATATGCGGTAGAGCTTAATCGGTTGATTGCTTATGAAATGGAAGGCAGTGTGGGATAATGAAATAATAGACTTAGAAATGTTGATTTATCAATGTTTTTAGGTCTGTTTTTTTACGTAAAAGTAAAGGAGATGGTATAACTACATTAATAGATAAAAATACACAAAATATGAAACATAGTGTATTCAAAATTATTTTAGATAAAATTATTATATGGTTAGTCCCAAGAATACTCGATTATTTTTGGTAATTCATTCATCTAATTAATATAGAGTATTTTTTTAATGTTTGATATTAAAAGTGGTAATGAATAATTAAAATATGTACAAATAAATTATATAGTAAATATAAATAGAAAGAGGAGATATTATTATGTCAAAAAAAATAATAAAAAAGATGGAGATGTTATAGGGATTTAGTAATTTCATAATGTCTCCATAATTCATTGTTATAATTATAACAAGAGGAGGAAAAGTAATCTATTCGGTAAATGTTATGGAAATAATGAACAATTTGAATCTAATAAACTATATTATGAATAATCGAGAAATTACTGTTCAGTAAAAAAGAATAAAAAATACTGGCAGAAGTAAAGTAAAAGAGAGAAGATGAGGTTATAAAAATGACAGGCGAGATTATTCCAGAAAGTTTCTTTGAGGAGAGTGTCATACTGATTGACAAGTTCGCCTCTTCAGAGGAACCTCCTTCTAATAGACTGACAGGTGGAGAATGGAAACATATGTGGATTTAGTTTACCAGTCACTGACGTTATAGTTTTATTGGATCCCGGAACTATACGATTACGATGGATAAAAATTATATATGGATACTGGAAATGCAGCATGGGATTTAATTAGTTTTGCACAAGGCGGAACCTTTATTAATCAAGAAGCTCACGGTGTAAAAGTAACTCGTGAGGTTCTAGAGAACTTATATCTTCCTGATTTTATCATTAATCAGATGCAAATAAATGGCGTATACTACCATCCCACGTTTCTATACGAGTCTTTATGGAGTCTCTTCGGATTTGGATTGATTCTCTTTTTAAGAAGCCGTAAGGGTTTGTTATGGCAAGTGGAAGTGGCACTGAGTTATGTAATTTGGTATTCATTAGGACGGTTTTTCATAGAAGGCATGCGGACCGACAGCTTGAGGATAGGAGAATTCTTACGAGTTTCTCAAGGTCTATCTTTAATTTTGTATGTCAGTGCTATTGGGATTTGGATATATCGAAGAAATGATTATCCACCTAAACCATACTATTTGGAAATTAGAAAATTTGATAGAGAATGATCAGGAAGATTAGCAGAAAAAAGTAGAATTTCAAACAGAAGGGAGTGTTTACTATGTGGAGATTTTCTCAAGGAGGCATGGGTAGTATGGGCGGTATGATGTTGATGGGGTTATTTTGGCTCATCATTTTTATTGT
Source organism: Jeotgalibaca sp. MA1X17-3 (assembly GCF_021513155.1). Taxonomy (NCBI): domain Bacteria; kingdom Bacillati; phylum Bacillota; class Bacilli; order Lactobacillales; family Carnobacteriaceae; genus Jeotgalibaca; species Jeotgalibaca sp. MA1X17-3. The sequence continues at coordinate 1,149,612 of NZ_CP090983.1, forward strand.
AATTGTGTATCTAGTTATAAAAGTACTTTCTAATAAAACGGGGAGTTCCATAAGGGAAGAAACCCCGCTAGATATCCTTCAAAAAGAATTTGCGAAGGGGAACATCACAGAAGAAGAGTACTTAAGTAGAAAGAAATATATAGAGTAAATGAGAGGAATCTTGAGGCTCATAGAGGAGGTAGAATTCAATCAAAATATACCTAAGAATGGTAAAGCCTTTTGATTTTATTATCGTTTCTTTTCTGATTGTTCTATCGTTTTTACCATCACTGGTCTTTGCTTCCCATACTATTCATAGCGATAGGAGCAAACGGTATGCGGTCATTTCCAATCAATGGGGAGGAAGTGGATCGCTTTCTTCTGACCGGGAATGATGAACATAAATTAATTACGTATTATCCAGCACCCGGGATCTATAATATTATTGAAATTGATGGAGAAAGTATTCGTGATAAAGAAGACAATAGCCCTCAACAAATTGCAGTAAGAACAGGATGGATCCAATCTACTGGACAAACTAGTTTCAACATTCCCCATCGATTTCTTATTGAAATCGTTTCAGAGAATCGAGAAGAGTCAGGCATTGATATCCTGGTAAAATAACGAAAGAGTTGATTAACAGAGAACCTAATATAAACAGCATAATAAAATGTTCAAAAAATTGAGTCTTGAAAATAGGTGAAGATATGAAAAAAAATAATAAATGGTATCTTACTATAATGTTATCTGCAATAGTATTAATAGTTTATGTGGGCTACTTTATTATAGGTAGAGAAGGAGATTCCCGCAATGGTATTGCAAATATAGAAGTACCATTAAACAATACAATTAATGAAAAAGAAAACAGCAGTAAGTTGCCCATTCCACCTCTCTTGGAGGATAAGAATCCCGAAAGTGGAAAAGCAGAATTTGATTTGAACGTACAATATGGAGAAATGGAGTTTTTTGAAGGTCAAAAAGCAGATACTTTGGGTTATAACGGAGACTATTTAGGTCCTATTATAAAGGTTAGTAAAGGTGATGAAGTAAAAATAAATGTAAAAAATACACTGGATGAATTCACTACCGTACATTGGCATGGTTTAGAAGTACCAGCTGAGATGGATGGGGGGCCACACCAAGGAATAGAACCACGCTCAACTTGGAATCCCAATTTTACAATCAACCAACCGGCCGCGACACTATGGTACCATCCCCATTTACTAGATAAAACGGGTGAACAAGTCTATAAAGGACTTGCCGGACTCTTCTATATTGAAGACGAAAATTCAAAAGAATTAAACATCCCCAAAGATCATGGCATCAATGATATTCCATTGATCGTACAGGATAAGCGGTTTACGAAAGAGGGAAATATACCTTATGAATTAAACATGAGAGATACTATGGATGGCTTCTTTGGGAACACCGTTTTGATTAATGGAGCAATCAGTCCTGAATTAGATGTTAAAAATGAACTGGTTAGATTAAGGATTTTAAATGGATCCAATGCTAGAGATTATGATTTCAACTTTAGCGATAATGCTAGCTTTTATCAAATTGCTTCTGATGGGGGATTCTTAAAAGAAAGTGTAGAAATGACTAATGTAAAACTCGCACCAGCTGAAAGAGCTGAAATACTCGTTGATTTTTCTGAGTATAAAGTGGGAGATCAAGTAACATTTAGAGATACCGAGAATAATCTGATGACGATAAATATAGTGGAAGATAGTACTAAAAAGATAGAAGTACCTAGTGAGCTAGTAGAAATACCAACATACAATAGAGATGATATCGTTCGTTCAAGAGAATTTGTTATGAGTGGGATGGGTCCAATGGTAGCGATTAATGGCAAGCAAATGGATATGGATAGAATAGATGAAGAAGTAAAGATAAATGAATTAGAAGAGTGGGTGGTATCTAACCAGTCATCTGGAGGGATGATGTCTTCCTCACCTCATCCTTTCCATGTACACGGTGTACAATTTCAGATCGTGGAAAGAAACAGAGAGGTACCCCCATTGAATGAACAAGGCTGGAAAGATACCGTAATGGTCAAAAATAATGAAGAAGTAAAATTATTAGTAAATTTTAAAGAGAAAGGTCTTTTTATGTACCATTGTCATATTTTAGAACATGAAGATTCAGGAATGATGGGGCAATTTATAGTTGACTAACCCTCATTGAAAATAATTTATAATCCAAATAGTTGGCTAAAATGTAGTGAGGAATATCTTTTATAAATTAGTCTACCTGTTTTTCAGACTCAAATCTCTTCCCAATAAGTTTCGTTATCCTTTTATCAGGTCACCTTTATTAAATAGATGTGTGGAATTTGAACATTCAGATTCTTTTAAAGTAGCTATTCATTGTTATGTTCCTATCAGTTGTCTACTTTCATATAAAAGCGTTAATAAAATAGTGCCATTTGTTAAAAGGGGTTCTTGTCTTATTAAGAACCATTTAACTGTACACACAAAAAAGAAACCGTTACCATTGAAGTAACCTACACTAGAGAGGAGCAGATCATGCATACCCGATTTGATTATATAGATTCTAATATGTTCTTAATTTGGTTGATACCGGTAGCAGTCTTATTAGTGATTGGATTTTCAATCTACATGATAAATAAAAATAATAATGAAAATAGAACTAGTACAGAATCTGTATTTGATATCCTAGACAAAAGGTACGCAAATGGAGAAATTGATGAAGTAGAGTATCTTCGGAAGAAGAAAGCATTAAAAAGATAATAATAAGGTACTTACAAAATAGGAGATGAAGAAATGAATATTGTTTATGAGAGAAGAACCGATAAAAGTTTACATGAAGCGATTCAATCTTTAGAAGAGAGTTTAAAAGAAGCTAGTTTTGGCGTATTATGGCAATTAAACTTCAAAGACAAGCTTGCTGAAAAGGGATTAGAATTAAAGGATGATTTTATCGTTCTAGAGGTGTGTAATCCCAAACAAGCAAAAGATGTATTGGAAAAAAATATTCATGTAGGATATGTGTTACCGTGTAAAATGGTGGTGAGAACTGAAGATAGGAAGACCTACGTGGGAATGACAAGCCCTGAAAAACTTATTGGCTTGTTTGATGAATCAGAATTAAAAGACATTGCTATGGAAGTGGAAGCTTCTTTAAAAAAAGCTATTGCAGCCTCAATCTAGTCATCTTTGATTGAAGCCTATAACTAGAAAAGATAGGAAAAAAGAAAGAGGAGGAAGAAAGATGAATAAAAGTTATGCAAAATTTTTGGGAATGATTGTTACATCTGGCATACTCATGTATGGAGTGATGTACCTGAATACCTACGAGATAGATCATGTATATTTTAGTGAAATGCGTTTGTACATGACCCTATTATCAACAAGTGTTATGGCTATTGTCATGCTTTTGTTTATGCTACAAATGCTTAAAAATAAAAAAGTGAATATTTCTATTGTATTAGTAAGTATTTTAGTGTTTACAGGTTCATTCTTTTTGATGCGGAACCAAACAACGATAGATGAAGTAGATTACATGCAAGCAATGATTCCCCATCACTCTATCGCTATACTAGCAAGTGAAAGAGCAAAAATTAAAGATCCTAGAGTGAAGAAACTTGCGGAGGATATAATCAAAGCTCAAGAAAAAGAAATCAAAGAAATGAAAGAACTGATTGAGGAACTTAAATAGATTATCTTTGATAATCTATTTAACGATAGGATTTTTCAAATGAAGCTAGATATGAGCTTTTCCAGTATATAGCTCTAATTACACAAGGATTTCTAAAAAAATATTTTTTACAATTAAACATAGTAAAGTTAAATAGGTGCTACGAAAGGGAATGAAATTAATGGTCCAACGCACGATTTCAATATCCTTTCTTTTTCTCACTTTAGGGTCATGACGATTTTGGAAAGAGATTCCATGAACGTAATTACGGAACTTTTGTGGTATAAACCCCAATCAAATTACCTTAGATATGCTCGAATTCCTATTTTTCTTGTACTGTCTGTAATATAGTCTAAGGCTGTATAGCTTTATTTCAAGTAATTGGCCACTTTATAAATGGTTTGACGAAAATAATTTATGACTCGGAGATTTCTAATATTTTAGTGGTAGGGGCACTTTATGATACCTATTTAGCCGTGGAAGATGAGTGTGGATCATTCGTAATTACTCCTTTATTTCTCTGATAGGAAATAAAGGAGTGTATCGCGGATGATTTTTTTATTTAGATTAATTTGATAAACCATATATAAATTAATAAAGTTGCTTTGTATCAAAAACAAAAGAATTAGATAAATTAATTGTGCTAGTCAAATATAAAGCACGGAAATCTGACAAAATTATCGGAAGAAGGATAGGTTCCTTTATAAGTAGCTCCATTTGTTTACTGATCAAGTGATTATTTTCATCATTTATATTAGCTGTTACGTAAACATCCCGTGTTCTATACCGCCACGATTTTATATTTAAAAGGAGAAAGTAGAATTCACTTTGTTCATTAATCATGCAAATATAAAGTTATCCTTACGATATCTCCAGCACTTTTCACTACTATGTCTTTAATTTCCTTATTGATAGATATAAACTTATCTTCATCTTTACTTGGAGCTAAATTTTAGTGGAGAAGGTAACTATTTTGATCGTTAAAATTAAAAACTATGTTTGTCTTAGGTCTAACTTTTGAGGAACACTATATTTTACGTTATGTTTTTTGAGTAAGAATTAAAAATATTAATAAAATACCTCTGATAAGGATAAGAAGGATACAACCTTCACTTACTAGCCCATGATGTGCTAATCGATTGATGGTATAATGAAATTGAGAAGCATTATAAAAAAGTAAACAAACTTCATTCAATCATAGATTACTAGGTCATTCTCATCATGCTTATGGTTTCTTAAGAAGAGGTGATTTTTATGTCAACGTTCAAGCGGAGTAAAAAGGTTATGGCGATTATTTTGGCTGTATTCCTGGGTTTTCTTCTATCATTTTCATTTGGAAAAGCCGTAGCAAAAAATCAAGATGGAGATTATGTAGTTGTAGAGTCAGGTCAAGTTTTAGAAAATGTTAGCTTTTTTTCAGGAAATAACATACGTATAGATGGTGATATAAATGCTACTACGATCCTAACAGGAGGAAATGTGGAAGTAAATGGAACCATCGATGGCGATTTATTTGTGGCAGGTCAAGTAGTTACGATAAATGGTACAGTGAACGGAAGTATATTTATAGCTTCACAAAATATCACGATAAATGGGGTAGTTGAGAATAGTATTTATCTGGCTGGATCAATCGTAAGAGTAAATTCAAAAACTGCTGGTAGTGCTTTTTTAGCTGGTGAAAGCATCTATCTTGAAAAAGAGGCAGTTATTGGAAAAGATATTTATGCTGGTGGGTCTACTGTTTATCTGGATGGGATTGTTAATGGTGATTTTTTCAGCTCTAGTGACTCTCTCTCTATCACTGGTAACATCAGTGGAGATTTGAATTATAGAAGTAAAAAAGAAGCTACTATATCAAATAAATCCAAGATAGCAGGAGAAACGAATTGGAGAAAGCCTCAGCCAAGATCTGCTGAGCAAACCATGTATATTCCACTTTGGGTAAGAATTACCTTTAGTGTCGTATCTTCTTTAATCGTATGGTTCTTTATTAGGCTCATCAGACCAGATTTTTGGATGAATATAGCGGAAAAAATTATGGTTAATCCTCTCAAAGCACTAGGGACGGGGGCAGTGGTCGTGTTATTGACTCCTATCATTTCCTTCCTTCTAATGATTACAATGATTGGAGCACCACTTAGTATGATTCTGTTCTCTCTTTACTCCATGTCGCTTTATATTTCTAAAATTATTCTTTCCCTATTTATAGGTCAATGGATTCAAATAAAACTTAACTGGAATCACATACAGCTATTTTGGTTATTCTTGTTGAGTTTGATTATCCTATCTGTTGTAGGGATCATTCCTATCGTTGGTTGGGTCTTTAGTTTTACAATTGTGTCTTTTGGTCTTGGTTCTCTTTACTTATCCGTAAGAGCAACATAAGGATTAATAAATGTTATGTTTTTTTAATAGAAAACCCAATAAGTGCTTTTTATGAGGTATTTATTGGGTTTTTGTATCTAGTTTTATAATAGAAGAATAAAGCAGTCACAAATTCCTTACTGCTATGAGTCTTTCTAGGACCTTCTATATTTTTACCTCACCAGAAATCTAAATTTATTAAGTTTGCGATCAAGTTTAATAGACTACGCCCATTGATATAGTCCCATTTACATATAAGGAATCCCTGGATATATAACGTCACACGATTATAAAACTAGACACTTTATTAAAACTGTCTAATAAAGTGTTACTAATCTAAAGCTGTGATAAATTAAGGTCAACAATATATGATTCTATGTTATTCCATGTATAATAAGTGTAAAGCTAACCAATTTTTAAACAAAAAAATCTTATTAAAAGATGAGAAAAGGGTGATGAACATGACACTAATATTTGACTCTAAATTATTAAAAATTGAATCCTTTCTATTAATAAAAGTTCCACTAGATATAAGTAAAGAACTTTCTTCTAGAGGTCTTGTGATGGTTAAAGGAACGATTAATGATGTTGATTTCAAAAAAACGCTAGAGCCAGACGGCAAAGGTAGTCATTGGCTAGAAGTAGATCCATTGTTATATGAAAAAATAGGCGTAGAAATTGGTGAAACTATATCGCTAAGAATCGAACAAACAAATGAATGGATAGAGCCAAAAGTTCCGGAGGATATGATTCATGCAATCGCTCAGGCAGATGTAGAAGACCAATGGCGTTCGATTACAGTTAGATCAAGATGGGAATGGATTCGCTGGGTCCGTTCAACTAAAAATATAAATACAAGAAATAAAAGAATAGAAGTAGCTTGTTCAAAACTACAAAAGGGTGATAAAAATCCCTGCTGTTTCGACGCGTCACGTTGTACGGTAACCGAAGTCTCCAAATCAGGTGTACTAGTAGATTAAAATTTATTTTAGTAATGATCATTAACTATATAGAAAGTAAATACAGGAGTTGATCCCTATAGAATTGTATAAAAAGAAGATTTCATTTATCTATGAAATCATAATTATTTTATTAGCATTCGTAGCAGTGACAATAACGATTTTAGATTTAAATAATCAAATCATTTTAGAGCCTGACTCTTATCTATATTGGATAGATTTAAGTGTTTTAATGGTCTTCATCATGGACTATTTGGTTAGGTTGATCCTTTCTACAAATAAAAAACAATTTTTTAAAAACAATATTTTTGATTTAATTGCCATTATTCCTTTCAGTTCTATGTTCAGGATATTTAGAGCATTCCGAATTTTGAAAATTACAAAAGTATTTAAAATGGCAAAGCTAGTGAAAGGTTTTGCTTTGCTAGGTAAAATAAAAAGAAAGTTAAATTTATTTATTCATACAAATGGTTTTATTTATACGATTTATATTTCAACTAGTACGATCCTTTTAGGTACAGTAGCTATTTATTTTCTTGAATTTAAGCAACTTGGAAGAACATTTGGAGACTCACTCTGGTGGAGTTTTGTAACAGCAACGACTGTTGGTTATGGTGATATAACACCCGAAAGCGTATCTGGAAGATTAATTGCGGTCATCCTCATGATTGTTGGTATAGGATTTGTAGGTATGTTAACGGGAACAATTGCGACATACTTTTTAAATACGCCGATTGTAAAATTAAGCTAGACAAATAAAAGAGCCATTCGTGGTACACTCAAAATGTAATTCCGTCTAAAGAATACATAGGAGTGATCACGAATGACCTACACCCATCTTACCACGGATGAATTAGTGATGATAGAGTCTTACTACCACCAAAATATCAAAGTTTCCGAAATAGCTGCGTATCTAAAACGATCTCGAACACCTATTTACAATGTCATCCATTTTTTGAAAGAAGGCCACACGGCCTTGGAATACTACCAACAATACAAGAGAAACAAGAAGCGTTGCGGACGGCGTAAAATCGTATTGCCAGCGGAACAACAGACCTACATCAAGGAAAAAATTGCACAAGGCTGGACTCCTGATATCATCAAGGGTCGGGAAGAGATGCCGATTGATTGCTCCATGCGGACTCTTTATCGTCGCTTCAAAGAAAAGGTGTTTGATGAAACCACCTTGCCCATGAAGGGAAAGAGAAAACCGAACGGTCATCAAGAACGTCGCGGAAAACAGGCCTTCAAGCGGAATATTGCTGAAAGGAAGGTTGATTACCCGACATTCAAGGAAGAATTCGGCCACATCGAAGGCGATACGATTGTCGGTGCCCACCACAAGAGTGCCGTTATCACCTTAGTGGAACGTCTATCGAAAGTCATCATCACTTTGAAGCCCGAGGGGCGGAAGGCGAACGATATCGAGAAAACGATGAACCAATGGTTTGAATCGATCCCTAGGCATTTATTCAAATCAATCACCTTTGATTGCGGGAAAGAATTCTCCAATTGGAAAGCTTTAAGCAATCAACAGGACATTGCAATCTATTTCGCCGATCCCGGAACGCCTTCACAGCGTGCCTTAAATGAAAACTCCAACGGCTTGTTGCGAAGAGATGGGTTGCCAAAAGAAATGGATTTCAATCAAGTGGACCAAGCCTTCGTCTCTTCCGTTGCGAACAAGCGAAACAATATTCCACGAAAATCTTTAGCATACCGGACGCCACTGGAGGTATTTTTGAGTTACCTAGATGAATCTATTTTGTCTAGCTTAAATTGACAAATCAAAATATGAAAAAAACACCTATTAATGACATTGGAAATAAGACAATCATTGATCTTTCAGATTTAGAAACCAATAAAATAGAACAAATTTTAGACTATGTTGAATATATACGAAATAAGTAATTGAAGGATAGTAAAAATAATTATGGAGTTTATCGACGTCATAACCTTTTATAAGTCTTCTATAAAGTAGGAATAGAACCTCTTGTTCCTACACATTCATACATGATAGAATTAGAAATCAAAACTAGTAAGGAGATATTTATAGAGATGACAGATGCACTGGAGATAAAAGATTTAAAAAAAGTATATGCAACAGGCGTAGAAGCACTGCGTGGAATTGATTTAGTAGTAGAAGAAGGTGACTTTTACGCACTTTTGGGTCCAAATGGGGCCGGGAAATCTACCATTATTGGAATTATCACCTCCCTTGTTAATAAAACATCTGGAAACGTAAAAGTTTTTGGCTATGATCTGGATACAGATTTAGAACGAGCCAAGCAACAAATCGGACTTGTTCCTCAAGAGTTTAACTTCAATCCATTTGAGACAGTACAACAAATCGTAGTCAATCAAGCTGGGTATTATGGTGTTTCCCGTAAAGATGCTATAGAACGTAGTGAAAAGTATTTAAAGCAATCGAGTTTATGGGAAAAACGAAACGTTCGTGCCAGAATGCTTTCCGGTGGTATGAAGCGCAGATTGATGATCGCTCGAGCATTGATGCATGAACCGAAGTTACTCATTCTAGACGAGCCGACAGCGGGTGTAGATATAGAACTAAGACGTGAAATGTGGATATTCTTAAGAGAATTGAATGAAAGTGGAACAACGATTATTTTAACCACTCACTATTTAGAAGAAGCAGAAATGCTTTGCCGAAATATTGGAATTATTCAATCAGGTGAATTAATTGAGAATACAAGTATGAAATCACTTCTATCAAAGCTTCAACACGAAACGTTCCTTTTTGACTTAGATGATTATGATGAAAAGCCAGAGATAATAGGCTATCAAAGTTCTTTGGAAGATGATCAAACACTTGCTGTAGAGGTTGAGAGAAATCAAGGCGTAAATGAAATCTTTAATCAGCTGAGTAATCAAGGAATTAAGGTCTTATCTATGCGTAATAAATCGAATCGTTTAGAAGAATTATTTTTGAAAATTACAGAAGAAAAACATCAATTGGAGGAAGAAAATGCTTAGTGTTTATTTTACAGCTTTAAAAAGTTTAGCAGTGAAGGAAACAAATCGTTATTTACGAATTTGGGTTCAAACGTTAGTACCACCCGTTATTACTACTTCTTTGTATTTCGTTATATTTGGGAAAATGATCGGGGGCCGTATTGGAGATATGGGTGGATTCTCCTATATGGAATTTATTGTACCTGGATTAATTATGATGTCAGTCATCACTAGCTCTTATGCGAATGTATCTTCTTCCTTTTTTTCTCAAAAGTTTCAAAAAAATATTGAGGAATTATTGGTTGCCCCAGTACCCGCACACATTATTATTTGGGGATTTGTTATGGGAGGACTTGGTAGAAGTATCCTTGTAGGAACGCTTGTTACCATCATTTCGCTATTTTTTGTTCCACTTCATGTTTATTCTTGGTTTATTGTAATGATCACCTTATTCATGACGTCGATTTTATTTTCCTTAGCTGGATTAATAAATGGTGTGTTTGCACAATCATATGACGATGTTTCCATCGTACCAACATTTGTTTTACAACCTTTGACGTATCTAGGTGGCGTATTTTATGCTATTTCCATGTTGCCTCCATTTTGGCAAAATGTTTCTAAAATTAATCCAATTGTTTATATGGTTTCAGGGTTCCGATATGGATTTTTAGGAACCACAGATGTTCCAATCATGTGGTCTATGATTATTATTGTTCTATTTATCATTGTTCTCTATTCTGTTTGTTATTATTTAGTGAATAGAGGAATCGGCTTAAGAAGTTAACTGAATATCAAAACCATAAAATAAAACAGGTAGTCGTTCGTTAGCCAAGAACTGCTGCCTGTTTTATTATCATTTTAGTTTACTTCTTTTTAATAAGAAAATGCTTCAATCATATCTTTTTTAAATGTCCAACATTAGTGATAGGATAAATAGAGAGGATACTAAAAAAATGAAATTCCTTTTAGTTCTTGTTTCTCTTCGTTTTTACTGAGAAGGACGGTGATACCAAAAACGTTTAAACGATTTATTGTAGGAAAAGATGTATTCGACGAATCAAGAAATGTATCTCATAGTTTCTATTGAACAAAAAACTTGAGGAGGCTTTTTAAGAATGGCTTATCAAACAATTAATCCCTATACAAACGAAATGGTAAAAGAGTACAAAGATGCGACTGACCAACAACTAGAAGAAACATTGCAAAGAGGTCATGAATTATATAAAACATTTAAAAAACAAGAAATGAAAGAACGAGCAAAAATTTTACATCAAGTTGCTGCTACAATCAGAGAAAAGTCAGATGAACTGGCACGGACGTGTACAACGGAAATGGGTAAATTACTAAATGAATCAAAAGGTGAAGTAGAATTGTGTGCGGTCATTGCGGATTGGTTTGCAGATCACGCAGAAGAAATGCTACAACCCGATCAGATTGAAACACAAGCACACGGTCAAGCAGAAGTTCATTATCAAGCAACAGGTATGATCATGATGGTCGAACCATGGAATTTCCCTTACTACCAAATGATGCGAGTGTTTGCTCCAAACTTTATGGTAGGAAATCCTATGGTATTGAAGCATGCATCCAACACACCTTCTTCTGCACAACTATTAGCAGATGTGATTGTGGAAGCGGGAGCACCGGAAGGATCGTTGACAAATCTGTTTCTAGATTACGATCAAGTATCAAAAGCGATTGCGGATCCTCGTGTTCAAGGGGTAGCGTTGACTGGTTCTGAAAAAAGTGGAGCCATTGTCGCAAAAACAGCAGGCGAGCATTTGAAGAAAGTAACCTTAGAACTGGGTGGAATGGATCCCTTTATTGTATTAGATGATGCGAATATGGATGAAGTTTGTGACATTGCGTGGCGTTCGCGTCTGTACAATGCCGGACAAGAGTGTACGTCATCCAAACGATTTATCGTGATGGAAAAGGTATATGATGAGTTTGTCGAGAGTTTGAAAGAGAATTTTAGTAAAGTAAAACCAGGCGACCCATTAGATCCTGAAACAACCTTAGCACCAATGAATTCGAAAAAGGCAAAAGAACAATTGCAAGAACAAGTAGAGGAAGCAATTAAAGCTGGTGCTACTGTTGAGTACGGAAATGAGCCCATTGACTTACCAGGACAATTCTTTATGCCAACGATTTTGACTGGTATAGACAAAGATAATCCAGTTCATACAACTGAGTTATTTGGCCCAGTTGCGGTCGTGTATAAAGTAGCTTCTGAAGAAGAAGCCATTGAATTAGCAAATGATTCTCCATATGGATTGGGAGGAATTGTCTTTGCTGGTGACAAGGAACACGGTGCAGAACTAGCCAAACAAATCGAAACGGGTATGGTTTTCGTTAATAGCTTCCGCTATTCTCTACCAGAAATCCCATTTGGGGGAGTAAAACATTCTGGTTTTGGAAGAGAAATGAGTAGTATGGGCTTGAAAGCTTTTGTAAACGAAAAGTTAATTCTGAAAGCAGATCACCCGGATACCGATAACCTTTCTAGTGGATTGGTTGCCTCACAAACTTTAAAAAAATAAATTTATAGTACCTAAAGAAGATGGACTCGATAAGTAATCGAGCTCATCTTTTTTTATTTTTTTACAATAGTAGTGATGATTGTAAAACGAGATAAATTTTTCTTGCAATTCGTTTATAGTATAATGATCTTATCAAGAGAATAGAGGGGGAGTATATGGAAATACTAGATCAAACTTTCGATATGAAGGGACCTGTTTTATTATTTGAATTCATTTTCTTACTGGGAGGAATTATTCTAGTCATTAGTGGGATAAAAATAAGAAAACAAAGTAGGAGTTCCGCTATCCTGATGATTGTTTTAGGTATAGTCCTTATACTTATTTCGTTATATTTATTATTGATGACTCTTATTTTCGGATATAATTCATAGTTCTAATTTTTTTATACATGTATACATATAATTTTTGCAGTAGTCATTGAAGTGATCTATCTTCAGAACGCTATTCAAAGGTGATTAGAACGAGTTACAAGAAAAGGAGCAAGGCGAATGAATAAGAAGGATATCCAACCCAATAAACTTCAGATTTCTTTATTATGTTTGTCCATATTGTCACTTATTTTATCAGCCATCCAGCCTTTAAGTCCATTTGCTTGGATCGGCCAAGCCATTTCAGCTGTTCTATTAGTGGGAGTACTAGTGGTGACCTATCAAAAATTTCAATTTAGTAATTTTGCGTATATTATGGTATTTTTACATGTATTAATTTTACTGTATGGAGCCCATTATACGTACGCACAAAATCCTTTGTTCAATTATTTAAGGGAAGTTTTTGGCTGGCAACGCAATTATTACGATCGTGTTGGTCATTTTGTTCAAGGATTTGTACCCGCATTTTTACTAAAGGAATTATATCTGAAAGGTGGATATGTGAAAAAGGGCGGAATGTTCTTTTTTATCGTAATTATTTCTTGCTTGGGATTAAGTGCAGGATATGAAATAAGTGAGTTTTTAATTATTAAAATACTAAATGTACCCGCAGAATCCGTGATGGGAATGCAAGGTGATTTTTTTGACAGCCATTGGGATATGTTATGGGCATTGATTGGCGCAATGACCTCTATTTTTATTTTTGGTCGTTTCCATGATAAGCAGATGGAGAAAAAGTGGGGAGAGTAAACGTGCTGGAACTGAAAATGGAGTATTTATTCTTTCTTACTCGCTAAAAATATGATAGTATAAACGTCGACTGATTTATCAAAAAATAAAATTTAAATTATAAATAATAAAAGCAGATTTTTTCTGCTTTTTTAATAGTCATAGGAAAGGATTTTAAAATGAAAGATAATTTTTGGCAAGAGTTGCCACGACCGTTTTTTGTACTAGCACCAATGGAAGATGTAACCGATGTAGTCTTCCGCCATGTGGTAGCAAAGGCCGCAAGACCTGATGTATTTTTTTACCGAATTTACGAATAGTGAAAGTTATTGTCATCCTGATGGCATAGAAAGTGTTCGTGGACGGTTAACGTTTACAGCAGACGAACAGCCCATGGTGGCTCATATTTGGGGAGACAAACCTGAATTCTTTAAAGAGATGAGCATCGGTATGGCTGAGATGGGATACCGTGGAATTGATTTGAATATGGGATGTCCTGCACCAAATGTGTTTAAACACGGAAGAGGGTCCGGTCTGATCCTTCGCAGAGAAGTTGCGGCTGATTTGATACAAGCTTCCAAAGCTGGAGGCTTACCCGTTAGTGTCAAAACAAGATTAGGTCACGCAAAGGTTGAAGAATGGACTGCTTGGATTACTCATTTACTGGAACAAGATATTGCGAATCTAACGATTCATCTCCGTACGAAAGTAGAGATGAGCCAAGTAGACGCTCACTGGGAATTGATTCCGGAGATCAAGAAACTACGTGATGAAATTGCCCCAAATACGTTACTAACGATTAATGGAGATATTCCTAACTATCAAACAGGAATGGAACTCGTTGAAAAATATGGCGTAGATGGAGTTATGATTGGTCGAGGAATCTTCCATAATCCTTTTGCTTTTGAAAAAGAAGCAAAAGAACATCGTCCAAAAGAATTACTAGATTTATTTAGATACCATCTAGATTTATTCGATCAGTATTCAGAAAAAGAACCAAAAAACTTTAGACCCTTGCGTCGCTTCTTCAAAATTTATGTACGTGAATCCTGAGGAGCCAGTGACTTGAGACTGCAATTGATGGATACGGAGAATACCAATGAAGTACGGGACTTGTTGGATGAGTTTGAAGAAAAATATCTCTCCTAGAAATAAAATTACTCAATAAAAGGATTAGCCAAAGTAATCATAAGATCTCATTGGTTAATTCTTTTATTGTACCAATATTTATATATAATTATATTATTACAAAAATATGTTTAAATATATGAAACATGTTATAATATATTTGAAAATTGATTTAAAAGGAGATGGAATAATGAATCAATCATTCTTATTTACTAGTATAGTAATTACTCTTCTTATTATCTTTTTATTCTTTTACATAAATTGGAGAAATAGAAGGAAAAATGATAGTTCTAAAGAATTAGATGAGTTAAATAAAGATTTTTCAAAATATAGATCTTCTTTACTTACTACTATACAATCCGAGGCTCAAAGTCAGATTGTTCCAGTAATACATTTACCAACTAATTTTGTAGTAAAAGAGAGTTCATTACATGAAATAGCTAATCTAAATTTATTGGAAAAA
Source organism: Jeotgalibaca sp. MA1X17-3 (assembly GCF_021513155.1). NCBI lineage: Bacteria > Bacillati > Bacillota > Bacilli > Lactobacillales > Carnobacteriaceae > Jeotgalibaca > Jeotgalibaca sp. MA1X17-3. The sequence continues at coordinate 1,164,778 of NZ_CP090983.1, forward strand.
CTTTCTTCTTTAAGTCCAGCAATTGTAAACGCTATAGGGAAAACGAAGACTGTAACAACCACTACAACCTCAAAAGTTGAGGGAAATTTCTATAAAGTCATTTTGGAAAAGGGTGGAGAATTAGTAAATGTAAAAGATAACAAAAAATTATTTCGTGGCTATGCACTTGGAAAAAAGGGCATTTCCGAACAAGCTAAACTACAAAAGATTGATCCAAAATTTATTACAAAAACTACTGAAAGTACTGCAATGACAGTAACAGCAACAGCAAATATTATGAATATTGCCTCACTTATTGTTGGTCAGTATTATATGTCTGAAGTAAACGCAGAACTCGAGAAAATTGAAAAATCTATTAGTGATATTAGAGACTTTCAAAAGCTTGGATTTAAGAGTAGAATTCGCTCGCTAATTGCTAATGTCGGTGACATGTCTATTTTTATTGAAGAAATATTTGAAGATGACACTATTAGAAATAATAAGTTAATTCATTTACAATATTTAAAAGAACAAACTACTCAATTATTAGAACAAGTCAATCTTACTATTGAAGAGCTAATAAACAAGAGCACAGAAGGAAATTTTAAAAAATATATTGAAAATGTAAATGAATTTGAAAGCTTGCTATCTTTTCAAGAAATATTATTGAAAATTATGCAAGAAATTGGACGTTTAGAATATATTTTTGGAAAAGGGAAAATATCAAGAGAAAACAGTTTCTCGTTGTTTAATAAATATAAGGAGCTATCAGTATTAGTGAATAATGAGCTAGCTAGCTGGCAAAACAATCAAATTATTGAACAAAAAATTTCTTTAGAAGAATTTAAATTTAGAAAACAAGGAATTGGTGGTACTGTTACAAGTGTTACTGGCTTGATTAAGGATGAGTGGCGTTATTCAAAATTAGATGAGATTTTAGTTGGAAAAGTTACGAAGCAATTATCTTTAGTAAACACAGAAAAAATAAATGTTGAAGAAGTAAATCTTTATGAAGAAGACACTCAACTTTTAATTAGAAATGGAAAGACGTATTTATGGTTACCAGAAAAAAATTAAACTATTTAATTTATTAGTAGGATAATTGTTTGACTAACTTAAAATACCTTACTAATTTAGAAGATAAAATTTACGTAGTTTACATAATAAAAAGACTGGGACATTTGTTTCTGTCTTTTTTATTATGATTATAGGAATCCGTTTAATCAACCATTATATAGAATGACAATTTAGCTTATACTAAGGGATATACTCATTTCAATTAAGAATTAAAAAGGGTAAAACAAATGGCAAGTAACAATTCAAAAACTCTCTATCAAGCTTTATGGAATAGCGCCGATAATTTGTGTTCCAAGATGGATGCGAGTGAATAAAAGAATATATGGTAGGTATTATCTTTTACAAATGTCTTTTTGATACCATTCTTTATCACGCCGCTGATTTATTAGAAGAAGTAACCAATCTTTCTGAAGTACAAGAGGTATATACTTTAGCTTACCAAGATTTAGAAATCAAAAATGACTTGATTAGTGAATTAAAATACGATTCTGCTTATATCTTAGAACCAGAATTAACCTTTACAGCTTTATTGGATTCTATTTATAAAGGAAAATTCCAATTTTTTTATAGACCTGACACCTATGCTGTAGTATGACTTGATTCAAGCTATTGTTCCAAGTGAAAAAGATGAATATGAATTAGTTATCAAAGAAGATGTTAAAGCTACAGCGGAGGTTAATCACTACATTGATGACTTAAACAAAAATAGTTAGAAACTTGGTCATTTAATACGTGAATTATGGGATAATATCCCTGAGAACTACTGGGACAAAAATATCTCTAATACATTAGAAGAAATCTTGAATGACATCTTTTTGGGTGTCATTCAAGATTTCTCTGAAAAATGGTATGTAGAAGAACAATTAGCTTTTGTTGTGACCAATTAGAATCCTAAACTAAAATGACAATATGGTGAGTGTGAACTATGAGAAACCTCTGACTATCAAACGCATAAAGAAACAGTAGAAAAACCTATCTCTAAGTTAAGATACTGGAAGACCGTACGGAATGAATTTGAAGAAGTAATGGAGAAGAAAATCTCACCTTTGCAACATCTATAGTTACATGTTAAAAAGAATATAAAAAATCTTGAATAAGGACTGATGAATTACTCTCTAGAGTATATTTCATGGGCTCTTATTTTCAACTATTAATTTCTTTCGTTTGGTATACTACTAATGAGATAATTATTCTTTTTAAACTAATTGAAAAGGAGAATGAAAAATTGATTAATATGGCATATACATTACGATTAAAAACCAACCAACCACTAACAACCAGCTATAATGAATTAAGACAAAAACGATTACTTTCTATTACAATCAATGAAGAAAAATTCACTGCTAAGAATCGTAAAAAAATGATGTGGAAAGAATTAGTAAAAACAGTAGCTCATTATTTCTGGAAAGAAATCCAACAATCTCCAGTCATTCAACTCTCAGATATTTTTCCTCATGACAATAGTGAGGAAAGATTGCATCATACAATTGCGTTTTATTCTTCTGAAGAAGAAGTAAGAGAAATTTTAAAAGAGCGTCGAGCTAGTAAAAAATTAAATCCAACAAAAATTACTTATGAAGGAGCTACTCTCTATTTTGCATCATTTGCCGGTTGGGACGCAGTGATGTTGGCACAAGGAATTCTCAATAAGTTTGGAAAAGACAACGATTCGATTGCGCTTGAGTTAACTAAAAAACCTAAAGATATAATAGATGATATTAATGGCGATGATCCCCCATTAATAAATGAAATAACAGGTCAAAACCGAATTTTATACGGACCTCCAGGAACAGGGAAATCCTATTCTATTAATTCATACAAGTCAGAATTAATTGGAGGACAATCAACGAGTAAGAAAGACTATCAATTTACAGGATTGACTTGGAAAGAAGCAGTTTATCTTGCTTTTTTTGAAAAGAATAATCAATCTCTAACAATAAAAGAAATTGACCAAACAGAAGTTATTCGAGCATATGCAAAAACAAAATCAAATAAGACAACACATGGAACTATTTCTAGAACAATCACTGAAAATGCTACAGAATCTTCTACAAATACAACTTCCAGAAAAGGAACAGATTTATTTGAAAAAAGTGGACCAAATTGGAAACTAACAACTGATGGGATGATAGAAGCTGAAGAAGTAATTAATAGCCAATATAAACATGACAATCAAGAAGATTATTTCTTTGAAATGATTGCCTTTCATCAATCTTTTAGTTATGAAGATTTTATTGAAGGGATTCGTGCTGAAACAGTGGATGGTCAAATTCAATATGAAATTAAAAAAGGGGTTTTTCTACGTTTTTGTGAGAAAGCAGTTGAAGATCCAGATAATAATTATTTATTTGTAATCGACGAAATAAATCGTGGAAATATTAGTAAAATTTTTGGAGAGTTAATTCTGTTAATTGAACCTTCTAAGCGTTTAGGTGCTAAAGATGAGCAAAGTGTTACGCTGCCTTATTCTGGTGATGTTTTTGGAATACCTCAAAATATTTTCCTGCTAGGAACAATGAATACGGCAGATCGTTCAATTGCTTTTATGGACACAGCTTTGCGTCGTAGATTTGATTTTGTAGAAGTGATGCCGGATTCAGCACTCCTTTCTGATATCGTTGGCGAAATTGATGAAGTAGATGTTGGAGAGGTTCTTCAATCAATGAATAAACGTATTGAATATTTACTTGATCGGGATCATCTATTAGGACATGCCTTCTTTATTGAAAATGAAACACTAGAAGATTTGCAAAATACATTTGAAATGAAAATTATTCCTCTACTACAAGAATATTTTTATGATGATTATCAAAAAATAAAAGCTGTCTTAAATGACATTCATGATGTTTATATCACTCCAAAGCAAGAAAATTACCACTCTTTATTTGATAGTCGTTTTAATCATTTGATTATGAATGGTGATAGTGAACAATTAAAAATGAAAAACTCTGTTGATTTAGAAGACTTTAAAGCTTTCTGGAGAAGTATTATCAAGGGGTGATTGGATGAGGAATCGGAATATTACCGTTAAAGAATATGATCGCATATATATCAATCAAGTTTACTGTGGAGTTTCTATAACTAAAAGAGACATTGAAGAACTTAGGGAAGCGATTGATGAACAGAATACTCTGCAAACAGAAGATACTCCTTTGGGAAATTTTTTAAAGCCAATTAGAGGCGGAGTTCAAGTAAATAACTATGTCGGTGTATTGCAGACAAAGTCGGGGTTAGCAATTGAAATTCTACCTAAAATATACAGTAAAGAACATCATTCTACAGAAGAAATCCAGAATTTATTTTGGAAAATGATAACAACGGTTAAAGATATCGACGGGAAAGTATTTCAAATGTCTCATTTAGATGTAAAGAAAGCAAATTTACTAGAAATTTTTATTTCGATGTTTCTGATAGAAATAGATATCGTTATAAAAAAAGGATTAAAATCTTCTTATATAACTGTTCAAGAAAATAAAGCATATTTAAAAGGTAAATTACTAATGAAGCAACAAGTGCAATGTAACATGGTAAATGCTTCTAAATTTTATAGTGAGTTTGATGAATTTTTGTTAGACTCACCTGAAAATATCATTCTACGGAAGTGCATGGAATTTATTTTGAAAGTTACCCAGGACAGAAATAATTATAAATATGCACGAGAGCTCTTTGTACATTTTGATAATATAAGCCCTACGTCCCAAGTAGATTTACTTTTCAAAAAAGTCCATTTAGGCAGGAGTCACCTTTATTATAAAAAAGTTTTAGCTTGGAGTGAAATTTTTTTAAAAGGATATTCGTTTACTACGTTTACAGGAAGTTCTCTTGCTTTTGCTATTTTGTTCCCAATGGAAAAAGTGTTTGAATCTTATATTGTAGAATTAATTAAAAGTTCATTGCCTGAAATGAACACAAGTTTTCAAGAACAAAGTCTAACATTGTTTGACCAAAATCAAGGCGGTCAAAATACTTATCGTTTGCGTCCTGATATAGTAGCTCGTTCTAAAAATCATCAAGTTGTGATTGGTGATACAAAATGGAAAGTACTTACTGCAAAGGGGCCTGTTCAAAGTGATCTCTATCAAATGTATGCATACTTCACTCGCTATTCACAAAGTGGAGAAGACATCAAGAAGGTCATTCTTATTTATCCCTACAGTGATGCTTACCAAGAAGGAACGTTCTCTAGTTACAAAGAAGATGAACTGACAGCAAGAATTGAAGTTCGTTATATAAATTTATTTAATCCAAACCTGAAACAAGTTATTCGAGAAATGTTTTTAGATAATCATTTATAATTTAAAAAATAAAAAATATGGAAAGGAAGTTCCTTCATGACCAAACATAAATTATACACGATGAGTTTTGCGAGAGTTTATCCTCTCTATATTGACAAAGTACAACGAAAAGGTCGGACTTAAGAAGAAGTAGATGAAGTTATTCAGTGGTTAACAGGATAAGATGAAGAAGGTTTAAAAATACAATTAGAAAAAGAAACCGATTGTGAAACGTTTTTTTAGAAGCACCTGCTATGAATCCATCTAGAACCTTCATTAAAGGGGTCATCTGTGGCATTCGAGTAGAAGAGATAGAGGAACCAATCATGAGGGAAATTCGCTATTTGGATAAATTGATAGATGAGTTAGCCAAAGGAAAAAAGATAGAAAAGATTTTAAGAAAATAATACTGTATTTATTTAGTACACAAAAAGAACTGTCTCCTGTGAGCCGACCCCCGAAAGTTAGACCTTAAAAATCTATCTTTTGGGGGTATTTTTATGGCTAAATATAGTTACGAGTTGAAATTAAAAATCGTTGAAGATTATATGAATGGCAAAGGGGGATATTATTACCTCGCCAATAAATATGGTGTTACGTCTGATTCAACTGTTAAAAAATGGGTGAATAGCTATAAAGCAATGGGAAAGGATAGTTTAAAACGTAGTCGTCAAAATAAGAGTTATTCTGTTCAATTCAAGGTAAATGCGGTAGAGTTATATTTAACTACAGAAATGTCCTATCAGAATCTCGCTATAGAACTTGAAATTAATAATCCCAGTCTCTTGGCAAGATGGGTTCAAGTCTTTCATAGCGAAGGTATGGAAGGCCTTTCTAAAGCGAAAGGAAGACCGCCTAAAATGACTCCAGATCAACATTCTAAAGACCAAGAGTCTCGTGAGACCAACGGGTTTCAAGAACCCCATATTGAAGAGTTGAAAAAACAAGTCCATCGTTTAGAAATAGAGAACGCCTTTTTAAAAGAACTCAGGAGGTTGCGGAGCGAGGAATCGCACAAAGCAACGAACAAATCTCAAGAGTCATTCACACCCTCCGAGGACGATTCAAATTAAAAGACATTCTTGAGGTCGTAAAATTTCCTAAATCAACGTATATGTACTGGCAAAAACGTTTTGATCGAGAAGACCCAGATAAAGAAATCAAAGAAGTGATGATGACTATAAGAAAGCAGCACGCTGATTATGGGTACCGACGTATGAAAAAAGAGTTACTTAAGTATGGTGTTGAAATCAATCATAAAAAGCTTCAACGACTCATGGTTGAACTTGATATCCGCGTTAAATCTTATTCTCGAAAATCACGAAAATACAGTTCTTATAAAGGTAACGTCGGAGTTCTAGCTCCTAATCGTATAAATAGACGGTTTAACTCCTCTATCCCTTATCAAAAAATCACTACGGACACGACGGAGTTTAAATATTATGAGAAAGACGAATCAGGTCGTTTGCAAATTAAAAAGTTATACCTCGATCCATTTATGGATTTATTTAATCGCGAGATCATTAGTTTTAAAGTGACTAAACAACCCAATGGCGAAAGCATTATAGCAGCTTTAAATGACGCTATCCAGGCTTCGAGAACGTGTAAATATAGACGAACGTTCCATTCAGATCAGGGCTGGGCGTATCAAATGAAGGCCTATGGTGTAGAATTAGAAGACAACAACATTTTCCAAAGTATGTCCCGTAAGGGAAACTGCTTCGATAACAGTCCAATGGAGAACTTCTTTAGTATATTGAAACAGGAAATGTATCATGGACGTATTTATAAAAGTTACGGGGAATTAAAGAAAGCAATAGTGATCTTCATTAATTATTACAATAACGATCGAATGAAGGAGAAACTTAATTGGTTAAGTCCAATTGAATACCGATTATCATCACCTTCTTTAAAACAAAGCGCATAAAAAACAGAGTAGAATAATCTACTCTGCAAAAAAGTCTAACTTTTTGGGGTCACTATACCTGTGAAAAAACAGGAAAGCAGTTCTTTTTTTAGTTGGTTACATGATGAAAGCAAGTGCTGCAGTCATAAGAATGAGGGAGATAATGATACTAGCAGACGATAAAAACCCAGATAGAGCTTCTTTGTTGCCATAAACGACCATATTAATCGTAGAAACGGTAGCGATAGGAGCAAGTACTAAAAGGACGAGCGATAATCGAACCAATTCCGGTAGAGGCAATAAAAAGTAAGCAATGAATGCAAGAATGATTCCGGTTGTGTATCTGGTAAAAAGAAGTTGGGCTACTTTTTTCAAATCACTACGGGAAATGGTAAACTCTAGATAGAGCCCAATCATAAACATCGATAAAAAAGCATTGCTACTGGCAAATAATTGAACAATAGAAAGAACGTTTACTGGAATCGTAACATTCAGAATCGCTAACAGGATCATGATGATGTAGGTAGTAAAACTTGGTGAACGGAATAGCTGAAGAATGACTTTTTTGATTTCTTTTTTCTCATGTTTTTCGCCAACGATTTGATCCGTTAGCATGGGTGTTCCACCAAAAAGCATCAGCGCATTTCCAGTATCAAAACTTCCAATGAAAGGAATCGCTTGTGGAAAGAACCCTTGTACAAATGGAATCGTGAAATTTCCGATATTATATCCCGTTTGACTGAAAATCATTAAGGCTTGATCTGTCGATTTTCTTTTCCTCCAAATAAACCCTCCCACAATAATTCCAATCACATTGGTTAACAATCCTAATGAAATCAAAAAAAGCAAGGTACTATTTATTTCTACAGAATCAAACCCGATGATGATGGTTGCCGGTAACGTTATATTTAAAATGATTTTAGAAAGGGTCTGTCCATCTTTTGCTTCTAATATTTTTTTCGTTTTAAAGAAATAGGCAACTAAAATAACAAGTAAAAAGCTAAGTGCTTGTGTCAGTACGACCCCCACGAATGATTTCACTCCTTTTATTTTCTACAAATACCATATAGCCCAAGTATACACAATAAAATGATGGTCTACAGGAATCGTTTATCTCAATAAGCCTTTTTATTAATTTCACATTTTAAAAGGAGAGAACAGATTTACAAAAACAAATCTAGTTGTTGTGGAGCTAATCCTTCAAATTCAATTCCTAGCATTTTCTGAAGAGTTTTCGCATTTTTTGCGGCATGACCTCCTGAGTTATTATTGAAGATAACGGTAACTTCTTTAGAATCTTTTTCTAAATCGCGGGCTGCCTGCATGATTTCCTTTAGGTCTTCATCACTATAATCATACAAGGTTCGAAAGGTTCTCCAATCCTTTGTATCGTCACCTAACCAGCCTTCATAGTTTCGACCGTGTAAACGAATAAAGGTTTTGTCTGGATTAGTTGCGACGGGTGTAAAGGGGACGGAGTTATTGGGTGTTTGTGGTTGATCCACTACAACATGAATAAAATTCATTTCTTTTAAAAATGCTAGCGTTCCTGATTTAAACTCTTCGCTGTACCAACTCTGATTACGAAATTCGATGGCAATTGGAAGGTCAGCCATCCATCTGCGCACTTTCCTTAAATATTCTACATGCCCTTTTCTACAAGAGAACGTCGGTGGAAATTGAAAAAGAAATGCTTTTATTTTTCCACTTTTCATCATAGGAGAGAAAGTTGCCTTATAAATTTTAAATAAGTCTTCCAGCGATCTGGTTTCTTCGATTTGACCTTTGTGTTTTGTGAGTGGGGCGTATGCTTTAGGTATAAACTGAAAGGTTTCGGGCGTGTTTTTAATCCATTGGGTAATATTTTTTTCAGGAGGAATGGCATAGAAACTCGAATCCAATTCCACTACTGGCAAATGACTAGCATAATCAATAAGTTTTCTTTTTGGATCCGGACAAATAAGAGGATGATCAGACCATCCTGTAAGACCAATCTCAATCATACTATTCCTCCTTTAAGGAAGTTGTTTTCTCTATCATATAATTTCAAGTATTCCTATGCAATGATTTGGATTTTACCCTATTAGTATGGGAAGATGAATGTAGAAGGAACACTAATTTTTACGAGGAGTATCTACTATGAAAATAGAAGAGTATGCATGGAATGAGCATGAACAGAAATTAAAGAGAAAACAAATAGGATTTCGACCAAGTTCACCTAAAATTAAAATAGTAGACGATATACACCTTAGAAATCTGATAGAAGAGAGGATTGAATCGTTACCCCAAAAGGAAGTAGCTAAGTGGGCTCTAAAACTATCCTTAGAGTATTTAGTTTTTTTAGATGAACATTTGAAAGATGATCCACGAATTAATCTAGGGATAAAAACTTTGGAAGAACGAATAGAAGGAAATATACGTGCATATGACCTAAGGCAGGTAGGGTTTTTAGTTAATCAATTGGCAAAAGAGTCTAAAACAGATAAGAGCAAATATTCTGCTCGGACATTCGCACAAGCGATTGCTACTGGTCATATGAGAGGGCATGCGATGGTATGCAGTGACTATGCAATAAAAGTAACGAATGGATTAACAGATAATTCTTTGGAAATGGCGACAAAAGAAAGAGAAAGACAGTTGGAAATGTTTTCTAAATGGTTGAAATAGCTTTATAGAAATAAAGGAGGACACGTATGTCAGTCGGAATGGTACTCGAAGGTGGCGAATTTAGTGAAGTATCTGAATTCCTCGCCGAAATAACTTTTTATTTTGTAGACAATCATCTTGTTTTTTCTTCTGTCACACCTGGATATTTTAGTGCTGATTTAACGAGTGCTCCAGAAATGGACAGGGTTACTAACCTTTATACAGTAAATGAATTAGAAGAATTGAATCCAGAAGTGTTCACGGTGTCAGAAGTGCTTTTTGAAGGAGAGCCTTTACGACAAGTCATGGTAGCTGCACAACCTTTACCTGAAGAAACAGATCATGTATTAAATGCTTTTTATTTCTTTGTGGTGGAGGAAGACATTAAGAACTTTGCCTATCTATCTTTCAATGATGTTTCGCAAGATTTTCCGAGTAATTCCATCTTATTATTTAATAGTTATTTTAACGAAATACTAAATCAGCAAGATTGAAAGAAAAATAGACTTTTTAAGTCTATTTTTTTGTTCACAAAAAATATGATCGATTATCTTTTAGAATTAGATGAATAAATATTATATTTATGTAAGAACTATCATAAAAAGGGTCGTAAAATGATAATAGGAACAGTTTAACTGAAAGTGTTTACAAAGAATGTGATCAAAGGTATAGTAATAAAAGATAAAAATTTGTAAGCAAAGGATGAGTTGGATACTATGTCAAAAAAGAAAATCGTTGGAGTCACAGCATGTTCTGCAGGGATTGCACACACATATATGGCGGCAGAAGCACTTGAAAAAGCAGGAAAAGAAAAAGGCTATGATATTAAAATAGAAACACAAGGATCTATTGGAGTTGAGAACCAACTGACATCGCAGGAGATTCAAGAAGCTGATGTTGTCATTTTAGCTGTAGAGATAAACATTGAAATGGATCGGTTCAATGGGAAGCGTGTGAAACGAGTGAGAGCTAGTGAAGCAATTAAGGACGCTAATGGTCTAATTGAAAGCGCTTTGGAAAATGCAACTCTATATGGAGAGAAAGGTGCTAAAGTTGGTGTTGTTACAATGGGTAAAGTTGATGAGGCTGGATTTTTTCAGCATATAATGGCTGGAATATCATATATGATTCCTATGGTTATTGCTTCAGGTCTCATATTAGCAATTGCAAACGTGTATGCCTTTCAAAAAAATGATGCGGGTCAAATTATTAATTGGGGATTTGATACCTCAACAGTGATGGGCGAATTAATGTCAAATCTCTTTCAAGTTGGACAAGTTGGATTCTTACTCATGATTCCACTATTTGCTGGATTTGTTGCAAATTCAATTGCAGGTAAACCAGCTATTGCAGCAGCAATGATTGGTACTTATATTGCAAATAATGCTGAGTTATTAGGCGCTGAAGCGGGTGGTGGATTTTTAGCAGCCATTCTTGTTGCTTTTGCTACAGGGTATTTAGTTAAATTACTAAAAAAATTCCTTATCCTAAAATTGTTCAACCTATTGTTCCTATTATGTTGATTCCGTTTGTGAGTACGTTACTAATCACTTTATTTGTCTTTTATGTTGTAGGGAATCCATTAGCGTCATTGATGGACTTTTTATACGAAGGGTTAACAACATTAAATGCAAACTATTCATCAGCACCGATTATTATCGGTATCATTATTGGTGGCATGATGGGATTTGATATGGGAGGACCAGTTAATAAAACAGCATTGGTGTTTAGTACGGCTGTTTTTACAGATACAGTTGCAAAATATGGAATTGAAGGAGCAAATTTTGTTCCTCAAACAGCAGCACAAGCAGCTATTTCTGTTGCACCACTTGGAATTTGGTTAGCATCTATTTTATTTAAAGATAAATTTTCTGCAACTGAAAAAATTTCAGCTACTAGTGCTTTTGGAATGGGAATTGTAGGAGTCACAGAAGGTGCAATTCCTTTCGGAGCGCAAGATCCACTTCGTATGATTCCAGCATTTGTTGCAGGTTCCGCTGTCGCAGGAGGTCTTTCTGCAGGACTTGGAATTAAATTTTATGGCGGTATTGGTTCGCCACTCGGAACATTTATTGGCTATATTGAAGGTCCCATTCCTTTTGTATCATGGATTTTTAGTGTCTTGGCTGGTGTACTGGTAACAGCATTGATTATTGGATTTACTAAAAAGAAAGTGGTGGAGTAAATGAAAGTAGAAGAATTATTTGACCTAGATAAAGTAGTTTTTGATTCAACTGTAAAAACAAAAAAGAAGCATTAAAATTTATAGCTGTCTTTGCAGAAAAAATAGGTGCTATTGAATCATCTAGAGCATTTTTCAAAGCACTGAAAAGAAGAGAAAAAGAAGTAACAACAGGATTTAAAGATGGTATAGCCATACCACATAGTAAAAATAAAACAGTTCTGAAACCAACTTTGATGTTCATTAAATTTACGAATCCAATTGAATGGGAATCAATGGATGATAAGCCTGTTCATATTGCTTTTGCTCTGGCAATTCCTGAAGGAAAAAACCAAGAACATTTAAAATTGCTTAGTACGATTTCACGAGCTTTAATCGATGATTCATTTACAGAAGCTATTTTAGAAGCAACATCTGAAAAAGAAATATTGGAATTAGTTCAAGCAAAATTAGCCAATTCAGAAGAATAGATAAAAAAGTAGGTGTTAAAATGACAAAAAAAATTCATGTAATCGCACATACTCATTGGGACTATGAATGGTACTTCACAAGTAACGAATCATTTATACAATTATGTTATCATGTAGACGAAGTTATTGAGGCATTAGAAAATGGTACACTTGATTATTATATGCTTGATGGCCAGATGAGTATTGTAGAGGATTATTTAGAAGCAAATCCAGATAAAGAGGATAGACTTAAAGCCCTTATAAAAAAAGGAAAACTTAAAGTTGGTCCATGGTACACACAAACAGATCAGATGATTATTCGTGGAGAGTCTATTGTCCGTAATCTTCAAATTGGACTTGAGTTAGGTGATGCATTGGGCGGTTCAGATCGTTTAGGGTACGTTCCTGATGCATTTGGGCAATCTATTGATATGCCAAAAATATTTTCTGAAATGGGAATTAATAAAGCAGTTTTTTGGAGAGGATTATCAGCAGACAAACTCACACAACGTGAATTCTTTTGGGAATCAGAAGATGGAAGCCGTATTTTAGCTTATAATATTAAAGACGGCTACTTTGTTGGTGTTCAACTCATTGAGACAGATGATTATAACTTGTTAATGAGCCAAATTCAAAAAGATACAACATCCCAACATATTGCTCTTCCTGTTGGTGGAGATCAAAGATATGTCGATTATAATCTAAAAGAAAGAATCTCTGAATATAACAAGGCTCTAACGGATAGTCAATTAGTTGAGAGCAATTACAATAACTTATTTAAAGAAATAAGCCAGGAAGAAAATGATTTGCCTTCTCTTCAAGGAGAACTTTTGAATGCAGAAGTTTCGAAAATTCATCGCTCTATCTATTCATCTAGATATGACCATAAGTATCTAAATGATAAAATAGAACGACGTTTAATTTTCCAGGTTGAACCTTTGCTAGCTATGGCGGATCAAATTGGGATTCCTTATAAAAAAGAACTCGTTGATAAAATTTGGAAATTAACATTAAGAAATCACGCTCACGATAGTGCAGGTGCTTGTAATAGTGATAAAACAAATCAATCTATCTTACAACGACTTCACGATGCTGATGAATTATCTTATTCACTGATTGATTATATAACAAGGAAAATTAGTGAATCTAGAGAAAATGTAAAACCTAACCAAATTACTATATTTAATACATTACCGATAACGAGAAATGAAGTCCAAAGAATTAAAGTTTCATTGAGTCAATCTACATTTGCAATTTATCATAAAGGTGAAAAAATACCTTACGATATTATTGGAATAAAAAAATATTCAAATGACCAAATTCGTAAAGACTTAGAGCCTTCTGAAGAGTCTTATTATACTGAAACAGAGATAGCATTAAAACTTAAAATTGTCCCACTAGGTTATGAAGTATTAGACATAGTTGAGGGAGATGAGGCCTCTGTAACAATAAAACCATTGGAAAAGAAAGAAGATCATAGAATTGAAAATGAATTTTATGAGATAAATTTTATGGATGGTAAAATTAATTTATATGATAAAGAATCGGATAAATATTATGAAAATCTTTTAACAATAGAAGATTCAGGTGATGATGGTGACAACTATGATTATTCTCCACCAGTGGATGACAGAGTACTACAGTTCGATTTTTCGAATAGTATTATTGAAAGCTATCATGGCAAATTAAACCAATCCCTTAAATTATATGGTACATTCAATGTACCGACAACTCAAAATGATCGCATTGAAAATAGGAACGACGGTAGGATTCCATATGAATGTTCCATTACCTTGCTTCAAGAAAAAGAAGGTATTGATATTCAATTAAATCTTGATAATACAACGTTTGATCACCGGATGCGGTTGATTGTTAACGGAAATGTTGACACAGAAAAAAGTATAGCTGATACACCATTTGGAACGATTTCTCGTCCTGTTACTGATCCGAACTTTAGTAATTGGCAGGAAAAAGGTTGGAAAGAAGAGCCGACTGGTATCTATCCAATGTTAAATTTTGTTAATATACATGATCAGCAAAAGAGTGTTACTGCATTTTCAAAAGGTGTGAAAGAGTATGAAATTATCGGTAAAGATGATAGGAAAATTGCTCTTACTTTATTCCGATCAGTAGGTTATTTAGGAAAGCCAGATTTAATCAGACGTCCAGGAGTAGCATCAGGAAATCAATTTAAATATATTGAAACGCCAGATAGCCAACTTCAGAAAAAGCTTAGCTTTAAATTCTCTTTAGTTATTGGAAACACTTTTTCAAAATCAGATTCTTTCAAATACTATCAGAGTTACGCAGTAAGTTTACCGTATTATCAGCAACAAACATTAAATCAATTCACTACCACTTTGAAGTATTTCGTGATGCAACCATTGAGAGAACAAGTACCCAACCATTTCTCATTACTTGATGCCACTCAAGTACATGATGTTGTTTTTAGTTCATTTAATAAATCAAGAGACGGGAAAGGTTTTATCGCTCGTTATTTTAATCCAACAGGTGAAGTTATTGAAGATGGAGGAGTCATTGAATCTCAAAAAGAAATTGCAAAATGGAGATTCATAGATATGGCAGAAAGTAATAAGGGAAATGAATTTTATAAGAATAATACAATTCGATTAGGTAATTTTAACCCTAAAGAAATCAAAACTATATTTATTGAATTTAAATAAAAATAGGTGGTGTCACTTGCTAAATAGAGATTTATTTTTAACTATTGAGAGTTCTAAATTAAATTTTACTGAGGTAGATAAGCTTATAGCTGATTACTTCTTAAGTAGTGAACCACCACTTAAGCAATCAGCACTTGCTCAAAAAATAAATGTATCAACTGCTTCCATTACAAGATTTGGTAAAAAAATAGGCTTTGATAATTATAAAGAATTACTGTATTCTTATCGAAATCATTTGAAAGAATTTTCTAATGATACAAATAATAGTACAAGACACTTACAATATCGTTATAAGGAATTAATTAATGAAATTGATAATAAAATTAATATCCAAGATGTAAAATCAGTGTGTGAGTATCTCCATGTTCACAAAAACATTCATATATTTGGTTTAGGGATGAGTGCGATTGCAGGTGCAGATTTTAAGTTTCGTTTTACAAGAATCGGTAAGTATGTAGAAGTTGTTCAGGATGAGAGTTCCATGGAGATGCTCTCATCTCTTTTGGGTAATGAAAATTTAATTATATATTTTTCATTACGGGGAGAAAACCAACATGTCCTACAGTCTTTAAAACGACTGAAAGAAAAAGGGGCAACTATTATTATTATTACATCAAATCTATCTCGAGAGATTACTCAACTTGCAAATGTGAGCCTAGCTACTGCATATATAGAGAATGAAAATGAAGTTGGACAAATATCTGGACAATTACCTTTAATAATTGTTATTGATATTATTTATTCACAATATATCAGTATGTATCGAGAAAATATTAATAAATGGATTGCTACAGAGCATGCCTATTTCCATGAGCATGAATAAAAACTTAATTATAAAATAAGATAGGAAGTGAATTTTTTGTCAAGAAACTATCAATTTCCAGACTATTTTATGTGGGGAGCAGCAGCTTCCGCTACTCAAACAGAAGGAGCAGCAGATCAAGATGGAAAAGCTAAAAATATTTGGGATTATTGGTATGAAATAGAACCAGAGCGATTTTATGAAAGAGTAGGTCCTCAAAAAACTTCTGGATTTTATCATCACTATAAAGAAGATATTAAAAGAATGAAAACCATTCATTTAAATTCGTTCCGGCCATCTATCTCTTGGTCTCGTTTGATTCCAGATGGGATTCATGTAAATGAAAAAGCAGTAGAATTCTATTCTAAAATGTTTGATGAACTTTTGAAAAATAATATTGAACCAATTGTCAATTTGTATCATTTTGATATGCCTTTGCACATGCAAAATAAAGGCGGTTGGGAAAGTAAGGAAGTTGTTGAGGCTTTTGTATTTTATGCTAAAACGGCTTTTGATTTGTTTGGTGATCAGATTAAAAAGTGGACAACGTTTAACGAACCAATTGTTCCTGTAGAAATGGGATACTTGAATCACTACCATTATCCTTGTATCGTTGATATGAAAAGAGCGGTTAAAGTTGCTTACAATTCAATGGTAGCAAGTGCTAAAGTGATTCAATGTTACCATCAAATGGAAATGGATGGAGAAATTGGAATTATTTTAAATTTAACACCTTCCTATCCTCGCAGTGAATCAGAAGGAGATAAGAAAGCAGCAAGTATTGCAGATTTATTTTTTAATAGAAGTTTCTTAGATCCATCTGTTAAAGGTATCTATCCTGCTGAATTGATTGAGCTACTTAAACAATATGACTTGCTTCCTGAAATAGACAAGCAAGATCTTACTTTAATAGAAGAAAATACAGTTGACTTCTTAGGGGTCAATTATTATCAACCAAGACGATTTAAAGAACGGGAAATGCCATATGAATCTGAAAAAGTTTTACCTGAAATGTTTTTTGAATCTTATATTTAGCTAGAGCGTCGTATGAACCCTTATCGAGGATGGGAGATATATGAAAAAGGTATATACGATATTGCAATTAATATAAAAGATAATTATGGCAATATCCCTTGGTATGTAGCTGAAAATGGTATGGGAGTTGAAAATGAAGAGCGTTTTTCAGATGAAAACGGAATGATTCAAGATGATTATCGTATTGAATTTTATAAAGAACATTTAAAATGGCTTCATAAAGGAATTAGTGAAGGATCAAATTGTTTTGGTTATCATGTATGGACGTTTATGGATAATTGGTCATGGCTTAATGCATATAAAAATCGTTATGGTCTTTATCGTGTCAATATTGAAACTCAAGAGCGCACACTTAAAAAAAGTGGTTATTGGTTTGGGAATGTAGCTAAAAATAATGGCTTTTAACTTTTTTAAAAAAATGAATCATATTTTAGGAGATGCATAAGATGGGAAATATTCTAGCTTTTGATTTTGGAGGGACTCATGTAAAAAGTGGTCTAGTGAATACACAAGGGCATATCTTTGAAAAACATCTTATCAAGACTCCAGATTCATTAGAAAATTTATTGAGCTATATTAAAAAACGAGTTATGAAATATATGGATTATGATATCATAGGTATTGCGATTAGTGCACCAGGAGCAGTTTCAGATAAAGGGTATATTTCCGGAGCAAGTGCAATCCCGTATATACATGGTCCTAATATAAAAAAAGCTATAGAACAAGCAACAAGTATTAGAACAGAAATAGAAAATGATGCAAATTCTGCAGCACTAGCAGAAATATGGCAAGGTGCTGCTAAAGGGAAAAGAGATGTAGCTACCGTCGTTATTGGGACGGGTATAGGTGGTGCATTGATTAAAGAAGGTACGATTCATATAGGGAATACACTTCATGGTGGAGAGTTTGGATACATGATTCTTAATCCTTGTAATCTAGGTAGTCATATGAATACATTTAGCGAGCTTGCTTCAACTTATTCTATTATAAAGCGAGTTGCTACTATAAAAGAGTTAGAACCATCACTACTTACAGGAGAAATGATTTTTGATTCTGCTGAAAAAGGGGATGAGATTTGTAAACAGGCTATATCTGAATTTTTTAGAATGCTTGCTATTGGAGTTTACAATATTCAGTATATGTATGATCCTGAGCTAATCTTAATTGGTGGAGGGATTAGTCAACGAGATGATTTAATTCCACAGTTAAGAAAAGAAATAAATGATATCCTTGAAATAGTGGAAGTAGCAACAATTGTACCAAAGATTGAAAGATGTACGTTTCAATCAGATGCAAATTTGATAGGTTCTGTTTATCATTTTTTACAAAAAAATAATTAGCTTAAAATCTATAGTGTATGAGTAACGTTGATTACATTTATTAAATCTAAAGTAACATTGAGTGCAGCTTTTGTATTAAAATAATGAAATGTAAAATAAAGTATACGTCATATTAGTATATATTTAAGCCGTTTTTTTAGAATAGAGAAATCTATTCTTTTTTTATGAAAACAGTTAATGAGATTTCTACTTTTCTTTCCTTTATAATAAAGGAAAGATTTAATAGGGAGCTGTATTCGAATGGAAATCACACAAATCGTTTCAGAACATAAAGATTATTTTAATCAAAACCAAACGAAATCATATGAATTTAGAGTAGAACAGTTAGAAAAATTATATCAAGCCATTCAAACATATTCACCTCAAATTATAGATGCTTTGTACCAAGATTTGCATAAAAGTGAAGTAGAGTCTTATTCTTCAGAAATTGGTTACGTTTTAGGTAATATACGAGAAACAAAGAAGAAACTAAAAAAATGGATGAAACCTCAAAAAGCAAAGAATCCTATTTTTTTATTTGGTTCGAAGAGTTATATTTTATCTGAGCCATACGGGGTAATGTTGATTATTGGGCCTTTTAATTATCCGTTCCAATTAGTAATTGAACCATTAATAGGTGCGATTGCTGCGGGGAATACAGTAATCATCAAACCTTCTGAATTAACTCCAACGGTATCAAGAGTGGTTAAAAAAATGGTAGAGGACACCTTCGAAAGCAACTACATAAAAGTAGTGGAAGGGGCAGTTGAGGTAACGACCGAGTTGTTAGCACAACCAATGGATTATATTTTCTTTACGGGAAGTCCTCGTATAGGAAAAGTAGTGATGAAAGCTGCGGCAGAAAACTTAACACCGGTTACCTTGGAATTAGGTGGAAAAAGTCCAGCGATTGTTACAAAGCAATCTGACTTAAATCAAACAGCAAAAACAATTGTCTGGGGAAAGTATTTAAATGCCGGTCAAACCTGTGTAGCACCTGATTATGTATTAGTGGATGAAAATGTAAAAGATGAGTTTCTTTCACTTTTAATTCACCATATCAAAGAGTTTTATGGAGAAAAGCCCCAAGATAGTCCTGATTACGGACGGATGGCAACTAAAAACTACGCAAGTCGAATGAACTCTTTACTGAAAAAAACAACAGGGACTCTTGCACTTGGTGGAGAAGTAGAAGAAGAAACGAAGTATGTAGCTCCAACGATTGTCGATCAAGTTAAGTGGGATGACGCACTGATGTCTGAAGAAATATTTGGTCCACTGTTACCTATTTTAACGTATGAATCTGATCTATTTACTGAGCAAGTAATCGAACCGATTAAGTCTAGAGAAAAACCTCTAGCTTTGTATTTGTTTACAGAAGAAGAACAAATAAAGGAAAAAGTACTGTCCGAACTTTCTTTTGGTGGTGGGGTGGTAAATGATACAATTCTTCATTTGACTAATTCCAGTCTGCCATTTGGAGGGGTAGGTCAATCAGGGATAGGGAATTATCACGGAAAAGATAGTTTTATCCAATTTACTCATCAAAAATCAATCGTTGAAAAAAGTAAATGGATTAAATTAGATATGCTCTATCCTCCTTATACAACTAAAAGCTTGAATTTGATTAAGAAATTTATGAAGTAAAAAAATATCTTAAAAAAGAGTATTTCGATATATAATAATTAACTTCTAAGAAAAGGTTTGAATTTTATAAAGTCGACTGTTTTCTAATGTAATTTTCATCCAAATACGATACACTAGGGATACCTCATTTAAAAGGAGTGGATGAATAGATGCAAACAGTATACACGAATTATTGGGTAAGTCGCATTGGTGACGTACGCAAAGAACACGGTAGCTACAAAAGCGAAGAAGAAGCGATTGAAGGAATTAAAGCTTGGTGGGACCTACATGGAGAAAAACATTCTGATGTAGAATATATACGTACAAATACCGGGGCACTAGAACTGATCTACGAAGATGAGAAATCCTTTTACCGTATTGAAAAAAGAGAAATAGAAGGCAAGTTGCCAACGAGAAGTTACCAATTAAAAAAACCTGGAGAAATAGAAGTGCTCCGATTCAAACTAATTCTAGATGAAGAATCTTGTGTGTTTGATGAGCTAGCTGAACCATTTCGTGATCGATTGATTGTTGCAATGGCAGACAGTAAAAAAGCTCGCGATTTTGTTTACGATCGAAAAGGTCGTCCGATTCGAAAAATTAGCTAAATAAGTATGCAGCTATGGCTTCCTTAAAAGGAGGAATCCTTTCTTATGAAGAAGAAAATTATATTATCACTTCTAGTAATAGTAGGACTTTTATCATATGGATTCTACTGGGCATTTTTTGATATGAACCGACTGCCAGAAGGTGAATTAATAGCTGATGTTTCATCACCAAAAGAGACTTATACAATAAAGGCTTATCTTACAAATGGCGGAGCGACAACCTCGTATGCAATTAGAGGAGAGCTACATTTTAATGATTCTAATAAAAAAGCTAAAAATATTTATTGGAATAATCGAGAAGAAGAAGTAGAAATTGAATGGATGGATGATGATACCGTTCGAATTAATGGAATCGAATTAGAAGTAGAAGATGAAAAATTTGATTTCAGAAGAGAGTGAATATCTAACCCATTTTATTGAAGAAGATACCTGCGGGTGTCTTTTTTTGTTATCCTCCAAAAAATTAGTAAAATACTTTTTTAAGGTTGTATCAGAACTAATTTTGTAATACAATATATAGTGATAAAAGCATAGTTTGGTACTATATGTTGTATGTTTTGGATTTTGGATGATTTTTAAATCAAGCGAATCTTCCTACATATAATAAAAAAATGAAAAGGGAAGGGACGAGATGAGCGTGATTGTAATGGCTGGAATGATTGGGGCTGGAAAAAGCTCTTATACAGAAATGATTTCAAGACGATTAGGAACAGAGGCATTCTATGAAAGTGTGGAGTACAATCCAGTACTAGATAAATTTTATGAGAATCCAAAGCAATGGGCCTTTAGTTTGCAAATATTTTTCCTGAACGCTCGATTCAAAAGTATAAAAGATGCACTGAGTGATGACAATAATGTATTGGATCGTTCTATTTATGAAGACGAGTTATTTACACGTATTAATCACTTGCAAGGAAATATTTCAAGCATAGAAATGGATATTTATAATGATCTCTTAGCGAATATGATGGAAGAATTGAAAGGAACTCCGAAGAAGAGTCCAGATTTATTAGTTTACCTTCATGGATCTTTTGAAAAAATCTTAGCTCATATTGAAAAAAGAGGAAGAGATTTTGAAAAAGTAGAAGTAGGAGATGATCGTTATAACTACTTCAAGTTGTTATGGACAGAGTACCAAAATTGGTATGAATCGTATGATCACTCACCAAAAATTGCCATTTCTATCGATGAATTTGATATTGTAGAATTTCCAGAACAAGAAGATGTGGTTATGAATATAATTGAAAAAGCATTAGAAGATATTCGAATCCCTCTACATGTATAAGAAATGGACATCCTATAAAGGGTGTCTTTTTTTATCGTTTTTTCGGTAAAGCATTTAAGTACAAATTGCTTTTTTCATAAAAAAGAGCTATATTATAAGTAAGTGAATAAGTACACAAATAAAAAATGTTTTAATGTTTTTCAGTGAACCACACATTTAATGAGGAGGAATAACATGGAAAAAGTGTTTGTAAGTCCGTCTAGATATGTGCAAGGGAAAGGTGTTCTCAAATCAGGAGTACCCTATATTAAAAAATTAGGGAAGACTGCATTGTTACTATGTGATGATGTTGTTTGGGACATTGCTGGTGAAACGTTTCAAGGATATATGCAAGAAGAGTCGATGAATGTAACGCGAGTGCCATTTAATGGGGAAGCATCAACAGCAGAGATTGATCGTGTGAGTGAAATTGGAACAAATCAAACAGTTGATGTTGTGATTGGACTTGGTGGCGGAAAAACGATTGATGCTGCCAAAGCTATTAGTGATCAGTTAGAGATTCCAGTTGTAATCGTTCCAACTATTGCTTCTACTGATGCACCTACATCTGCACTTTCTGTTATTTATACAGAAGAGGGAGCCTTCGAGAAGTATCTATTCTACAAATCAAATCCAGAATTAGTATTAGTGGATACGGAAGTAATTAGTAAAGCACCTCCGCGTTTATTAGCTTCAGGGATTGCTGATGCGATGGCTACTTGGGTAGAGGGTAGTGCGGTTATTAAGAAAAATGGAAATACAATGGCTGGAGGAAAATCAACATTAGCTGCAGAAGCAATTGCAAAAAAATGTGAGGAAACCCTCTTCACGTATGCATTTCAAGCAATGGAGGCTTGCCGAGCTAAGGTTGTAACCCCTGCTTTAGAAGCAGTCGTAGAAGCGAATACGTTGTTAAGTGGAATTGGTTTTGAGAGTTGTGGGTTAGCTGCAGCACATGCTATTCATAATGGGTTTACAGCTTTAGATGGGGATATTCATTCTTTAACTCATGGTGAAAAAGTAGCCTATGGAACCTTAACCCAGTTATTTTTAGAAAACAGACCAAAAGAAGTCTTGGACCAATACATTCATTTCTATCAAGCATTAGATTTACCAACGACCTTAAAAGAAATGAAGCTAGAAAATGCCAGTTATGAAGATTTATTAAAAGTAGGACAGTTAGCAACTCAAAAAGGTGAAACAATCCATGATATGCCATTTGTAGTGACGGCTGATGATGTTGCAAGTGCATTGATTGCTACCGATAGTTATGTGCGTTCATTAGAAAAATAATGATGAGTATTTAAAAATAATTAAGCATTGAATGGGTATGTATCGACCTAATTTTTTAGGAAAGATATGTGTTCATTCCTGTTTTTATTTTTATATTTAGGTTTATGTCTAGAAGGTTCTATAAATAATATTCTATCCTTGCTTTTTACTCTCGTTATTAGTAAGCTGAATAGGTACCTAGTTTGTAATAACTATAATCTAGGTATATAATTAGTTTATATTAAAAAATTTAAAATAAATAAAATGGAGGTTTTTTTAAATGAAAGTTATCGTTATTGGTTCATCTCATGCAGGCTATGAAGCTGTTCAAACTGTGTTAAAAGAACAACCAGAGGCAGAAATCCATCTTTATGAAAAGGGTACGACTGTTTCGTTCCTGTCTTGCGGGATTCAATCCTATCTAGAAGGTGTTTCAAACTCATTGGATGAATTACATTATGCCAATGAAAAATCCTATACAGAACAAGGAATGCATGTTCACACGAATAGTGAAGTAATAGATATCGATCCAAAAGGAAAATCCATCACAGTAAAAACATCAGAAGGTGAATCTACAGCAACCTACGATAAATTAATTCTTACTCCAGGAGCAGTTCCATTTGAGTTACCTGTAGAAGGAACGAATTTGGAGCAGGTCTTTTACTTACGCGGTCGTGAGTGGGCAGATCAAGTAAAAAAACGAATGAACACAGCGAAAAAGGCTGTTGTAATTGGTGCAGGCTATATCGGAATTGAAGTAATGGAATCCTTTGTAAAAGCAGGAATTGAAACAACCATTATTGACAATTTAGATCATATTTTACCTACCTACTTAGATGAAGAATTTACGAGTATCTTAGAAAAAGATCTTAAAGAAAGAAATGTACAAGTTCAAACAGGTGAAATGGTAAAAGAAATTGTTGGAGAAAATGGTGCGGTAACAAAAGTTATTACAAATAAAGGTGAATACGAAGCAGATACGGTTATGATTGCTGCAGGAATTACACCAGCAACTAAATGGCTGAAAGATATTGTTAAACTAGACTCCAAAGGCATGATTGAAGTAGATGAGTACATGCAAACTTCTGAAGCAGATATCTTTGCTGCTGGAGATGCTACAACTATTCTATTAAACCCAACACAAACGAAAGTGACCATTCCATTGGCTTCAAACGCACGTCGTCAAGGAATTGTAGCTGCTAGAAACATTGTAAAACCTACTATGAAAATGATGGGTGTTCAAGGAACATCTGGATTGTCTCTTTTCGATTATCATTTTGCTACAACAGGGGTTAAAGCAATTGATGTAGATCAATGTAAAAACGAAATTCTTTCTAGTTATGTAGAAGAAAAAATTCGTCCAGACTTCATGCACGAAGAAGATAATACAGTGAAAATGAAAATCTATTATGAAAAAGATTCCCATATTATAAAAGGCGCACAATTGATGTCTAAAAAAGATGTGATTGCTTCTATTAATACGATGGCAGTTGTGATCGAAGCAGAGTGGACACTCGAACATTTAGCTCGTGCCGACTTCTTCTTCCAACCAGAATATAACCGCCCTTGGAATTATTTAAATGTTCTTGCGATGCAAGCTTTAGATGAGACTTACGGCAGTGACCAAATGTTATTTTAATAGTAAAGGAAGAGATTGGAAATAAAATTCCTAATCTCTTCCTTTTTTATTATACAACCTTCATAATCTAATCTTTTCAGTGACTGCATCTTGAATATTAAAATATTCATGTTAAAATATTGAGATTATAATCGTTTCTAGAAGGAGGAACTATGAGGAAAACAAAGAAGTCTCTCATTATTTTTCACATCATTACTATTTTACAAGGGGTTTCTAATAATTTGGCTCATCCAGTAACACCCGCTTTTATAAATAATTTAAAATTGAGAGATTCGATGTTCGGTACTGCATATGCAAGTATGGCGTTAGGTATCTTTTTATTTTCATTATTTTGGGGAGAACTGTCATCACGAATTAAGAAGTCGACCATTCTATTAATCACATTACTTGGTTATTCTTTCGCACAATATTTATTCATGAGCTCTACTACAGAATTATCCGTAATCACTTCTCGATTTTTAGCAGGTATTTTCTCAGGTGGTTTCCAAGTTTCCCAACTCAACTATTTAGTGAGTCAAAGCAAAGCAGAAGATAGGGGATACCAATTAACCTTGAGCAGCATCTTTATAACTGCCGCAGCTACAATGGGTTATTTTGTTGGAGGATTTGTAGGTGACGTTTCTATTTTTCTAGCTTTTCAAATTCAAATTGTGATGTGTGTAATCGTAGGATTATCCTATTTCTTCTTTCTTAACAGAACAGAAACCATCGAAGTAAGGCAGGCATTTGAAATCAAAAAATTAAATCCATTTAAATCACTTGTAAACGTGAAAGGATTACTAGTGCCCGCAATTATTATGTTGATGGTTTCGGTTTTCATGTCTTATCTAGCGATCACTTCATTTGATCAAACCTTTAATTATTATGTTCGGGATGTATTCAACTTTCCCCCTTCTTATAATGGTGTTTTAAAAATGGGAACAGGACTAGTTGGAATCATTGCGAATTTTACAATTAGCATGTATTTGATAAAAAAACCAACGTAAAACGATCGTATACCGTACTAATGATCGTTATGGCTTTATCAGGTTTGATTGTCGTTTTAGTTGATCAACTATGGGTATTTATCGTATTTGCATTTATATTCCTTGCAATTGATTCTATGAGTAAGCCACTGCAACAAACAATCGTATCAGGAATGTCTTCTGATTATCATGAATCTCATATTTTGATGGGATTATATAATACAATGAAATCTTTAGGTTTAATTATAGGTGCTTTAATAGCTGGATTTCTTTATGAATGGATCAAAATTGGACCATTTATACTAGCCATTGTAGCTATTTCCATGGCAGCATTGTTTATGTCTCTTGTATATAAAAAGACAAAAACAGAAGAACAGCCAATTAGATAAAAATAACCCCCTCAAAAATTAGATGGTTTCCGTCTAACTTTTGAGGGAGTTTTATTTTTTGGATAAAAAAATGATTGAAATAAGAACCTATGCTATTAATCGTTTATTGAAATAATAGGTGTTGATACCTCTTACTGGCATATCTTCCAGTGTACCATATTTCGTAAATCCATTTTTTTTATAAAAATCTTCTGCTTGGTAACTTCTTGTCGTTAAGGTTAGATTGATTATATCTAACTCTCTAGCTATATTTTCTACTTCAGATAGTAACTTACTACCTATATTTTGACCTCGGTATTCATTGCTAATTGCTAAGAGTTCTATATGGATACGTTGAAATGCTTTTACAGCAACAATTCCTCCTATCAGATTCTCTCCGTCATAAGCACCTATTGAAATTTTTTCTTCTTTCTTTTCAAGTTCTTTTTCAAAGACTTCCATATCCTGTTCTTTAAAGATATCGTCTATAGTCTTTTGTAAAATACGTAGGTCAACCTTTTTAAACGTTTTCAATTTTATTCCTCCAGTTTTTTAAATAAAATAATAGATAAAAATATTTCTTGATATATTATAACGATATTTATTATATCACATTAGAATAAAATTACGAATCACAAAGAAATGGATGTTTTGTAGTACTTAAGTATGATAAAAATATATTCGAGGAACGTATGTAAGTACGTTATAATGAACAGGAAGATAAATGATTGGAATCTATGGTAGAGGAGTGGAATGATGAATGACTTTTTAAAGGCATTGACTTACATAAATGAAAAAATTTATGAGCCTTGTCAATTAGCTGTGCAATCAGTTCAAGAAGAAAAGCAGAACTCTGATTATGGTGCGGGGGTATTCCAATTATCTTCACGATCCGTTCGATTTAGAGTTTCCAAAAGTACCCCTACTAAAATAGGACAATTTGTTACTTTTTGGGAGAAAGATGCTCATCATAAAAACCGACCTTTTTTATCTAATGAATCTCCAGAGTTACTAGTTATCACAACTTTTGAAAGTGAAAATAGGTGGGGACAATTTATATTTCCAAAGGAAATTATGATTAAACAAAATATCCTTCAAACGAATCTTACTAAAGGAAAAATGGGAATGAGAGTATACCCAAGTTGGGACAAGCCAACGAGTAAACAAGCAATCCGTACCCAGAAATGGCAAGTTCCTTATTTTATTGATTTAAGTGATTCCAATAAGATATCGAACGAGGAAATTATTCGATTATATTTTCTATGATGAGAAGAATGTTAGTTTTTATAGAAGTAATCAGAATGAATGACTAAAAAATAAGTAGAACTATTAGGAGGAAATATGAAACTAGCAATCTATGATTTTGATGGAACTTTATGCGATCAAGAAACAATTCCTTTTTTAATTGAATTTTACCGAAAAAATAAATATTCTTATAAGAAATTAGGACAGTTTTATCTACGAATGATTGGATTAACCTTTAAGTACAAATTAAAGGTAGACTCATCGTTAGATAAAGAAAAATACAGAGCTACAGCAGCAAATACATTTATGTATCTATTTGAAGATAAGAAAAAAGAAGACATTATCCATTTTTTTAGTGATAGTGCAGCTGAACTGGTTAACTACTTCAATCCAATTGTTGTAGAAAGTCTCAAAGAAAAAAGGAGCAAGGATATCATATTGTGGTCTGTTCAGGTGCTAATACGTTGCTTCTCAATGAAATAGCAAAGCATATTGAAGTGGATGAAGTGATTGGAACCGAACTCTCTTTTTTAGAAGATGAATCTTATGATTTTGACTCTCATATGTTTGTTACTACTGGGAAAAATAAACCCATCGCATTATTAGAACGATTCAAAGGTAAAGAAGTAGATTGGGTGAACAGTTACGCCTATGGAGATAGTTATTATGACTATGATTTTATGAATTTAACAGGAAATCCGATTGCTGTAAATCCTGATAAAGGTTTGAGAGATATTACAAAGGAAAAAGGATGGGAAATACTAGGAGAATCGTAAAATCAATGGATTTTTATAGAGTTTACTTCTATAAAATTTGTTGTTTACTAATATCTCAGCGAACCTTATAATGAGGGGCAGTGCTGTATGGACAGTATGCACATTTTTGAGGAATAGCGAGGTATAAAATTGAAACGATTAACGATATTTTTAATGACGATTATAATTGCAATCATTATATTAGCAGGGCTAAAAGGATTAGTATCTGCAAAAATGAATACGGGTGGAGATGAAAACACGTTAATTATTTATAATTGGGGTGATTACATTGATCCCGAGTTACTTACAAAATTTGAAGAAGAAACAGGCTATTATGTTATTTATGAAACGTTTGATTCGAATGAAGCAATGGAAACTAAAATCTCTCAAGGCGGAACACGATATGATCTCGTGTTTCCAAGTGAGTCGATTATTCCTAAAATGATAGATAAAAACTTATTACTTCCTCTCGATCATGAAAAAATCATTGGCTTCGATCAACTATCTGATTTTTTATTAGATCAAGAGTTTGATGAAAAAAATCAATATACGATTCCATATTTTTGGGGTACGGTAGGAATTATGGTTAATACAAAAGAATTTCCTCTGGATCAAATCAAGTCATGGAAAGATTTATGGAATCCAACTCTTAATAACGAAATTTTGTTAATGGATGGAGCTAGAGAATCAATAGGAATGGCTCTACAATCTTTGGGGATGTCCTTAAATGAAACGGATGCCGATCAATTACAGCAAGCATCCAAACATTTAGCGAATTTGATGCCAAATACAAAAGCAATTCTTACAGATGAAATCAAAACATTGATGATTAATGGTGAAGCAAGCATTGGGATTGGTTACTCAGGAGATGCCGCGTACGTAGCGTCTCAAAACCCAGATATCGAATATGTTTTACCAAAAGATGGTAGTGCAGTGTGGACAGATAACTTTGCCATTCCTAGTACGATGAAGAATGAAGAGGGAGCCTATGCTTTTATCAATTTTATGCTGCGTTCTGAGAATGCCAAACAAAATGCCGAATATGTAGAATACGCTACACCGAATGAAGCTGCAAAAAAATTATTAGATGTAGAAGTAACTACAAATAAAGCACTATATCCAGATCCTGAAGACCTTCAGAACGTAGAGCACTACCAATATCTAGGATTAGAAATGATGAACGAATACAATGAGTTATTCTTAAATATTAAAATGGGGTTATAGAACATGATTATTACATCAAAATATATTTTTGATACCGAAACAAAAACTACTTTTCCTGGATATATTCAAATGAAAGGAAATAGAATCATAGGAAAGGGACCACTGACTTCCTTACCGGAAAATGAAGAAATCATTGATTATGGAACGAATATGATTATTCCAGCTTTTATTGATGCTCATACTCATTTTTTTCTTTCTGTCCTATTATTCAATCAAAAACTAACGTTCATTTCCGGGAAAACAGAGAATGAGGTTGCAGAAAAAGTTCCGGACCTTCCGATAGTAAATGGATGGAAAATAGGCATCGGTTGGTTTAGTAGTGAGTTTGGTCAAAATGTATTACCAACTAGAAAATCAATTGACGAGGTTTGTTCAGAAATTCCAGTAGTATTGATTTCTGGAGATGCTCACACGATCTGGATGAATACCAAAGCGATGACGTTACTACATATAACCACAGATCAGTTACCTAAAGAGGTAAGTGGAGAAGCGATAGCAGATGAGGACGGATTGACAGGCGTTTTCTTTGAAGCGATAGCTATTCACTATTTGGCTTTGATTTTACAGCCTTTAAAAAAAGACTTTCAAGTAGAGTTTCAAAATTATGTAGGGCATTTAAATAAAATGGGAATTACGACTCTTGGAGATGTAGCTCTGACAGGCGAAGCGCTAGATGATTTCATTTATCCAGAACTTTATGAAACGGTTCAAGAAGATTCCAAGATTCGAATTAGTTTTTATCCCGCTATGAGAGAAGAAACAGAAACCATTGAAAAAATGGCTGAGAACTATCATTCAGAAACACTAACATTTGCTGGGGTCAAACAATTTTTCGATGGTGTAACTAGTACGCATACTGCATTCTTAAAAGAAGAATATGAAACGCCCTATTTTTCAGGAGATGTTGGGTTATCCTTACTACCTGTAGAGAAGATGAAGCAATTGATTTTTAATGCAAATGAAAAAGGGTGGCCCATCAGAATTCATACGGTTGGGGATCTAGCGATTCACTTGGCCTTAAATTACTACCAAGAAAGTCAAGAACAGTTTCCATTAGCAGATGACATGTATAATACGCTAGAGCATTTAGAAGTAATGGATGCAGTGGACGTACCACTTGTTCACCAAAAAAATCTTGTACTCTCTGTTCAACCCAGTCATTTATTAGTTGGATGGGACACATTGGATGATGAAGTAGGGTCCATGCGAGCAAGTCAGATGTTTCCGTTTCGAAGTTTTTTAAATGAAGGAGCAACATTAGGATTTGGTACGGATTCTCCAGTAGTGGTAGATATAACACCGATAGAATCCATTTATTTTGCAGTTGCAAGAAAAGATTTAGCCGGTTATCCAACAGAAGGATTAATGCCAGAACAACGAATTTCCATTCCTGAAGCTTTATTTGCACATACAAGGGGTGCAGCAATGGCTCTAAGTAGAAGTGATGTCGGCTCTTTAGATATTGGAACACTAGCAGATATCTGTGTGTTGGATCATAATATTTTAGAAGATACACCAGAGGAATTGTTAAAAACTAAAATGATTGCTACTTATTTTGATGGAGAATTATTAAAAGATTAAATAATTAGTAAAATAAAAAAACACCTGAAATATACAATATATTTCAGGTGTTTTTGTCATATATGACCTATGTCATAATATCTGACTTTGGTCATATGAAATATATTGATGGCGCTTTTATTGGCATGTTATCAGTGATAAGCTATACCTATCTTAAAAAGAGGAGCGGTTAGAATGGCGAGAAAAAAGAGATTTGGTGATTCTGTACAAAAGTTTGGACGAACACTTTTATTGCCAATCGGTGTATTAGCACCTGTTGGAATGATTTTAGGAATTAGTGGTGCATTTGTACAGCCATATATGATTGAGCGGTTTGCTTTTTTAGGTAATGATAGTGTTAATGCACTTTTAATTAGTATTCGTACCATTGCTAGTGTTGTTTTTGATAATATTCCTCTCCTATTCGCAATGGGGGTTGCATATGGGATGAGTAAAAAAGATAAAGGAATATCTGTTTTTGCTGCGGTTACTGGTTACTTAACTCTTATTATTACTATGAACGTCTGGTTAACTCTGACAGGTAAAATGGCTGATCCCGAAATTATGACCCAAGTCGGACAAATTAATGTATTAGGTATTCAAACAATGAATATTAGTGCTGCAGGTGGAATTATCACAGGGTTAATTGGAGCATGGGCAACGGATAAGTTTTACAATTTGGAACTACCGACTGCTTTTGCTTTCTTCTCTGGAAAAAAATCTGTTCCAATTATTACAATTGGTATCATGATCGCGGTTGGTGCTTTGCTACCATTTATTTGGGAAATATTTGTAGGTGCCTTAATGAAGCTATCTGTTGTATTTTTAAGTACGATGGGACCTTTCTTTACGGCAGCAGGGGAACGTTTATTTATTCCATTTGGTTTGCATCATGTATGGAATGCTTTGTTCCGTTTCACCGAAGCGGGAGGATCATATATTATTGATGGTCAAACTTTTGTTGGGGTCGTACCCGCTATGAATGAAGTATTGTTTAATCAAGGGCCGAACACTGAATATTGGTCTATGATGCCTGAATTGACTCGTTTTATGGCACAACAACAGATGCTTGTAACTTTATTCTTGTTTCCTGGAATTGCTTTTGCTATGTATAAAACCACTAGAGAAGAGAATAAGATAGAAGTTCGTTCTATGCTTATTACGATGGTTTTAACTGCAATGTTAGGAAATGTTACGGAACCACTAGAGTTTACTTTTGTATTTATTGCACCTTTACTCTTTGTAGTTTATGCAGGTATTGTAGGAATTGGGGCAGTGTTACTTTCTTTAGCAAACGTAGGGATTGGTTATATCCGTGGTACTATTTTTGATTTTGCAATCTTTGGTCTATTATATGAACGTACAAACTGGATTTTCTTAGTTTTAATAGGATCTGGATTGGGAATTCTAACCTATTTCCTATTTAAATGGGCAATTTTAAAATATGATATCAAAACACCTGGGAGAGAAGAATCACAAAATCTAGATAATACATTGATTCGTGAAAAAAGATACGATGAAATTGCAGGAATTGTTGTAGAAGCTTTAGGTGGAAGAAACAATATTGAAACGGTAGAAAACTGTATCACACGCTTACGAATTGATATTAATGATCCAAGAGCGGTTGATAAAGATTTGTTGGAAAAATCAGGTTCTACAGGATTTTTCTTCCCAGCTGATAAACATATTCATATTGTATATGGTCCTCAGGTAGAATTTGTTCGAAATGCAGTGGATGAGGCCTTATCAAAATAAAGAAAAGTAGAAAATGATTTTTAGGAGGACGGATAGAATGAGAGCATTATATGATTCAAAAAGCAAAACGATGGATGATAGAGGAATCAAACATCTATTTTCTGATGAAGAGAAGTATAAAACATGGTTGTTATTTGAAACAGCATTGGCAGAAGCACAGGCTGAAGAAGGCTTCATTCCTGAACAAGCTGCTAAAGATATAAAAGAAGCTGCAAAAATAGAAAATATTGATTTTGAAGAAATGGATCGAATTTATCGGGAAATTGGACATGGATTTGTTCCCTTTTTAAAAGTATTAGTAAAAGCTTGTCCAGTAGAGAGCGGTAAATATATCCATTATGGAATTACTACACAAAATATTCAGCAGAGTTCACAGTTATACATGGTCAAACAAGTTCATCATAAATATATGCAGTTAATTGGAGAAATCTTAGAAAACCTAAGCATATTAGCTGAAGAGAACAAAGATGCGGTGATGGCAGGACGCACACATGGTCGTCATGCTACTCCAATTACATATGGTTATAAAGTATCTGTTTGGATTAGTGAATTTATTGAATGTTACGAACGAATGCAAGAAGTGGAAAAACGAGTATTTAAAATCATGATGGGAGGGGCGGTTGGTACCTTTAGTTCTATGCCCGAAGTAGGTCCAACTGTTCAAAAGAGAGTTGCTGAATTAACTGGAATGTATCCAATGGAGGTTCCTTCTAGAAATATTAGTACGCATAAAATTGAGTATATGATGAATTTATCTTTGATGGCTAATATTTGTCATAAAATAGCTGAAGAAGTATATAGTACAACATTAGAAGAGATTGCAGAAGTTTCAGAAGGATTCCGTGAAGGAACGGTTGGAAGTAGCACAATGCCACATAAAATCAATCCGAAGCTCGCAAAAGGGATTGTTGCAAATTCTCAAAAATTATATTCATTACCAGGTCTAGGTATGTATTCATCCGTTCGACCTTATGAAGGTGATAGTAGTAGTTATATGCTATTTGATGGCATTCTAGAAGAAGCATTAGAGCTAACAACAGAGGTCTTGTTACGAACCGAAGAGTTAACGCGAACAATGGTGCCGCACCGTGAACGTATGCTACATAATGTATGGAGAAATAAAGGTCTCGATAACACTGAGAATGTGATGATGGAATTAGCAACGAAATTAGGAAAAGATCAATCTCACTCCTTGATGTATGAAATTGCGATGAAGACTGCAAATGATGGGGAAGATTTCTATACTAATTTAATGGCTAATGATTTAATTTCGGAGGAATTTACTGAAGAAGAAGTACGAAATATGATTGATCCAAGTAATTATATAGGGTTATCTGTTGAAATTGCAGAAAAAGAGGCTAAACGTGGAGCAAAAATGGCTCAAGAAATCAAAGAATATTACAGAAAAAAGTAAGATATAATTGAATAACATCATTAGAAGAGGCCTCTATATAAATAATTTAGAGGCCTCTTTCTACATAAACATTGAAGAATGAAGAGTAAGAAAGGTGAGAATAAAATGAATCAGAATCAAGCGAGTTTAGATATGCATGAATTTAAAAAAGGGAAAATATCCGTCGAAAGTAAAGTTGAAATCAATACAAGAGAAGACTTAGGCTTAGCTTACACTCCTGGCGTTGCTGAGCCATGTAGACAAATTGCTGAGAATCCTTCTGATGTATACCGTTACACCTCAAAGGGAAATTTAGTGGCAGTTGTAACAGATGGCACAGCCGTTTTAGGTTTAGGAGATATCGGTCCAGAAGCATCTATGCCTGTAATGGAAGGAAAGGCTATTCTTTTTAAAGAATTTGCAGGAGTAGATGCTTTTCCTATTTGTTTAGATACAAAAGGTATAGAAGAAATTATTTCTACCGTAAAAAATATTTCTCCTTCTTTTGGAGGGATTAATTTAGAAGATATTTCTTCCCCACGTTGCTTTGAAATTGAAAAGCGATTAGATGAGTTATTACCCATACCAGTTTTTCATGATGATCAACATGGAACTGCAATCGTAGTAACTGCAGGAATTATAAATAGTTTACGCTTAATTGGTAAAAAAATGGAAGACTTAAAAGTAGTATTAAATGGTCCCGGTGCTGCTGGAACAGCAATCATTTATTTATTAATGCAAATGGGTGTAAAAGATTTAGTAGTATGTGATGAAAATGGTATTTTGGCAGAGAATAGAATGGTTCCTTTAGAATTACACAAAAGAAAATTAGCAGAAAGAACGAATCCAAGAAATGTTCAAGGGGATTTACGTGCAGCTTTAAAAGATGCAGATGTTTTTATTGGTGTATCCGTTAGTAACATTCTGACCAAAGAAATGATTCAATCAATGGCAAAAAATCCTATTGTTTTTGCGATGGCGAATCCAATTCCTGAAATTATGTATAAAGACGCAAAAGCAGCAGGGGTTAAAGTTATGGGAACAGGACGGTCTGATTTCCCTAATCAAATTAATAATGTGTTGGCTTTTCCAGGAATTTTTAAAGGAGCACTTTCTGTACGAGCTTCAACAATTAATCATGAAATGAAAATAGCAGCTGCTCATGCGATTGCAGATATGGTTCAGGATGATGAATTATCTGAAGAATATATTATTCCTGATGCTTTGAATAAAGAAGTAGCTCAACAAGTGGCTGAGTATGTGTCCCGAGCTGCAAAGGAGACAGGAGTGAATCAAATCTAATGAGTAGAATAGAAAAAGATTCAATGGGAGAAGTTATTGTATCAGAAGAATTCCTATGGGGAGCACAAACGCAACGAAGTCTAGAAAATTTCCATATTGGGTCTGAAAAAATGCCTTTATCATTGATAGAAGCACTCATTCAGGTGAAAAAAGCTTGTGCAATTGTTAATCAAAAAGAAGGGAAACTTTCTGCTAAGCATTCAACTTGGATTCAAGAAGCATGTTCTTTGTTGTTAAGTGATTTGGACACATATATGGTGCACTTTCCATTAAGTTTATGGCAAACAGGCAGTGGAACACAAACAAACATGAATGTGAATGAAGTAATTGCTCATTTAGCTTCATCTACTGGGGAAATCCATCCCAATGATCATGTAAATCTTTCGCAAAGTTCCAACGATGTCTTTCCCACTGCTATGCATATAGCAGCGATAAGTCAGTTGAAAAATAAACTCCTTCCAGAAATGGAAAAATGGGTAGAGTGTTTATCTAATATGGAGAAGAAGTACGCTGATGTTATTAAAATAGGTCGTACTCACTTACAAGATGCAACTCCCATTACGTTTGGTCAAGAAGTAAGTGGTTGGAAGTGTATGATTGAAAATAGTCAAAAAGCAATTACATCAAGTAGCGAATCACTTTTAAAATTAGCAATTGGAGGAACAGCAGTAGGAACAGGTCTCAATGCATCCGAAGGCTTTGGTATTAAGATATGCAAAGAATTGGAACAGGAATTAGAAATATCGTTTGTTAATGACCCAAATAAATTTTTTGCTTTGACCAGTCATCAACCATTGTCTTTTGTTCATGGTTCTTTACGTTCCTTAGCAAGTGATTTGATGAAGATTGCAAATGATATTCGTTGGTTAGCAAGTGGTCCGCGAAATGGATTAGCAGAACTAACTTTACCTAGCAATGAACCTGGTAGTTCGATTATGCCAGGAAAAGTTAATCCAACTCAAGCGGAAGCGTTGACTATGATTACTGTTCAAATAATGGGAAACGATACAACGATCCAAATAGCTGCAAGCCAAGGTAATTTTGAATTGAATGTCTATAAACCCGTTCTGATTCATAATTTTCTTCAAACGATAACGTTATTAGCTGACGGAATGAACTCATTTAGAGAAAAATGCTTAGAAGGAATAATTATCAATAAGGAAAAAATGAAAGAATATGTCGAGGACTCCTTAATGCTAGTCACAGCATTTACTCCTTATATTGGTTATGAAAAAGCAGCTAAAATTGCTGAAAAAGCCCTTTTGGAGAATTTGACCTTAAAAGATTCCGCACTATTATTAGGTTATGCTACGAATGAAGAATTGGACCTCTGGTTGAATCCGAAATCAATGATTTAACTTCATAGGATAATAGTAATAAAATCAATCCGTAGATGTAAGGAGATATGCTATACTGATTACATCTAAAAAAAGGATGATTGAGGATGCTAAAATTTATAGACACTTACGATGATCTAACGGAGAGTGAAAAAAAGCACTTACTTATATTATCAATCACTTAGAAGAAATTCCTTATCTAACAATTAAACAGCTTGCTGATTTAGCTTTCGTTTCTAAAACAGTTATTATTAATCTTTCTCAAAAATTAGAATTTAGTGGTTTTAAAGAATTAAAATTTTATATTAATCAACAATTAAGAGAGAAAATTCCTTCTCAAAAAAATGGGACACAATCGATTCGTGAAAATAAAAAGCAAAGTATTGAAAAAACTTTTTCATTAGTATCAGATAACGATTTAACTCGTAGTGCAGAAGAAATTTTAAAAGCAAAAAATGTTTTTATTATGGCTAGAGGGACTAGTAAAGCAGTTGGGCATTATCTAGAGCATTTACTATTTTCTTTAGGAATTCATTGCTTTTTTATTAAAGATTATAATTTGTCTGAATCTTTTACAAACTTAGTAACAAAAGATGATGTAATTATTTTGATTTCCTTATCAGGAAATACGAAAAAAATTATAGATACAGCTAGAAAAGTCCACATGAAAAAAGCAAAGGTTATTAGTTTAACTTCTTTTCAATCTAATATATTAGCCTCTTACGCAGATGTAAGACTGTTTTCTCATACTGATGAGACGGATACTAAACGTGATGATTCAATTTCTCGAATAGGTTTTTTTCTATTAGTTGACTTGATGATAGGAACAATCAAAGAGCAATTAAGTATTTCTACAAAAATATAAATTACTTATTAGAACAGCCCTGCATCGATAATCCGTCGATGTAAGACTGTTCTATTTCTACTCTCTTGGAAAAAGTATTACAACCATTCGTGTATAATTTATAAAAGAAATATCAATTTTTTTAAAAAAGTTCATGTTATTATAAAAAGATGATAATATCAGTAAAAAATGCCATTTTATCTGCAATACTGATATACTGGTTCAGCGAAGAAAAAGAAGGTAGGAGAATATGAAAAATAAAACATTTGAATCATTCGGGATTAGTCCTGAAATAGTAAAAGCACTTACGAGTTTGCGTTATTACCGTCCAACATTCGTACAGGAAGAAGTTATTCCGTTAGCTTTAGAAAAACAAGATATTATTGTAGAATCTCAAACAGGCAGCGGAAAGACTGCGGCATTTGGAATTCCACTTTGTGAGCAAGTTTTGTGGGAAGAAAATAAACCCCAAGCACTAATTCTTGTCCCAACGAGAGAGCTAGCTCTACAAATTAAGGCTGATATTATGAATATTGGTCGATTGAAAAGAATTAAAGTAACAGCCGTTTTTGGAAAATCACCTTTTAAAATACAAAAATCCGAACTCAAACAAAAAAGCCATATCGTTGTAGGGACTCCTGGACGAATACTGGAACACCTAAAAGAAGGAACTCTAGTAGTGAGTGAAGTCCGTAATCTAATTTTAGATGAAGCAGATGAAATGCTAAATATGGGATTCATCGATCAAGTAGAAGATATTATTGACTACTTACCAAAAGAACGTCAAACGATGCTTTTTTCAGCTACAATGCCTCCAGAAGTAGCTCGTTTAGCAAGTTTTCATATGACGAGTGACCGTGTTTCTATTAAAATGGAAAAAAATGTGGAGAATGCTCCAAAAATCTCACAATCCTACATCAGAGTTCAAGATGCTTCTAAAGAGAAACTATTACTAGATTTGTTGACGATTGAAAATCCAGATGCTTGTATCATTTTTTGTAATATGAAAGACACGGTCAATGAGGTAGATGCGTATTTAGGTAAAGCAGACTTACCAGTGGATAAGTTACATGGTGGTATGGATCAAGAAGATCGTCTTGAAGTACTGGATGATTTCCGTTCTGGAAAGCTTCGCTATTTAGTAGCAACAGATGTTGCTGCGCGTGGAATTGATATTGAAAATATTACTCACGTAATCAATTATGATGTTCCTTTTGAAAAGGAAAGCTTCACACATCGTATTGGAAGAACAGGTCGAGCAGGAAAAACGGGACTTGCGTTAACGATGGTCAGCGAAAATGATAAAAGAAGATGGCAGGAAGTCCGAGACTATGTCTTTGACGACCAAGCTGAGATTATAGAAATAATGATTCCTAGTGAACGTACAGTTAGTCGTGCAAAAGATGCTTTTGAAAAGAAGATAAAGACTAGAACAGCTCCACGAATTGCCCGTAATAAAGAATTGAATAAAGATATTACTAAAATTTATTTCAATGGAGGTAAAAAGAAAAAACTACGAGCCATTGATTTTGTAGGTACCTTAACTAGTATTAATGATGTTACTGCTGAAGATATTGGGATTATAACGATTCAGGAAAATGTAACGTATATTGAAGTCCTAAACGGAAAAGGCGGTTATGTTATTTCTGAAATGCAAAACCGAACAGTTAAAGGAAAGAAATTAAAAGTTCATAAAGCACGTAAATAAATAAAAAGGTTAGGACAGGTGTCCTAACCTTTTTTGTGTTGATTCTAAATTAATTTTATTGTTCTTTTCTCCAACTGTAATTTGGAATGTAACACCAATACTTGATTTAAATTACCCTTATTGACTACCTCAGTCAATAAGAGTAAAATAGAATTGACCGAACTGGTCGAAGAGTAACAAGAAAGGATGAGAATTGGGTGCAAGATCCACTTATAAATATAGAAGAAGAAAAAAAGTAAAGATTCTAAATAGTGCGATGAAAGAATTTAGTAAAAACACTTTCCAGAAAGCTTCCACAAATAAGATAGTCGAGGATGCTGGGATATCAAAAGGAATCTTGTTCCATTATTTTGGTAGTAAAAAAAAGTTATATGAATACCTAGAATATTTTGCAATAAAAGTGATTACAGATAGTATTGTTGAAAAGTTAGATTGGGATCAATCAGATATTTTTTTACGGATGAAAGAAATTTCAATGATTAAGTTTACTGTTTTTCAAAAGTATTCTTTCTTAAGCGAGTTTTCTCTCGTTGTATTTCAAGATAAAAGTTTAGAAGAAATGATGGCGATTTATCCTGACTTTCCGGTTGAATTGTATAGTCAAGTATATACATTAAATATAGATTATTCACTTTTTAAAGAAAATCTCGATATAGAAAAAGCAATGAATATTATTCGGTGGACATTAGAAAAGTATAGCGAAGATATGAAGAAAATGGAAAATAAAAAATTAGAATTTGATGCCAGAAAAATTGAGAAGGATCTACTTGTTTATATGGAGATGTTAAGAACCAGTTTCTATAAATAGAGAGGAGTCATTTACTGATGATTACCGTTAAAAATTTATCCCATTCTTATAATGATGATGAGAATTTTCAAGTGAAAGATATTAGTTTTGAAGTAAAAGATGGAGAAGTATTTGGATTTTTAGGACCTTCTGGAGCTGGAAAGTCTACTACACAAAATATATTAACAGGACTTTTACAACTTCAAAAAGGTGAAGTAGAAGTTGCAGGCTATAATATTAAAGAAATGTCGAAACAACGTTTTAATGAAATCGGCATGAGTTTTGAGCAATCAAACGTTTATAGTAAATTAACTGCCAAGGAAAACTTAGATTTTTATGCTAAATTATTCGATGTACCGACAATTGATTCTATGAAACTATTGAAATTAGTCGGATTAGATGGAAAAGAAAATGTAAAAGCGGGTGAGTTTTCGAAAGGTATGAAACACCGACTTACTTTTGCAAGATCCATGATTAATCAACCCAAGCTTTGGTTTTTAGATGAACCGACAACAGGTCTTGATCCTTCTATTGCAGCAGATATAAAAGATATTATCAAGCAAAAAAATAAAGAAGGAGTTACTATTTTTCTAACCACTCATAATATGTTTATTGCGGATGAACTTTGTGATCGAGTAGCCTTTATTGTGGATGGTGAAATCAAATTAATCGATTCTCCTAAAAATTTGAAACTTCAATATGGAGACAAGCTCGTAGAAGTGGAATACCTTGAAAATGATGAAGTAGTTAAGAAAACTTTCTCCACGATTCTTCCTCGAGATAAAAAAGCTCTACAAGAAATTATTGAGCATCATGATATTCAAACGATGCATACAAAAGAAGCAACACTAGAAGAAATATTTATTAAAGTAACGGGAAGGGGGCTGTCGTAATATGAAGTTCTTTTCAAGTTTTGTAAAAGAATTGAAAATTGCTTCTCGAGGCTTTTATTTTTATATTGAAATTTTTATGGCAGTTTTGATCTTACTTACTTTTCTGTTTTTCGTACCTGATCAGTTTCAAACAAAAGGAACTGAATATATTTATTTAGATATGCCCACTGAATCTAGAGAACTCTTTATGGATGAAATATCTGAAAATGATTTAGACGGTAAAGTTGAGGATGTCACTGTTAATATAGATAAAGTAGAAAAACCCGCATTCTTATTTAGTACAGAAGATAAGGAAATTTATCTTCTAACTAGTAGAGAAGATGCTGTTTATATGGCAGAAACAGAAAGGAAAATGGCTGCCGTTATTGAAATGGATGATCAAAATCAGTTGAAATATGAATATTTTCTGCAAGGCTATGAATCCAATCGATTTAAAAATCTTTTAAGTATTTTACACGTAGAATCGTCTGAGTTCATACAAACTACGATGCAAAATCAAGAAGTACGACCCTTATCAACGGATCATCAACTTTTAACGGATAAGGAAAATATGATTCCTACTATTTTAGTATTTAATGGAAGTTTGATGGGGCTTTTCATTATTGCTGCTTATATTTTTCTAGATCGACAAGAAGGGGTTATTAAAGCATACGCAGTAACGCCATCCCCCGTATGGCATTACTTAATGAGTAAAGTAGCCGTTATTATTTTAACTAGTTTTATATCTAGCTTGATTGTATTAATTCCAATCATGGGACTTCAACCCGATTATTTTTTACTTATTATCTTATTACTAGCAACAGGATTCTTTTCATCTTCGCTAGGGTTATTGATAGCTAGTTTTTATGAAAATATTATGCAAGCCTTTGGAACGATATATGTGGTTATGATGCTCATGATTATTCCAAACATTGCTTATTTCCTGCCTAGTTGGAATCCTAACTTTATTAAGTTCATTCCCACTTATCTAATGCTAGAAGGGTTTAAATCTATCTTGCTAGATACTCCAGATACTAAATATGTTTTATTGATTTCTGGAGGATTTCTTTTAACAGGATTTCTTTTATTCTTCTTTTCAAATAGACGTTATAAAAAAACACTAGCAGGATAAGGAGGGATTTTGATATGTTTAAAAAAATAGGGAACATTTTTATAAGAGATGTAAAAGTAAATATGAAGGACTTTATCTCCCTTTATGTGATGGTCGTTCCGATTATCTTTGCAATGCTCATTAATATATTTACTCCAGGTATTAATGAAACAACGGTTAGTCTAGCCTTAGTAAATGGAAATCATTCTGATCAAATCGAATATTTAGAAGATTTTGCTAAAGTAGAACGATTTGATACGGTTGAAGAAGTACAGGAACGAGTAGAAAAAAGAGACCATCTAATTGGAATTATTCCAGAGGGTAATGATTACTATTTGATGACACAAGGAAATGAACCAGAGGAAATGGTAGATTATGCAACGTTACTTCAAAGTTTTTATATCTTAGATATTAAAGTTGAAGATTCCAACAGTAAATTGACTGAGTTTAATCGAACCGTTCCTCCACTTAAAAAAGTTTTAGTGAATGTTTCGATTTTATTTATATCAGTATTAGCGGGAATGTTAATTGCTTTAAATATTGTAGAGGAAAAAGTCGATCGTACCATTCGAGCCATCAATGTTACTCCGACAACGAAATTAGAGTATATTCTTGGAAAAAGTGTAATGGGTGTAATCTTTTCCTTGTTCGGGAGCATTGCTTTGATTTTTATTACTGGATTTGGTGGGATAAATTTATTGCAGTTTCTA
Organism: Jeotgalibaca sp. MA1X17-3; assembly: GCF_021513155.1. Classification (NCBI taxonomy): domain Bacteria; kingdom Bacillati; phylum Bacillota; class Bacilli; order Lactobacillales; family Carnobacteriaceae; genus Jeotgalibaca; species Jeotgalibaca sp. MA1X17-3. The sequence goes on from NZ_CP090983.1 coordinate 1,207,476, forward strand.
CTTATCTTAATCGTAACGTCTTTATTAAGTATCCTCGTTGGCTTTATTCAAGGATTAACGAGTTCTGATATTATTACTGCTGCTGGAAGTATTAAACTTCTATTTCTACCTTTAATAGCAGGAGTATTGGCGGTGGAGATACTCGGTGAGAAATGGCAAAAATTCTTTTATTGGGATCCTTTTTACTGGGCATATAAAGGAAATGATCTTATTTTATCTCAAAGTGGAACGTGGCAACAAGTGAGTGTGTATGCAGGAATTGCATTTCTAATAAGTGGAGTTGTTTTTTTAATCCTTGCTCCAAAAATAAAAAAAGGATTACAATAGAAGATACAAAAAAAGAGACCCTTAAATAAAAGTAGGTGTCTCTTTCCTTTTTATAGCGTTTATTTTGAATCTTTAGAAGTGTTTAATCATTGTAGTTGCAACCTCTAGCATTCGTATTGATAATTGATGATGATCAATTAGCATATCAAAAGTATAGTCTTCTCCTAATACGGAGTAGTCTTTTCCTTCTGGAAATTTTCCTTCATCATAAGACTGTCTATCTTGATGCCATTTTTCATCTCCATAGTAACGGGTTAGCGCTTGTAACGAGTCTTGTTTTGATTCTAATTCATTCAAGACGTTTTCAAATCTTTGTATCGTATTTATCATATCATTTAAAATGAATTGCATTTTTTGAACTCTTTCGTACTGAGGTGAGAAATTATTTTTTTCTGTCATGATATTTTGCAAAAGGATTACATTTTCACTCATCCTACGCAAATTCGCCTCCACTAAGTAGATGAGTTACCTATTCATATAACTTCTACTCTATTATTTTAGTATATTCTTTATCTATACTAAAAAATATAAAAGAAGATGTCAATTTATATGATATTGAATATTTTTCTTAACTTAGCTTTTGTAGGAGGTTTTATTTATAAGTACTGTATAATCAAATTATAAACAGAATGGAGAATGATATGAAAACTATTAAAACAGAAAAAATAATTCAGAAGTATATTTTTATTATTGCTTTAGTCGTACTAGCTATCATAAATTTTGACCGATTAATCGGAATGGTGCACGTTCTTTGGATAGCCTTTTCAAATATTATGTTTGCAGCAGCATTTGCTTATATCGTTAACATTGTTATGGTTCGAATTGAAAAAGGGATCTCTAAAATAAAGGGTCCAATTATTCAAAAATACAAACGAGTAATGAGCTTATTTCTTTCATTAACGTTTATTGTTCTAATCATCTATACGTTGATCGCATTAGTATTTCCAGTTATTACGGAAGCAGTTAATGTTTTATTGATTAATCTTCCTACTTATTTTGTTGAAATTCAAAGTTTCCTTGTCAATATATTTAGAAACAATCAAGAAATTACGAATGTAATTGAGAGTATGGAGATAAATTGGAAAGAATTATTAGAAAACGGAATTGCCTTTTTAGGAAATGGAATCGGAAATGTATTAGGGACAACGTTCAATGTTATTACGGTTGTTTTGGGTAGTGTGTTTAATTTGTTGTTAGTCGTTATCTTTTCTATTTATATTTTATTGGATAAAGAACGTTTTATAGGAATGTATGAAAGAATTGCAAAGGTATATTTGAAACCTATACATAAATCTCGTTTGGATACGACCTTGCAATTGATTCATCAGTCATTTACGGCTTTTATAGCTGGACAAAGTGTAGAGGCAGTTATTTTAGGAGGACTGTGTGCTATTGGGATGTTCTTGTTACAATTACCATATGCCTTGATGGTAGGAACCCTTGTTGGCGTATTTAATATCGTTCCGATTGTCGGTGCATACGTAGGGGGTGCGATAGGGGTATTCATGGTTTTCACTGTAAATCCTTTATCTGCAGTAGTTTTTTTAGTTTATCTAATCGTTTTACAACAAATTGAAAGTAATTTAATTTATCCGAAAGTTGTCGGAAATTCAGTAGGACTCCCTGGAATTTATGTACTCGCTTCTGTAATGGTATTTGGATCGCTTGCTGGAGTCCTTGGAATGTTCTTAGGGATTCCGATTGTTGCTAGTCTGTATAAATTAGGCAAGCGATATTTATCGTACAAAGAAAGAATGGTCTCTAATCATGAAATGGCACCTACCGAGTAGGTTTTGTTGCCTGTTTGAACAAGTACTAATAGGAAGAGGAGGGTTCATATGACTGATAGAGCGAAGAATGACTCACTGAAAGCTTTTGCTGTTCTTATGCGTTCTTCACAATATGTACAAGAGAGCATCCAAAAAAGTGTTGCAAAATTCGGTTTGAATACGTCAGAATTTGGAGTGTTGGAACTACTCTATCATAAAGGAGAACAGCCTATCCAAAATATCGGAAAGAAAATACTACTGGCAAGTAGCAGTATGACCTATGTGATTGATCGTTTAGAACAAAAGCAATTAGTAACGAGGACAAAAGGGAAAACTGATCGAAGAGTAATGAACATAGCGATAACAGATAAAGGAAGCCAATTGATGGATGAAATCTTTCCCCTTAATCAAAAAGATATCGAAGAACTGTTCTCTGTTTTAGAGCCGGAAGAATTAAAAATGTATATTCAATTAGGGAAAAAAATTGGGTTGCATGCAAAAGGGATTAATGAGAAGTAGAAAATAAAGAGATTTCTTCATAAAAAGACAGTTACCTAATACACGGTAACTGTCTTTTTACTATTTTATCCTAATTTAGTAAATAATAGAATCCAAAAGAGTACATTGGATAATTGTATTACATCCTATTAAAATACAACTGTTGATGCTGCATTCTTAAGAATAGCAACAATACTCCAACCAGCAATACTGTAATCCTGGGACAGAATATTTAAATCTAATTGTACATCATCGCCTATGACTTCTATTCTGTAATCATCACCTGAAAATTGGGGAGTTGCATCAATATTAAACTTAGTGTCTTCCAGTCCTGCACTGGCATATGATGTTGAAAAGATTACATTAAATACATAGGGGTTTATTTCTAAAATATCTTTAGCTGATCCTGTGAAAACTCTCTCAGGCTTCGTAATCTCCATCAATTTCTCACTGTTAAATAGCGTTCTATTGATAAAGTGTGGTGACTTTTTAGAAGTTATAGTAACATCTATTGGTGTTTTGCTCATTAATGCAGCTGTTTGGAGAAGATTATAAGCCCCTGTTGCACCACCTGGTAGATAGATTTTCACATTATTTTCTTCAGCTGTTTTTTTGATTTGTTCAAAGAATTTGGTGTCTGCTAATGGAGCAGCTGAAAGTATAATGATATTTGAACCACCACTTAAAATTGTTTCAGCGTAATCTGTAACCGCTTGTCCACTAGCTGCTTCTGCTACAAAATCTGGTTTAAGATCCATTAGTTGTTCAATATTCGAGTAGGCAACACAGCCAAAATGATCAGCAAAGACTTTTGCTTTTTTTGAATTTCTTGCTAAAACACCAACTATTTCATACTCTGGTAAAGTGCCATCTATTACAGCATTTGCCACAATTTGATTTAAATATCCACATCCTAATAATGCTAAACGTTTTTTTTCATAGTCCAATCCTTTTTTAATTTTTTATTTAACATATGGTAAAGCATCTCTACAATTAATCAATTACCTACTGACTGAAACATCAATTTAAGGTTTTAACTCAAGAATTATTCGCTTAATTTTCCTTGTTCGATTGATTTTTCGTAAACCGCTCTCATTGATTGGATAATACTACTTCTAAAGCCAGTTTCTTCTAGTTTTAGAATAGCCTGTATGGTCCCACCACCCGGTGAAGTTACTGCATCTTTTAAGACTCCAGGATGCTCTCCGCTTTCTAGTACCATTTGAGCTGCTCCTTTTAATGCTTGAGCTGCTAGCTGATAAGATACATCTCTTGCGAGACCAAAAGATACCGCGGCATCTGCCATTGCTTCCATATAAACATATGCATAAGCTGGTGAGCTACCCGCAATTGCGATAAAGGCTTCAATATCTTTTTCATTTATTTTAATATATTTTCCAAAAGAAGAAAATATTTTTTTAACTTCCTCATGATCTTCTTCCGTAATTTCTCCCTCTTCAAAACTATAGGCTGTCATACCTTCCCTTACCAAAGCAGGTGTGTTGGGCATAGTTCTTACTACATTAGTGCTTTGTCCTAGAAATCCTTTAATTGAATGAATTGAAAATCCAGGTGCTATAGTAACGATGATGTGTTCATTCGTAATATATGGTTTAATCTCTTTAAATATCAGTTTATAAACATCCGGTTTAACTGCTAATATAACATATTTAGAGTGATCAAAAATTTCTTTAACTGATTCTAATATCTTAACTTTATTCTTATCCATTTTAGCCTTTTTTTTCTCATCAATATCATAGACATATACATCAATGTCGTTAGCCTGTACTAGTCCATTGGCCATGGCACTTCCCATATTTCCAATTCCTATAAATCCTACTTTTATCATATATACTCTCCTTAGGTAAAACTAATATTTTTTTACATTAAATTATTCTAAAATAATGGTAAATTTAATTATAATTTTACCATTGATTTATATTAATGTCAAGATTTAACATTTTGTGGTCGTGTAACTTTATTTTTGGTTCTTGCTTAACCTAAAGTTACCATTCTATATTTAATTTTTATTTTCATTCAGGTAACTGCTCATAGGCTAAACGATTGATAATCTCTTGATGATTTGGATATCGTTTTATTAAATCATCTTTTGTGAATAGGGTAAAGTCATCAAAATCAAAGCCTGGAATGACCGTACAACTGACTAAGGAGTATCCTTCTTCTACCGTTGAACCAAAAATTGTTCCAGCAAGAACGTTGTGATGTAAGGAATGACCATTATCTATACCTAAAGCTGTTTGGGTATAGCTTCCATCCTTATGTAAAGAATGAACGGTTAAGGGAGCCCCTGTGTGGTAAAACCATAATTCATCTGAAGTTAATTCATGAAAATGAGAGGGACTTTCAGGAGTTAAAAGGAAATAAATATTTGTATATAAGGGTAAAATTTTATCGTTATTTGAATAAGTCACTTTTGAATAATCTGTTTGTTTGTAATAGCCACCTTCAGGATGAGGCTGTAAATCTAATTTGTTAATCCAATATTCTGCTGTTTCCATGAAAACTCTCCTTTAGAAATCATTTGTACTATCATCATAGAGTAAAGTTAATCGGAAGGAAAGAGAAGATATAGGTACAAGTCTTAGGTTAGATCGTGATATCATTATTAAATATAAAGGACTTTAAGGGATTCTCTTAATAAACTAAAAAAAGAACGTTACATATGGTAAAATGGTCATATTAATAATGAAGGTGTTAAAATGAGAAAAAAGAAAATCCCAAAAACAAATGCGATGCGAAAATTAGACCAACTTCATATTGCTTATGATGTTCATGAATATACGTGGTCCGAAGACCATTTAGATGCGGAGCATGTCTTAAAGCAAATGGAAAAAAGTGGAGGATCCGTGTATAAAACGATTGTAACCGTAGGAGATAGAACCGGTGTAACCGTGGCTGTTATTCCCGCTAACGAGAAGATTAGTTTAAAAGAGTTTGCTCGTACAAGCGGCAATAAATCCATTCATCTTTTACCTCTTGAAGAATTGGAGGACATAACTGGTTATATTCGGGGTGGGTGTTCTCCAATTGGAATGAAGAAGGAATACCCAACTTATTTTTCAAATCATATAAAAGAAAAGCAATCTATAATCGTTTCAGCAGGAAAAAGAGGGGTTCAAATTCAACTGGAACCTCAAAAGTTAGTAGAGATTACAAATGCGGGACTAGGAGATTTTACGGTTCCAAATAAGAAATCATAAAGAGGAGAGTAAAGGTGAGAGATATGAAAAAAATACATATATATCACTTAAATGATTTGCACTCCCATTTTGAGAATTGGCCCTAAAAATAAGACGTTTTTTGAACAGTCGAAAAGCTTTTCATCAAGAACAATCGGAAGATGCTTTGTTTTTTGATATAGGGGACTTTCTAGATCGAGTTCATCCGCTAACAGAAGCAACCGATGGACAAGCTAATATTGAGTTAATGAATACCGTCCCTTTTGATGTGGTAACGATTGGCAATAATGAAGGAATTGGAAACCCAAAAAGAATTCTCAATCAACTCTATGATCATGCAAATGTTGATGTTGTCTTAGCGAATCTTTTTGATATAGAAACTCAAAAAATACCAGATTGGGCAGAGGAGTATGTCATTCGTACGACAACAGACGGTGTTCGTGTTGGGATCATTGGTTTAACAGCTCCTCTTTATTTAAGTTATCTCCCGAATGGCTGGCAACCAAAAGAATCTTTTGAAATTTTGCCAGATTTATTAAAAGAATTGGCCCCGAAGACAGACATCATTATTTTACTATCTCACATGGGCATTATAGAAGATGAACATATGGCAGAAATGTACGAAGATATTGATTTAATTATTGGTGCCCACACTCATCATGTCTTACCTACCGGAAGGTTGATTGAACAGACGTTACTAACTGGCGGAGGAAAGTGGGGCACTTACGTAGGACATACGACGTTCACCTTATCGGACAAGCAGCGTATAAAGATGGAAACGGAACTGATTGACTGCTCCCTCCTTCCCGATGTGCCAGAGGATGCTAATGAAATAGAGGGATTATTTATTGGAGGAGAAGATCTCTTACGTCAAGAAGAAATTATGACACTCCCTTTTTCTTTGAAAACAGATTGGAATCATCATACTGCATTAGTAGATTTAGGACTTGATGCGATTACCCAATATGCAGAAGTACAGATTGGAATTTTGAACTCTGGACTTTTTTTAGATGACTTACCCAAAGGAACCATTACCAAACAAACTCTGCATCATGTTCTTCCACATCCTATGAAGTTAATCGTGTGCCGAATGAATGGAAGAGACTTCAAAGAAATGATTTGGGGAATGGAACGACAAAGAGAAGAGTTACGAACTCGAAAAGTAATGGGAATGGGATTCAGAGGAAAAGTATTCGGTGAATTGTGTTACAAAGGAATAGAAGTTCTACCAGAATCACATACTATTTTATATGCAGGTAAAAAAATAATGGATGAACAAGAATTATCATTTGTAACAGTAGATCATTATCGATACGTGGATTTTTTTCCTTCTATAGAGAATAAAGGCAGAAATGAATTGCTATTTCCTTATTTTTTAAGAGAAGTAGTCGGATGGTATCTAGAAGAACACGTTCCAATTATGAATTGTAAAAGAGGCGATTAAATGTTAAAAAAAGAAAGTAAAAAAGAAAAGAAAATACTGAAAGAACAGATTGCTTCTAAACTAGAGGATATTACTACCGAGGTAGAAGAGCAACAGGAAGTTGAACCAGTCATTTTAAATCAATCAAATGTTACAAAGATTGATGATACTCATGTAAAAATTGAAAATCAAGTCTATGAAGTCGTAGTTGATTATCGAGATGCGTTTCAAGTGGATGCAATTGTTGAACGACATAATAGCATTCTTAATAAGTATGACTATATCGTAGGTGATTGGGGATATGATCAATTGCGTCTAAAAGGGTTCTTTGATGAAAGTAATAATCGAGCACCTTTTGACAAAAAAATTGACTTTTTAGAAGATTATTTATTTGAGTTTTGTAACTTTGGTTGTGCGTATTTTGTTTTAGAAAAAGAGAAATCTGAGAAAAGTAAGAAATCGAAAAGCCAACGAAAGAAAAAAACGAAACGAGTAGATCACCAAAAAAGTGAACCACAAAAACCAGAAGCTAAAAAAACACAACCAAGAAAAACAGATATGAAGAATGATAGTAGTAATCGCAAAGTACATACTCCTGTTGTTCCTAAGCAGAAACCGAGTCCTTCTAATAAGGTATCTCCAAAAAATAAAAAAGAAACACCACCTAATCAAAGTAAAGGTTTTGTCATTAAAAAAACTGAAAATAAAAAACCACAGACTCAAGTTAAAAATAATAAAACAATTGCAGTAGAACAAGAAAATCCAAAAGCAGATTTCAAAATTCATACGGTAAAAGATGAAAAAAACCATAAATAATAGAAAATAGGGAGGAAATGATGAACAAAGCATATAAAGGATACTTAATTGATTTAGATGGCACCGTTTATAATGGAAACGAGCCGATTTTGACTGCAAGACTATTTGTGGAAGAATTACAAGAAAAAAATATCCCATTTTTATTTTTGACGAACAATGCTACAAAAGAGCCAGAAGATGTCGTGAAATTTTTGAAAGAAACGTGTGACATTCATACCGATGAAAACCATGTATATACGAGTGGGATGGCTGCGATTGATTATGTAAAAAAAATCATCCAGCAGCAAGAACATTAGTGGTAGGAGAAGCTGCTTTAATTAAACAAGCAAAAACAGCTGGATTAATTGTAACTAAAGATGATGTGGAGGTTGTTATTCAAGCTCTGGATCGTGATACAACCTATGAGAAGTTAATGGATGCAAGTATGGCAATTCGAAAAGGTGCCGAATTCGTTGTAACCAATACCGATTCTAATTTACCAACAGAATTTGGTTTTGTTCCTGGTTCAGGTTCACTAACTGCTTTTCTAAAAGCAAGTACTCAAAAAGAACCTACTATAATAGGTAAACCTCATTCACCTATTATGGAAGGAGCTCTTCAAATGATGGGATTAGAAAAAGATGAAGTAGTGATGATTGGAGACAATTATCATACAGACATCCTTGCGGGAATCCATTTTGGAATAGACACCATTTTAACCTTAACTGGATTTACTCAACGAGTTGATTTAGAAGCTAAAGAAGAAAAACCGACTCATATCATCGAGGATTTAAGCGAGTGGCAGCTATGATGATACGAAAATTCGGAAATTTCATTGGATATCTTGCTATCTTTTTATTTATTCTATCATTTGCAATTGCCTTTGTTATTAATTTTACTCCTCTTTATCATTTTGAAATTTCTTTTTTAAATATTGAGGAGATGACAGGGCTATCGAAAGATATTCTAGTTGATAATTATCGAATTTTGATTAACTATCTAAACGTTCCTTGGATAGAAGAGTTATCCATGCCAAATTTCCCATCATCAGAAAATGGTTTATTTCATTTTTATGAAGTGAAAAAGTTGTTTCAACTCGACTATGTGATCTTATTGATTACTGGTGTTCTTTCATTTTTCTTTATCAAAGAAAAACGTAAAGGTCGAGTTTGGGAGATGGTTCTTCCATTACAGATAATGGCGATCTTACCTAATATTTTATTGTTTTTTATCTTTGTTAATTTCAATCGTCTTTTTGTACTATTTCACGAAATCTTTTTTAATAATGATGCATGGATATTTGATGCTCAATCAGATCCAATTATCCTTGCTTTACCACAAGATTTTTTTATGCACTGTTTTGTTCTTGTTTTCTTAATTCTAGAAATAACCTTGTGGGCACTTTATATATGGGCGAAAAGAAAAACCGTAAAATAATAGAAAAAAGACACTTCGAATTTCTCGAAGTGTCTTTTTTCTATTATTTCATAATTTCACTTTTGTTTGGATCATCATGGGCAATTCGGCTTGCTGCTGCAGCGGCGATTGCTCCCACAATATCATCTAAAAAAGTATGACATTGTTCATTAGAACGGTCATTTAAGTCTTGAAGAATTCCTGGTTTTACCTTATCGATATATCCGTAATTAGTAAATCCAATGGATCCATAAACATTTACAATCGATAAAGCTAAAATTTCATCAATTCCGTAGAGACCCTCATCATTTACAAGAATATCTCGCAGGGGTTGAGATACTTTACCTTCTTCAGCTAACATATCTAATTCAATTCCCGTAATAATCGCATTTTGAACTTCTCTTTTCGTTAAGACTGCTTCCACATTTTTCCGGCAATCTTCACGCGTGATACCAGGTACATAATCTTTTTGTAAGTAGAGTACTAAATCGGCAATATCATCCAAATCAATTCCCCGGATAGTTAACAACTCTAAAGCTCTTTCATGTAATTCACTGTGACTTTTTATCAATTTTATTTCCTCCTTTTAAAATAGGCTCGTACTGTGCATTGGCTGCACACGTGTATCTGGATTAATAAAGGCCATGGCATTATTTACTGCAGTAGGTGCTTCGCCGAATCCAGATGCAATTAGTTTCACTTTTCCTTCATACGTACAGATGTCTCCTACAGCATAGACACCAGGTATAGATGTTTCCATCTTAGAGTTTACCACGATTGCATTTCCTTTTACTTGGTAACCCCATTTTTTTAACCCACCAATAGATGAAGAAAATCCATAGTTAATTAAAAAATCATCCACATCTATTTCTACGGTCCGTTCTTTACGAACTTCTTGTAAAACAACTGTATCTAAAGTAGCACCATCTCCATTGATACGAGTAGGTACGAAAGGAGTCATTACTTCAACCGATGAAAGGGATAGCAAATGCAAGCTATGTTCTTGCGCGCGAAACTGTGGACGTCTATGTATTAAAATAACTTTTTTAGCAATTGGCTCTAGCGTAAGAGCCCAATCGACTGCGGAATCTCCACCTCCACAAATTGCGACAGTTTTATCTCTAAAACTTTCTACATTATTAACAAAATAATGCAAGTTCGTATCTTCATACATTTCTGCATGATCTATTTCCAGTTTTCTTGGCCGGAAAGCACCATTACCAGAAGAGATGATAACTGCTTTTGAGTAATGCAGACACTTTGTTGTTTGGATTTCAAAAATCCCATCTTCATTTTTTTCTAATTCAAAAGCTTCTTCTTCAAATACAGTGGTTGTATTAAATCGACTCATCTGTTCATGGAGGTCTTTTACTAATTGTTCACCAGTAACTTCAGGTATTGCAGCAATATCATAAATGTTTTTTTCTGCATATAACATCCCTGGCTGACCACCCAATTGAGGCAATGCTTCTATAATCTTTACCTTCGCTTGTCGTAGTCCTGCATAAAATGCTGTAAACATACCGACTGGACCTCCACCGATGATGGTTATATCATAAATCTCTTTATCTTCGTTCAAAACGAACCCTCCAAATTTCCTTTTTAAAGAATACCCATACGAGCATAAATTAAGCGAACAGCAAAGGCTACCGCTATGCCTGTCAACAAGCCAACGAATACTTCAGCTGGTTTATGACCAAGATATTTTTTTAAAATCATTTTTTTATCTTGAATTCGCTCCAATGTATCTGTTTGATTTTCATCAGAATACTTGTGTATATAATTTTCTGCAAGAATTCTCCATTCCTTTAGTAAATCTACCAAAACGATTCCTTGTTCACCACTTTGACGACGAACACCCATAGAGTCGAACATGACAATGACTCCAAAGGTAGTAGCAATTGCTACATATCCAGATGCATACCCATATTCTAGAATAAGTGCTGTAATCAAAGCCGTTACCCCGGCTGAGTGAGAACTAGGCATTCCGCCTGTTGTTGTAACAATAGCTAAGGATGTCTGTTTTCCTTTTAATAATCGTGCAATCGGATATTTAATAATTTGCGTAAAGAAAATAGCGGTTAACGCACAAATTAATGGGAAGTTCATAAATATAATCATTCAAGCGCACCCTTCGTCAGTTGTTGTAATCATTATCTATAATAACATGAAACCTTTTACTTCTGATAATAAAATTAACTAGTCGTTTAGATTAGTCCTTTGCATTTTGAAATCTCAAAAGAAAATAGATAGTAAGTGAAAAATATAAAGTTAAGTTAATCAGTAAATAAGATAGAAGAAATATACTTGCTTCAGGACTTTTTAATGCAATCAAAACTTACTTTACTAATTATTGATTGTTGTTTTTTATAATTTTATAGCTTATGATGAAATAAAGAGAAGAGGAGATGAAATAATGACAAAATTACCACAGGTAAGTGAACATAGTGAAAATGAAATAAACGTAACAATGAAAACAAGTAAAGGGGACATCAAATTTAGATTATTCCCAGACCGTGCACCTAAAGCAGTTGAAAACTTTGTTGGTTTAGCTAAAAAAGGATATTACAACGGAATTATTTTCCATCGCGTCATCAATAACTTCATGATTCAAGGTGGAGATCCTACAGGTACAGGAATGGGTGGAGCAAGTATTTGGGATAAGTCTTTTGAAGATGAGTTCAACAATGGTTTATTCAATATACATGGTGCACTTTCCATGGCAAATGCAGGTCCAAACACAAATGGCAGTCAATTTTTCATTGTAACAGCAAATAACGTTCCGAATGACATGCTTTCTCAACTAAAAGATGGTGGTTGGCCCGCTGAAATTATTGATGTTTATGCAAAACAAGGGGGAACACCTTGGTTAGATAATCGTCACACTGTTTTCGGTCAAGTAGATTCAGGCTTGGATGTTGCGTATGCAATACAAGATGTTGAAAAGAATGCAGCGGATAAACCATTGGAAGATGTAGTATTAGAAGAAGTTATCGTCGAAGGTTAAGGTTTACTTCATGAAGACTATAGAGTTTTTGCCTATCGTTTTCTTCACAAAACATGTTATAATGAAGGTGTATAGTGAAGGGAAGTTAATTAATAATGAAATATAGAATAGGAGATGTTGTTACCGGTAAAATTACTGGTATACAGTCTTACGGTATATTCGTAGCATTGGATAAACAAACACAGGGACTCATTCATATTTCGGAATGCAAGCATGGATACGTTACAAACTTAGATGGATTAGCTAAACAAGATGAGGATGTCGTTGCAAAAATTATTGATATCGACGAATACACCCAAAAAATTAGCTTGTCTTTAAGAGCTTTGGATAAGTTGCCGCTTCCAGCTTATCCGTCCCGGAAAAAGTATAAGAGGAGACGATATTCTCCTCATATAGGATTTGTCTCCTTACGTGATAAAATGCCGGTTTGGATTGAAGAAGCAAAACAGGACGAGAAATCACGAATTTCCGAAATGGTAAATGGAAATTAAAATACTATTATATGGAAAAGGGATGAAAGATTATGACCAGAAAGAATCATGTTGCTGGGACAATTATGGTAACAAATCAACAAGGAGAATCTTTTTTTCTGGTACACCATCTAGAAGGGAAACTTTTTTTCCTTTTGAATTAATAGATACAGAAGACCGATCACCGATGGGGATCATTATGAAAAGATTACTTCAACATGTCACGATCAGTTCTGATTCATTACGCTTGATGGATCTAACAAATATAAAAGAAGAAGACTCTAAAACACCTCTTTTTGTATTTGATATAGTAGAAACACCTGCGAATCCAGATACCATATTAATAGATAGTGACGTTATGTTTTGGAGAAGAGCAAAGGATTTAAAGTATTTATGGGATGAATGTAATTTTGAAGGTGTTCCCATATATCACGCACCGCAATTAGAAATGGACTAAACAAAAAGAGATGGAGGAAATTTAATGGCACATATTCAATTTGATTACTCAAAAGCGCTACAGTTCTTTGGTAAACATGAATTAGATAACTTACAAGTACAAGTATCCGCAGCAGACAAAACACTACGTGAAGGTACGGGTGCAGGTGGAGACTTTGTAGGTTGGGTAGATTGGCCAGAAAATTACGATAAAGAAGAATTTGCACGCATCAAAAAAGCAGCAGAAAAGATCCAAAGTGATTCCGAAGTTCTAGTAGTTATCGGAATAGGTGGATCCTATTTAGGTGCTAGAGCAGCAATAGACTTTTTGAACCATACTTTTAATAACTTGCAATCAAAAGAAGATCGTAAAGCACCTCAAGTCTTTTTTGCAGGAAATAGCATTAGTTCTACATACTTAGCAGATCTTATTGAAGTGATTGGTGATCGTGATTTCTCAGTAAATATGATTTCTAAATCTGGTACAACAACAGAGCCTGCTATTGCTTTCCGTGTATTCAAGAAATTATTGATTGATAAATACGGAAAAGAAGAAGCAGTAAAACGTATTTATTCTACCACCGATAAAGAACGTGGAGCAGCAAAACATGAAGCTGATGTAGAAGGATATGAAACATTTGTTATTCCAGATGATATTGGTGGACGCTTTACTGTTTTAACTGCTGTTGGGTTACTACCAATTGCTGTTAGTGGCGCAGATATTGATGCAATCATGGAAGGTGCTAAAGATGCTCGTAAAGCATATTCTGATTCAGACTTAGAAAAAAATGGTGCATATCAATATGCAGCAATCCGTAATATTTTGTACCGTAAAGGAAAAGTCACTGAATTATTAATTAACTATGAACCAGGAATGCAATATTTCTCAGAATGGTGGAAACAACTATTCGGAGAGTCTGAAGGAAAAGATGAAAAAGGTATTTTCCCTGCTAGTGCAAACTTTTCTACAGATTTGCATTCATTGGGACAATACATTCAAGAAGGTAGACGTAATATCTTCGAAACAGTTATTAAAGTAGATAACCCTCGAAAAAATTTGGATATTCCTATGCAAGATGAAGACTTGGATGGTTTACAATACTTACAAGGAAAAGATCTTGATTTTGTGAACACCAAAGCTTATCAAGGTACTTTACTAGCTCATACTGATGGAGATGTTCCAAACCTGTTGTTATCCATTCCTAAAATGGATGCTTATAGTTTAGGTTATCTTATCTACTTCTTCGAAATTGCAGTTGGAATTTCTGGATATTTAAATGGAGTTAATCCATTTGATCAACCAGGTGTAGAAGCGTATAAGAAAAATATGTTTGCATTACTAGGAAAGCCTGGGTATGAAGAGTTAGCGAAAGATTTGAATAGTAGACTATAAAAGAATTTAAAAAAGAAGAAGCATATGCTTCTTCTTTTTTTATTGAAGTCATATCATGATAGAAGCAATCGAAATTAAGAATGAAAAGATTCACAGGTTAACAAGGCCTGCATCTCAGTGGTAAAGTTTATGTTGACAATAAATAAAAGAAATTCATATTTATGTTTGACATCATCTCTTCCGCATGATATTATTCTTAAGTCGCTTGTTTGCAAGAGCGAAGAAACGGATTCAGAAGAACGACAATAAATACAACAATAAAATAAAAAACATTTTATTTTATTGTTGACAG